>JAWVZB010000012.1:0-41159 GCA_033722375.1 Nitriliruptorales bacterium | reverse complement strand
GGGCGTTGGTAGCCTGATGACAGACGACGACGGGTCAACACGAGTGAGCTTCGCCGACCGCATCCGCGCGTGGTTCAAGGGCGAGACCAAGCGGGACGCCCCGAGCCCGAGCACCTCGAAGGCCTCGCGGGTGTCGACGAAGGAGCTCGAGGAGTTCATCAAGACCCGTGACGGCGTCGAGGGGTACCTCGAGCCCAAGACCGCCATCTACGACGTCACGTTGCTCGTGGTCGCCGGCGACGGCGAGTACCTGCGCCGCCCCGTCCGGGACCGCGGCCACGCCGAGAGCCTGTGCAACAAGCACGGCGTCCCGCTCTACGACGCCGGCAAGGTCGGCTACCCCCGCCGGATGCGCGACTACGACCAGGGCGTGCGGCGCACCGACACCGTCAGCCTCGAGGACCTGCCGCCATGGCCCGGCGATGACGACGATCTCGGCTCGGAAGCAGCCAACTGAGCACCCCCGACGTTCCCGAGACGATGCGGGCGGCACGCCTGCACCGCCCCCGTCGTGACGGCGAGCCCGCAGACATCCGCATCGAAGAGGTGCCGGTCCCCGAACCGGGGCAGGGGCAGGTCCTCGTCCAGATCCGGGCCTGCGGAGTCTGCGCCTCCGACCTCCACGTGGTCGACCGCACGACACCACACGGCCCCGAGCTGCCGCAGATCCTCGGACACGAGCCAGCCGGTGTCGTCGCGGCCGTGGGGCGCGGTGTGGAAGGTTGGCTCCCCGGCGACCGCGTCGCCTTCCAGATGGTCCGCACCTGTGGCACCTGCACCTACTGCCAGATCGGCCGGGAATCGCTGTGCGAGTCGATCGTCATCCCGGGAGTGGACGCGGACGGGGCGCAGGCCGAGTACGCCATCGCGGACCAGCGCTTCCTCACGCCGCTGCCCGGCGGGATCCCCTTCGAGCAGGCGGCGATCCTGACCGACGCCGTGGCCACCCCCTACCACGCCCTCAAGCGGGGCGGTGTGGGCGACGGTGTGGTTGCCGCGATCTTCGGCCTCGGCGGGCTCGGCATGCATGCCGTGCAGCTGGCCAAGCTCTCCGGCTGCACCGTCATCGGCGTCGACGTCGACCCCGTGAACCTCGAGCGAGCACCCGAATGGGGCGCCGACGAGGTGGTCGACGCATCCGACGGCAAGCCGGCCCGGAAGATCAAGGAGCTGACCGGCGGCGGCGCCGACCGCTCGTTCGAGTTCGTCGGCGCCAACGAGACCGTCGACCAGGCAGTCAAGTGCCTCGCGCCCGGCGGCCGGGCCACGATCGTCGGACTGACCCCACAGCCGATGCAGCTCCTGCCGGAGGCCCTGTTCGTGTCCCAGGAGCTCGAGCTCGTGGGCTCGTTCGGTTCGACCGGCTCGGACCTCAACGAGCTCATCGACCTCGTCGAGGCAGGCCGACTCGACCTCACCCGGTCGATCACCCACACCTTCACGATCGACGAGTTCCCCCGTGCGCTCGAGCTGCTCGAGAGCCGTGAGGAGCACCCCATCCGGATGGTCGTGACCTACGACTGACGCACCGGGCCCCGGCGCGTTCTGCCGAGGCCCGGGTCGCGCGACGCTCGCCTCCCGGATCAGCCCGCGAAGCCGTGGTACGCCCACGCGCCATCCGCCTGACGCTCCAGCTGGAGTCGGTAGGTCCCCCCGGCCGCATCCTCTGCGGTGAGGAGCGTCTGGCTGCCGTCGCTGTGCGCCACGTCCCAGGTCCGAGCCTGGAGCACGGCCGGTGCACCCTCGATCCCCCAGGAGGCGTTGTCGTCGGCGGTGTCCCCCGTGCCGGGGCCGTCACGCCACCCGACGGTCCGGAGCACCGCGCCGTCGTCGCCCGGCTCGAACCAGGCGATCGAGTTCGCGTCCGGCGACCACGCCACGGTCGGGACGACGCCCTCGTAGGCCGGCAGGTCGGGGCGCATGCGGTAGGCAGCCGGGAACAGCTCGAGGTCACCCACCTCGCCGTCCCGGACCTCGAGCCAGCGGAGGTCGTACATGCCCTCGGCGTGGGTGATCACCACCACCGTCATGTCGGTCCGCGTGGATCCGGGACGCACCGCTGCGGCGGCGAAGAAGGACTCGCCCTCGGGGTCGAGCGTGTACAGGACCTCCACGGTGTCGTTGCCGACCAGCGCGAGCTCCTGGCCTTCGGGTTCGACCGTGAAGCCGGCGTCGTCGCTCCCGGTGTGGTCGGGGCGATCGGCATCGTCATCGGCGACGGGCGGGGCGCTGTCGTCATCCCCATCGTGGCCATCCGGGGTATCGGGAGCAACCGGGAGCGGGAGATCCCCATCGTCAGAAACCGGGGCGGCCGTCGCGGGAGCCGCATCGGCGACATCTTCGACGGGGGCAGGGTCGGCTCCGCCGCAGGCCGAGAGGGTGAAGACGGCGGTCGCGGCCAGGATCGGGATCGGCTGGAGCATCGGTCGGAGACGGGACGGCGTTCGCATGGCGGGTCCTGTTCGGGGCGGGGCGCGAGCTGGTCGCGCTGTCACCCCTGCCGACGCAGAGGTCATCGGTGGAGTTGCCTCACGCCTGCGCTGACAGGCGCATCGTCCGCGGTGCGCACGCCGTTGTGACTCCCGCCGACCTATGGTCGTGGGGTTCGGAGGTCAGGAGAGATCGTGGTGGGCAGCAGGGCCTACGACCTCATGTACCGCTACTGGGCGCCGTGGGACGCCGTCGGCGTCCGTACCGAGCTCCGCGAGTTCCTCGACGACTGGGACGTGTCGCCGCGGACGCATCCTCGGGCGATCGACCTCGGATGTGGGACCGGAGCGAACGTCGTGCATCTGGCCAGCGAGGGCTACGACGCGCATGGCGTCGACTTCTCCGCCGTCGCGATCGAGAAGGCACGCGCCCGCGCCCGCGAGGCACAGGTCGATGCCACGTTCGTGATCGGGGATCTCACTGCCGACGACATCCCGGGGATCGACGGGGCGTTCGACCTGCTGGTCGACTTCGGGACCTTGGACGACCTCGCGAGCGATGGCCGACGGGAGATGGCGGCGACGGTCGTGCGGCTGTCCCGCCCGGGGTCGCTGTTCCTGTTCTGGTGCTTCTACGCCGCCCGCCAGGACCTCCCGTTCATCAGCTTCCACGGCCCGTCAAGGCTGGCCCCCGCGATCGAGCCGGGCGAAGAACGAGCGCTGTTCGGCGACCAGTTCGACATCGAGGACGGACCCCCCGTAGATCCACGGATCGGGGCGCGGTGCTTCGTGATGACGAGGCGGGCCTAGAAAGGTTCGGGTCAGCCGGTTGTCCACAGGGGGGCGAACGTCTGTTCGGTGGATGTCACACCCCCCACGTACGGTGTGGTCATGCGCTCGAACTCCACTTCCACCACCACTGCCGGCGTTCCCACGGACGTGTGGCCTCCGGTGCCGTCGTTGGCTGACGGGGCGGCGCATCTGGCCGCTGCCGTGGAGCTGCTCGACGGTGCGGACCGGTTCATCGCCAAAGCCCTCCGCCACCTGGGTGAGGTGATCGGCACCGGCGCCTGTGAGGCGGTCGAGGGGCTGCCGATCGACATCTTTCTGACCAACGTGTGCCGGCTGATCGGCTCCGACCGGTCGACGCTGCTGACCTCTGCAGACGTGCTGCGGGACATGCCGCGCCTGGCCGGTCTGTTCGAAACCGGCGAGGTCTCCTGGGGGCAGGTGCGAAACATCTGCCTGCAAGCCTCCCGGCTGTCGCGTGAACACCGCAGCACGTTGGATGGGCGTATCGCCGCCACCTGTGCCAAGTGGGAGGGGCTGGATGGGTTCCACCCCGACGAGTTGCTGCACGAGGTCGACGTCGCCATCACCGAACTCCGCGACCCCAATGAGCTGGAGCGTGAGGAGACCGGAACACCAAGTTCGAGCTTCCTGGCGGTCCAGCCGCGGTTCGACGGTGGCATGCGGTTCCTGGGCGAAGCCGACCCGCTGGAGACCGCCACCCTGCTCGAGGCCTGGGATGCCGGTGCACGGGATCGGCGTGCGGCTGGGGGCCCGTCGATCCTCGACCATGACGATGACAACCACGACGTCCACGACGACGGCCGCCGTCCCAACCGCCGCGCGCGGGCGTTCGACCGCTTCCAAGGCCTGCTCGCAACCGCCGAGAACTACCTCGCCGGCCACAGCAGTGGGCGGCCGCGTCCGTCGATGAACGTGATCGTCGACATCCGTGATGTCCACGTCAACGCGGCGGGACAGTTGGAGACCAGACTGCCGGGGTGCCTGCCGACCCTGTCGGCAAGAGTCACCGATCTGCTGGCCTCCGATGCAGACCTGCGGGCGGTGATCGTCGACGGGAAACGTCCGTTGGCGGTCAGTGCCAGACAGTCCGCCGCGATCCCGGCTGAGGTGCGGCTGGCGGTGCGGCTGCGCGATCGGGGCGACCGGTTCCCCGGAAGCGACCTGCCCAGCTCTGATTCGCATCTGCATCACATCGTCCCGCGCGAGCATGGCGGCAGCCACCACCCCAACAACCTGATCACCTTGGGCGCCAGAAGTCATCTGCATCACATCCACCGGCGCGGCTGGCGACCCCATCTCGACCCCGACACTGGCGAGGCTTCGTTCACCCGCGACCAACGCACCTTCCGCACCCTGCCCCGTGGAACACCCCTCGAACCGCCCGACGACGCCTCCGGTACCGACCCGCCCGGCGATCCACCCGACTGACCTGCACGAAGCAACATGCCGTTCCGGCGCAGCGGTCGGAAGCCGCCCAACCGCCACCACACCCACCAACACCGCTCATCCCACCTCCACCCCGCCGGCCACCCTGGCCGCGCGGGGCGGATGTGCTGGTCCGACCCAGTACCGACAGCAGCCCGTAGAGTCCTCTCTGCTGTTCGATGCCGGATCTGAGAGCGCGATGCGACGTGGCCTGGTACTGCCGAACTGGGAGGCCGGCGAGGAGCCCCACCTCCTGATCGATGCAGCGGTGGCAGCCGAGGACGCGGGCTGGGATGGGATCTTCCTCGCCGACCACCTGATCTTCCCACCACCGTCGGCGATCGGTGGCACCGGGGCTGCGGACGACCATCGTCCGTTCCCAGATCCCTGGATCACCCTGGCCGGGATCGCAACGCGCACGGAGAGGCTCCGGCTGGGGACGTGGATCACGCCGTTGCCGCGACGCCAACCGTGGCAGGTCGCCCGTGACCTGGCAACGCTCGATCGGCTGTCGGGGGGCCGCGTGATCCTCGGTCTCGGACTCGGGCGGCGCCCCGACTACGACCGGTTCGGTGACACGTGGGACCTTCCCGCGCTCGGACGACGTTGCGACGAAGCGCTTGAGATCATCGACGGCTTGTGGAGCGGTGAGGCCGTCACCTACGACGGCGAGTTCTTCCAGTTGAGCGACGCGGTCACGCTCCCGACGCCGGAACAGCGGCCGCGCATCCCCATCGTGGTCGGTGGCCTCTGGCCCGGCCGAGCCTTCCTCCGGCGGGGGGCGCGCTGGGATGGGATCATCCCCCACTTCCCCGGCGACGGCGTCCTGCCAGGCGATGGCGTCGCCCCGGAACAACACCTGCGTGACCTCGTCACGGCCTACCGGGAGCGGACCAAGGCGGTCGGGGAGATCATGGTGCTCGACGCCCCGCCCGACGCAGGTCCCGACTATCGGGTCACCTGCCGCGAACTCGGCGTTACGTGGCTGTTGACGGCGAAGTGGGGCGGCGAGTGGACCCTGGATCTCGATCGGATCGCGGCCGGCCCACCTGACTGACCGCCGCCGTAGCGGCCGTCAGGCCGGCCCGGCCTCCTCATCAGCGCCTCCCCCGAAGCGACGGACGTTCCACCGGCCGCCAGCGAGGAGCGCCGCTCGGCGCTCGCTTCGGTCAGTTCTCGCTGACCTCGACGGTCTCGATGACGACGTCCTCGTGCGGGCGGTCGTTGGGGTCGGTGTCGGTGGTCGCGATCTCATCGACCACGTCGAGGCCGTCGGTTGCCTGCCCGAACACCGAGTAGTTCGGCGGGAGCGGGGCGTCGTTGTGGACGATGAAGAACTGCGACCCGTTGGTGTTGGGCCCGGCATTGGCCATCGCCAGCGTCCCACGCGGGTAGCCGTGGTCCTGTGCCTTGTCGAGCTCGTCCTCGAAGCGGTAGCCGGGGCCCCCGGTCCCCGTGCCAGTGGGGTCGCCCCCCTGGATCATGAAGCCTTCGATAACGCGGTGGAAGATCACGCCGTCGTAGAAGCCGTCCCGCGCCAGAGTGACGAAGTTGTTGACGGTCTTGGGACTGTCCTCAGCGAACAGGTCGACGGCGATGTCGCCCTTGTTGGTCTTGATCGTCGCCGAGTAGTCGCTCGACGGATCGATCTGCATCTCCGGAGGTGAGTCGTACTGGTTCGCCACTAGCGATCCTTAGTTGTCGTCGGTCTCGGTTGCCGTCGCGGTTGGTGACGGCTCGGACGGTGACTCTGTCGCCCCGCCTCGCTCTTCGATGGTGACATCGATGATCCGAACCGGGTCGACGGCGAGTTCCCCTTCGACCGGGCCCGCGGCGATTCGGTCGACGATCTCGATGCCTTCGACGACGCGACCGAAGATGGTGTAGCGGGGCGGCAAGGGGTAGGGGGTGGGTGCCTGCATGATGAAGAACTGGGAGCCCTGGGTGTTGGGCCCTGCATTGGCCATCGCGATGACGCCGCGCGGGTAGCCGCCTTCTTCGCTCACGATCTGCTCGGCGAGCTCGAGTTCGTCACCGAAGCGGTACCCCGGCAACGCGTTGTCGGGATCGTCGGTGAAGCCCCGACCGGTACCGGTCGGATCGCCTCCCTGGATCATGAACCCGTCGATCACGCGGTGGAACGGCGAGCCGCGGTAGTAGTCGTCCTGGGCCAGGAACACGAAGTTGTTCACGGTCTCGGGTGCGGCGTCGGCAGCCAGTTCGACGACGATGTCACCACAGGTCGTCTGGAGGGTCGCGACGTAGGTGGCGGTGGTGTCGATCACCGTCGCCGGCGGGCCGTCATACGGGGTCGCAGTCGGTTCTGGTGCTCCCTCGGGCGATGGGCACGGCTCGGCCCCGGCGATCGTCTCGGCCTCGTCGCCGCCGGTGTCGGTGGTCGGTGTGCCACCGTCCTCGAGCTGGTCCTGGGTCACGGCCAGCTCGTCGTCGCCGCCGAGTGCCAGCGCGATGGCGAACGCGCCGGCGCCGAGTGCGAGGATGACGACGACGCTGATGATCCGGTTCCGACGGCGCTTCGCTGCCGCGGCCCGACGCCGCTTGGCACGGGCGCGCGCGAGTTGCTTCTCGTGGGTTCGCTTGCTCACGGGGCCCCCGGGTGGACGGCCGGTCAGGCTACCCGGCCGCGGGCGGTGACGATCCGCCAGCAATGCGTGTGCCAGTGACGGCGCAGCTCGTCGCCTTCGAGCGGCCAGGCGACCACGTGTCCGACCCCGGGCGGGATGGGGTTGCCGCACTCCGGGCAGCGGTACTCCTTCGCGGCGTGGATGGGTTGGACACGCCGGGCGACGTACCCGGGCACCTGGGAGACCGGGGTCACCGGTCGATCCCCGCGACGACCAGCAGCACTGCGAAGCCGTCCTCGCTGCCAGGCCAGAGCTCGTGGAGGAGGTCGTAGCCGGCCTCCTGCGCGAGGAACCGCAGCGCCCGTGTCACGACCAGGGCGTCGTCCACCTTGCCGATGCCGCCGAGGAAATCGGGGATGAGGTCGATCGGCGACACCACGTAGGCGATCGCTCCCCCGGCCACGAGCTTCGCGTGCATCGGCACCCGGTCATCCCGGACCAGTGCGTAGAGGAGCTTCGCCACGTCCGGCAGGAACCGGACGAGCTCACGCCACGCGTCGTGTTCGCGAGCCCGCCCCGCGGGCCCGAGTGACGTCTGGGACATGTCTCACCGATCGGCCGCTGCCACCAGGGTGAAGGTACGGACCCCCCGGTGCGAGCAGCCACCACCGCCAGACGCCGGTCGGGGGTCGCCCGGCAGGGCCGCGGGAGCGTGTCGGGGGGCTCACCCGGATCGATGACGCGGCCGAGGTCGCCATCTGGCGAGGCGCGGGGAGCGTGGCGTAGCCGGAGGCTACGCGAGCGACCCCGCAACGCGGCCAGGGGCGGGCTCGAGCCGTCAGGCGCCCGTCAAGGGTCGCTCGACCACCTCCGTCAGTAGACGTGGAACGTCAGTAGACGTAGAAGCCCCGGCCGGCCTTGCGGCCGAGGAAACCGGCGTTGACCATGTGGACGAGGAGTCCGCACGGTTCGTAGGACGGCTCACGGAACTCCTGGTAGAGCCGTTCGATGATCGCGAGCGTGACGTCGAGGCCGACGATGTCCATGAGCTCGAACGGCCCCATGGGGTAGCCGCAGCCGAGCTTCATTGCCGTGTCGATCTCCTCGGCGGTCGCGTAGTGCGAATCCAGCATCTTGACGGCGTCGTTGAGGTAGGGGAACAGGAGCGCGTTGACGATGAAGCCGGCGCGGTCGGGGCACAGGACCCCGACCTTCCCGACCTTGTCGACGAAGGCGCGTGCCTGCTCGACGACGTGCTCGTCGGTGCGGACGGTGGGGACGATCTCGACCAGCTTCATGATGGTGGCGGGGTTGAAGAAGTGGAGACCGAGGAAGCGGTCGGGGCGGTCGGTCACCATGGCACATTCGATGACCGGCAAGGAGGAGGTCACGGACGCCAGGATCGCATCGGGCTTGGCGTGTTCGGCGATGTCGTCGAAGAGTCCCTTCTTGATCTCGAGGTCTTCGGCGACCGCCTCGATGATGAGGTCGCAGTCGGCGATCTCGGCGAGGTCGTGGGTCGGCTTGATGTGCGACAGCGCCTCGACCATCTCCTCCTCGGACATGCGTTCCTTGTCGACCATGCGCTGCATCGACTTGGAGCATCCGGCGGCGACCTTCTCTGCCTTCTCCTGCGACCGTCCCCGGACGACGACGTCGAACCCGGCCTTGGCGCAGACCTCGACCATGCCGGTGGCCATGGTTCCGGTGCCCACGATCCCGACCGTCGTCCAGTCGGCGATCAGGTCCGGGTCGGCCGGCTCCCGCTCGGTCTCGCTGTCGACGACCTTCCCGGATCCGGGTTCGGCGTACTCGTAGAACCCGCGCCCCGTCTTGCGTCCGCGGTAGTCGGCGGAGACGAGCTGGCGAAGGTGGGGTCGTGGCGCGAAGCGGGTGTCATCGAACTGGCTGTGGATCGCCTCCATGATCCCGATCATGGTGTCGAGACCCACGAGATCGACCAGTGCGATCGGGCCCATGGGGAGGCCAGCACCGAACCGCATCGCGTTGTCGATGTCCTCCTTGGTGGCGTAGCCGGACTCGACCATGCCGACCGCCTGGTTGAGGTAGGGGAACAGGAGCTGGTTGGCGATGAACCCGCGACGGTCGCCCACCGCGACCGGCACCTTGCCGATGCGCTCTGCGAACTGCTTGGCCGCGTCGATGACGTGGTCGTCGGTGACGACCGTGCGGACGAGCTCGATGAGCTTCATCACCGGGGCGGGGTTGAAGAAGTGGAACCCGAGGACCCGGTTGGGTCGCCGGGTGTGGACGGCGATGTCGATGACCGGCAGCGACGAGGTGTTGGTGGCGATGATCGCATCGTCCCGGGCCACGTCGTCGACCTTGGCGAAGATGTTCTGCTTGAGGTCGAGCCGCTCCGGGACCGCTTCGATGATGAGGTCGCACTCCCCGAGCGCCCCGAAGTCGGTGCCGCCGGAGATCCGGTCGAGGATCGCTTCGCGCTCGGACTCTTCGAGCTTGCCGCGCGTCACACGCCGCTCGAGGTCGGAGCGGATCCGGTCGAAGCCCTCTTCGACCGCAGCGTCGTCGACCTCGACGAACCTCACGTCGAGGCCGTTCGAGGACACGATCTGGGCGATGCCGGACCCCATGGTCCCGCAACCGACGATCCCCACGTTCGAGATGTCTTGGCCGGGGGTGGTCTCGCTCACGTCAGCGCCTTCCAGGGCTCGGGTCTCGGGATGGCCACAAGGCTACGCGCCGGCGCCTACCCGACCGAAAGCGAGCCGTCCGGTCGGACGGGGGGGTCACGGGGCGACCGTGAGCGAGAGCACGATCGCGACGCCGTTGAACACCGCATGGCCGATGATGGGTACGAGCAGCGAGCCCCAGCGGCGGAGCGCGATCGCGAGCCAGGCCCCCAGCAGGAACAGCGCCAGTCGCAGCGCCCACTGCGTGATCTCGACGTGGACGGCGGAGAACATGGCGCCGGAGAGCGCCACGGCCCACCAGTACCCGAGACGCCGATGGAGGGCCTGGAACAGCACTCCTCGGAAGATCGTCTCCTCGACGATCGGGGCCAGAACGACGGCGATGACGACCCCGAGCAGGGTCGCGAGGAGGCCGCCGCTCGAGGTGGTCTCGAGGAGTTGCTGGCTGGGAGCCTCGAACGGTCCGAAGAGCCGGTCGGCGACCATGACCGTGACGGTGACGAGCATGAACCCGAGCGCCCCGACCCCGAGCCCCACGGGTACGTGACGGCCCAGCCGCGGCCGGACGGGGCCGAGGACACGCCAGGACAGGCTGCCTCGGGCGGCCAGCCAGGCCACGATCCCGCCGGCGATGACGAGCTGCGTGGCGATGAGGACGAGGAGGGTCGGGGCACCCGTGCCGAGTTCGAAGCCGGCGGCGAGAAGCGGGGCGAAGATGAGGATCTGCGCCACGATCGTCCAGACCACGAGGGCGACACCGTCGACCACGTTGAACGGCACCGCGAAGGCGTCCTCGGGGTCGTTGCCGGCCTGCGACGGGTCGTAGTACTCGTGCCAGGCGGGATCGTCGTGTCGGTCCATCACGACCGCGACCACCGAGTCGTGGCCGCTGCCCCGACAACGAGCCCAAGCACCGCAGCGACCGACACCCAGGGCGACCGGTCGGGGGCGGGGACGGCGGGGAGGGCGGCCAGCAGCGACGTGGCGCTGCCCCGAGCGGCGGGGGCACGAAGCTCGACGGTCACCGGGGTGCCCCCGACCGCCTCCTCTTCGTCGACAGCCACAAGACGAACGTCGTAGGTGCCGTCGGCGACCTGGCGACCGTCGGCGTCGTCGAGATCCCACCGAACCTCGTGACGGCCGGCTTCCACGACGCCGATGCGGCGGTCAAGGGTGACCGTGCCGGTGTCACGATCGACGACCTCGAGCGAGAGCTCCGTGGGCTTGTTCACCACCGTGCTGAGCGTCACGATCTCGACCGTGAAAGGCTGGAGCCGGGAGGTCTCGGTCGGGGCGACGACGAGCGGGGCGCCGAAGCCGGTGGGGGCGGTCAGCTGCATCGTGCGCTCGGGTGCCGCCTGGATGCTCCACGTCCCGAGGCCCCGGTCGGTGATCACGCCACCGCCGGTCGCGACCTGGAAGGGACCATCGGCCGAGATGGTGACGTCGGTGGCTGCGGTGGTGAGTCCCACACGGATCCGTTCGGGGAGGCCGGGAGCCTGGACGGGTTCGAGCCCGTTGTAGTAGGCGGCGAGGATCTCGCGGTAGTCGAGGCCACGCTCGGCCTTGCCCATCGCCCCGAACTGGCCCATGCCGACGCCGTGGCCCCAGCCGCGGCCGCGGATCGTCACGATGTCGTCGGTGATCTCCACTTCGAACCGGCTGGAGGGGAGCGTGGTCGGCAACGGTTTGCCGTCGGGGCGATCCTGGGGATAGGCGTCGGGATACAGCTCCTCGGCCGCGGAAGACACGAAGGCACGGAAGCTGGACGCCCCGATCTCGACCACGACACCGTCCTGGCTCGTGACCCGCACGCGGTCCGACCCACCGGTGGGCGAGCTGAGATGTGTGATGTCCGCGACGGGCACTGCTGCCGACAGCTCCTGCCCGCGCGACAGGATCTCGTTCATCTGCTCCCGGGTGAACGTGGCGGCCCACCGGTGCAGCGGCGAGACGGCGTCGTCGGGATCCTCGACGCCCTTGAGGTAGGGACGGGGACCCTCGCCGGGGAAGACGTGCTCGTTGTTGCGGGTGGCACCCCCGGAGGTGGAGAAGTAGCGGGCCAGGATCGGGTCGCCGTCGAACACGAGCACCTCGCCGCGGGTTTCCGAGACGGCTCGCGCCCACCGGTCGCCGACCTCGGGTGACTGCACGACCTCGCGACCGTGGAAGACCTGACAGGCCGTGCTGGCGCAGATGTCGAACCCGAAGCGACGCCACCGGCCCTGCTCGAGCTCGAACCACGCGTAGGTGCGGGCCGCGACGGCTTGTGCCTTCAGGGCTTCGAGCGGCCACCGGGAAGGCATCTCCGCGATGCCTTCGACGTAGGTGGACATCGCGACGTCGTTGATCACCGTGAGCTCCCCGTCGGCTGCCAGCCGCACCTCCACCGCACCCGTGAGGGGAAGACCACCGTCGAGCAACGAGCCCCCGTCAGGGGCCGTTACTTGCAGCGTGACCCCTTCTGTGGCGGTGAAGCGGAGCGGCGTGCCGTAGAGCCCGAGGTCCACCGGAGCCGCCTCGTCCTGAGCGATGGCAGCGGTCGGTAGTGCGGCGAGGGCAGCAGCGAGCAACAGCATCATCGCACCGGCCCGCGTGGGGTCAGCCATCAACCGTCGTCCCAGTCCTCTTCCGCGACCCGCTGCACGTCGGCGCCGATCGATGTCAGGCGTTCCACGAAGTGCGCGTAACCCCGGAGGACGTGGTGGATGTCACGGACGACGGTCTCGCCACGGGCCACGAGGCCCGCCATGACCCCGGCGGCCCCAGCGCGTACGTCCAGGGCGTCGAGCACCGCCCCATGGAGCCTCGACGGGCCACGGATCAGTGCGTGGTGGCCGTCGATCTCGAGGTCCGCGCCCATCTTGCGCAGCTCGTCCACGAACGAGAACCGGGACTCGAACACGTTCTCGGTGCAGCGACTCGTCCCCCTCGCCTGCGACAAGAGCACCATCATCTGCGGTTGGAGGTCGGTCGGGAACCCCGGGTACGGCAGCGTCACGAAGTCGCAGGCCACGAGATCGTCGCCCTTGACGCGGATGCTGTCCGCCCCTTCCTCCACCACCACCCCGGCGGCCCGGAGCTTGGTCAACGGGAGGTAGAGGTCCCCGGGGCGGACCGACTCGAGCAGCACGTCGCCGCCGGTGACGGCGGCGGCCATGGCGAACGTCCCGGCCTCGATGCGGTCCGGGCAGGTGCGCCACGAGACCGGCTCGAGGTGGTCCACCCCCTCGATCTCGACCCGTGGCTCGCCGATACCGGTGATCCGAGCCCCCATCTCGTTCAGCATCCGACACAGGTCCTGGATCTCGGGCTCCCGGGCAGCGTTCTCGATGATCGTCAGGCCGTCCGCGAGGGTCGCCGCCATGACCAGATTCTCGGTCGCCCCGACGCTCGGGAAGTCGAGGGTGATCTGGGCGCCGTGGAGCTCCGGGGCGCGGACCTCGATCTCGTCACCGTCCTGGATGACGGTGGCACCCATCGCCTCGAGTCCGGTCAGATGCATGTCGATGGGGCGTTCACCGATCTTGTCCCCGCCGGGCAGCGCGAGCCGGGCGCGACGACAGCGTCCCACCAGCGGTCCCAATGCCGCGGTGGAGGCCCGGATCCCGGAGACGGCGTCGGCCGGCGGGTGCCAGTCCGGCTCGGCGACTCGGACGACGACGGTCTCCTCGTCGACGTCGACCTCGGCACCGACACCGCGGAGGATGTCGGCCATGACCGGCACGTCGGCGATCTCGGGAACGTTGGTCAGGACCGATTCGCCTTCGGCCAGGAGGCACGCCGGCATGAGCTTCAACGCCGAGTTCTTGGCGCCGTGGACCCGCATGGTGCCTTCCAGCGGGGCACCGCCGTGCACGACGAAGACCTCGTCGGAATGCGTGGGGGAGACAGGAGCCATGACCAACGAGCGTAGCCCTGGCCCTGCGGTCGCCGACCGGGCCAGCCCCCGTCCGCGAGGAGGGAGTCACCCCGGTCGGCCCACGGACGTAGGGGCGCTCAGTTACCGCTGGCCGCCAGCTGGAGCCTGACCTCCTGCTTCTTGAGGCTCTCGTCGCGGGCATCTTCGTCGTCGGTGGCGCCTTCGAGTTCACGCTTGCGCTGCTCGGCACGCTGTGCATCGATCTCCGAGGCGAGCTCGGCGATGTCGGCCAGGATCCGCAGATGGCCGCCCTGGTAGAAGAGGAAGCCGTTGTGCACGGCGACGCGCTCGACGTCGCCGCTCTCGAGCTCGATCTTCACCGGTGCGATATCCAACGCCAACAGCGCCGGTTGGTGGCCGGGGAGGATCCCGATCTCACCCTCCAGCGAGCGGGCGTACACCGCGGCGGCCTCCCCGGAGAAGAGACGCTTCTCCGCGGAGACGACCTCGACCTGCATCGTGGCAGCCACTATTCCTCGAGCTCCTTGGCGTTCTTGAGGACGTCATCGACGTCACCGGCGTAGCTGAAGGCCTGCTCCGGGACGTCGTCGAGCTCACCCTCGACGAGCGCCTTGAAGCCCTCGATGGTGTCCTCGATCGGCACGTAGACCCCGGGCTCGCCGGTGAACTGCTCGGCCACGTAGAAGTTCTGGCTGAAGAACTTCTCGGCCTTCCGGGCACGCGAGACGGTGACCTTGTCCTCCTCGGACAACTCGTCCACACCGAGGATCGCGATGATGTCCTGGAGGTCCTTGTAGCGCTGGAGGACCTCTTGCACCCGGGTGGCGACGTTGTAGTGCTCCTCGCCGACGATGTCGGCGTCGAGGATGCGCGAGGTCGAGTCGAGAGGGTCGACCGCCGGGTAGATCCCGCGCGACGCGATGTCACGGGAGAGCACCGTCTGCGCATCGAGGTGGGCGAACGTGGTGTGGGGAGCCGGGTCGGTGATGTCGTCAGCAGGGACGTAGACCGCCTGGAGCGAGGTGATCGAGCGTCCCTTGGTGGACGTGATGCGCTCCTGGAGCTGGCCCATCTCGTTCGACAGCGTCGGCTGGTAGCCGACCGCGGACGGCATGCGGCCGAGCAGGGTC
The DNA here is from genome assembly GCA_033722375.1 of Nitriliruptorales bacterium. Lineage (GTDB taxonomy): Bacteria > Actinomycetota > Nitriliruptoria > Nitriliruptorales > Nitriliruptoraceae > JAWVZB01. The sequence goes on along the minus strand of JAWVZB010000012.1, from coordinate 26,219 downwards.
GAGACCTCGGAGCCGGCCTGGACGAACCGGAAGATGTTGTCGATGAACAGCAGCACGTCCTGGCGCATCTCGTCGCGGAAGTACTCCGCCATCGTGAGTGCGGACAGGGCGACCCGCAGCCGCACGCCCGGTGGCTCGTCCATCTGGCCGAAGACGAGCGCCGCCTTGTCGATGACGCCGGACTCGGTCATCTCGAGCATCAAGTCGTTGCCTTCGCGGGTGCGCTCCCCGACCCCGGCGAACACCGACACACCACCGTGCTGGGTGGCGACACGGTTGATCATCTCCATGATGATGACGGTCTTGCCGACCCCGGCACCGCCGAACATGCCGACCTTCCCACCCTGCACGTAGGGCTCGATCAGGTCGATGACCTTGATGCCGGTCTCGAACATCTCGGCCTGGGGCTCGAGCTCGTCGAAGTCCGGGGAGGGCCGGTGGATCGGCCAGTAGTCGTCGGCCTCGATCTGGTCTGCGGTGGTGTCGAGCGGGGCTCCGAGCACGTTGTAGATGTGCCCGAGGGTCCCCGATCCGACCGGGACCGTGATCGGGCCCCCGGAGTCGAGCACCTCCGTGCCACGCACCACACCGTCGGTGGGCTGCATGCAGATCGCACGGACACGACGGTCGCCGATGTGCTGGGCGACCTCTGCGGTCAGCGTCCGCTCGTCGTCGCCCACACGACGGGCGAACGTCAACGCGTTGTGGATGTCGGGCAGCTCGCCCGGGGGGAACTCCACGTCCACGACCGGGCCGGTGACCTTGACGATCCGGCCCTCGCCGGCTGACGACTCGTCGTCGACCCGAACGTCGATGCCCTGGCTGGTCCGCTGGACGTCTGCGCCGGTGGTGCGTTCGATGTCCTCGGAGACGGGCGACGAGCCGGATGCGGGCGTGGTCTCGGGGATCTTCGTGTCGGGCTCGTGACCACCCATGCCGCCGGAGCGGTAGTCCTCGAGGATCTCCTCCTGATCCCGATTGTCGTCGCCACCACCACCGGAGCCGGTCTCCACGTCGGGGTTGGCAGCAGGATCCACGGCCGCGCCGTCGTCGCCGACGCCGGGCTGGGCGTCGGCCCGCTCGTCCTGGTCGCTGCCGTCATCGGCCTGGTTCTGGTCGCGGAAGTCGTTGTCGCTCATCGGGTCTCCTAGCCGCCCTGCGAGAGGGCTTCGGCACCACCGACGATCTCGGTGATCTCGGTGGTGATCTGGTCCTGGCGGGCCTGGTTCATCTCGCGCGAGAGGTCCTCGACGACCTCTTCGGCGTTGTCGGTTGCGGACTTCATGGCGCGCTGGCGCATCGCGTGCTCGGACGCGGCGGACTCGAGCATGCCGGCGAACACCTTGGCCTCGACGTAGCGGGGGATCAGCAGCTCGAGGATCTCGTCGGGGTTGGGCTCGAACATGACCTCCGGCGAGATCTCGTCTCCGCCGTAGAGCTCTTCGGGCTCGACGGGGAGCAGCCGGATGGCGTTCGGCTTCTGCGACAACGCCGACTGGAAGTCGGTGTACAGCAGCCAGACGCGGTCCAGCTCCTCGTCGGCGTAAGCATCCATCACCGCCTGCCCCACGGCCTGGGCGTCGGTGTAGTCGGGCTGGTCGGACACGTCGGTCATGGCCTGGACGGGGGTGCGACCGCGGTACTTGAAGTACTGCACGCCCTTCTTGCCGACCTGGTAGAGGTGCACCTCGTTGCCCTGCTGCTCCTCTTCGCGGATCTTCTTCTCCGCGAGGCGCAGGATGTTGGAGTTGTAGGCGCCAGCCAGCCCACGGTCGGAGGTGATGACGATCACCCCCACGTCGGTGATGTCCTCGTGGGGCCGCAGCAGCGGGTGGTCGCTGACGTCGTTCGACGCAGCGAGGCCACGGATGACCTCGGTGATCTGCTCGGCGTATGGACGGGCCTCCTGGACCCGTCGTTGCGCACGGCGGATCCGCGACGCCGCGATCATCTCCATCGCACGCGTGATCTTCTGCGTGCTCTTGACGGACTTGATGCGGCGCCGCAGCTGCCGGATCTGTGCGCTACCGGCCACGGATCAGTGCCTCCTCCTGGGGACGTGCAGTCGCTGGCGGTCTCACGGGGCGCCGTGCTCGGCTTCCTGGCCGACCGGGCCGCCCGCGGGCTCGCCTTCGTCGGCCTGGGTGGCGTCGGCCACGGCGTCGGTGTCGTCGTCCTCGTCGTCGGAGGCCGACATCTGGTCCCAGCCCTCGTTCTCCTCGGCGGTCTCGTCGAGCTCCTCCGACGGCTCGAAGGTCTCCTTGAACGAGCCGATGGCCGAGTCGAGCTGCTCCTCGCGCTCGTCGGTGAGCTTCTGGTCGCGGAGCTCCTCGAGCAGGTCGCTGTGCCGCGACTGGAGGTACTCGTGCATCTCCTTCTCGAACCGGCGGACGTCGCCGACCGGGATGTCGTCGAGCTTGCCGTTGGTCACGGCCCAGACCGACGCGACCTGGAGCTCGACCTCGAGCGGCTGGTACTGGCCCTGCTTCAGGATCTCGACGACCCGCTGACCACGGGCGATCTGGCGCTGCGAGGCCTTGTCGAGATCCGAGCCGAACTGAGCGAACGCTTCGAGCTCCCGGTACTGAGCGAGCTCGAGGCGGACGGTCCCGGCGACGGCCTTCATGGCCGGCTTCTGCGCCGAGCCACCAACCCGGGAGACGGAGATGCCGGCGTTCATCGCGGGCCGAACACCCTGGTAGAACAGGTCGGTCTCGAGGAAGATCTGCCCGTCGGTGATCGAGATGACGTTGGTCGGGATGTAGGCCGACACGTCGTTGGCCTTGGTCTCGACGATCGGCAGTGCCGTCAGCGATCCCCCGCCCTTCTCGTCCGACAGCTTCGCCGCTCGCTCGAGCAGCCGGCTGTGGAGGTAGAACACGTCGCCGGGGTAGGCCTCGCGGCCGGGAGGACGACGCAGGAGCAGCGAGAGCTGCCGGTACGCGTCCGCCTGCTTCGAGAGGTCGTCGTAGATGATGAGCGCGTGCTCCCCCTTGTCCATCCAGTTCGCCCCGATCGCGCAGCCGGAGTACGGCGCGGCGAACTGGAACGCGGCGGGGGAGCTGGCGGGGGCGTTGACGACCGTGGTGTACTCCATCGCCCCGTGCTCTTCGAGGGTGTCGACGACCTGGGCGACGGTGGAGCCCTTCTGCCCGACGGCGACGTAGATGCACTTCACTGCGTTCTCGGTGCCCCACCACTGCTTCTGGTTGATGATGGTGTCGATGCCGATGGCGGTCTTGCCGGTCTGACGGTCACCGATGATGAGCTCGCGCTGCCCACGACCGATCGGGGTCATGACGTCGATGACCTTGATCCCGGTCTGGAGGGGCTCCTCGACCGGCTGGCGGTCGACCACACCCGGGGCCTGGACCTCGAGCGGTCGCTGCCCGTCGATCTGGGCGTCGTCGAGCGGACCCTTGCCGTCGAGCGGCCGACCCAGGGGGTCCACGACACGTCCGAGCATCGCGTCACCGACCGGGACCGACAGCACGCGTTCGGTTCGCTTGACCGTCTGTCCCTCTTCGACGGAGTCCACGCGATCCATGACGACCGCGCCGATCTCGCCTTCGTCGAGGTTCATGGCGATCCCGAACGTGCCGCTGCCGAAATCGAGCAGCTCGTTCGCCATCGTCCCGGGGAGCCCGGTCACACGGGCGATCCCGTCGCCGGTCTCGATCACGCGACCGACCTGCTCCTTCTGCGTCTCGGGCTCGTAGCCCTCGAGCATCGAACGCAGCGCCGATGTCACGTCCTCGGTGTTGATCGTGAGGTCTGCCATGTCGTTCCTCGTTCCTGGTTCTCGTCAGCGGGAGACGCGCGTCTGGAGCTGGTCGAGCCGCCCCGCGAGTGAGCCGTCGATGACGGTGTCGCCGACCTTGGCCCGCACGCCACCGATGACGTCCTCATCGATGTAGACCTTCATCTCGAGGTCCTTGCCGGTGGCCTGCTCGAGTGCACGGTGGAGCTGTTGGCGCTGTTGGTCGTCGAGCTCGACGGCCACGTACACCTCCGCGAGCTCGCGGTCACGCGAGGCGGCGGCCTGGCGGGCCACCTCGCGGGCGATGTCGCCGAGATCGCTCGCTCGTTCCCCCGCGATCACCATCGCGAGCGCCGAACGCGTGACGGGATGGGCGGCGGTGAAGGCCTCGGCTTCGACGAACTTCATGCGCTGCGCAGGCGGGATCTGGATGTCAGCGAGCTTCTCGCGGACCTCGGGGTGCTCGTCGATCACGCGCGCGAGGGTCAGGAGCTCGTTCTCGACGGTCTCGAGCTCGCCCTCGGCCTCGGCCATGTCGACGATGGCGCGGGCGTAGCCGGTGGTGCGGTCAGTCATCTCAACAGCTCGCAGTCTCTTCGTTCGGCGTGGTCAGCTCGTGCTCGACAGACGGTTGATGTACTCGTTCACGAGCGCCTCGTGGCGATCGCGATCGAGCTCCTTCTCGACGATCTTGGAGGCGAGCTGGACCGAGAGGTTCCCCACCTCTTGGCGCAGCTCCTGAAGGGTGCGCTCGCGTTCGGCCTGGATCTCGGACTGGGCCCGCGACACGATCGCCTGGGCCTCCGCCTCGGCCTTGGCGACGATGTCACGCCGCAGCGACTCGGCCGTCTGCTTGGCCTCCTCGATGATGCGGTTGGCCTCGCCCTTGGCGTCCTCGAGCTGCGACTGGTACTGCTCACGCGCCCGTTCCGCCTCGCGCTTGGCCTCCTCGGCCTCCTCCATGCGGCCCTGGATCGCGTCCCGCCGCTCGTCGAGCATCTCGTTGATGCGCGGGAAGGCGTACTTGGCGAGCACGAAGTAGACGATCGCGAAGGCGATCGCTCCGTAGACCAGCTCGGCCGCGGCCGGGAGGATGACCGACAGGCCGGCCTGTCCACCCTCCTCGGCGGCCAGTATCAGCATGGCGTTCATGTGGGTCCCTTCTGGGGATGGTGCCGGTCTGTCAGATGATGAAGGCGAGGACGAAGCCGAACAGGGCCAGCGCCTCGACGAACGCGATCCCGAGGAACATCGTGGTCCGGACCATGCCGGCCGCCTCGGGTTGCCGCGCCATCGACTCGATGGCCTTGCCGACCAGGAAGCCGATACCGATGCCGGGCCCGATGGCTCCGAGGCCGTACACGAGGCCCTGGCCGATCGGGGCGACGTCCAGGCCGCCGCCTTGCTGGGCGAGGATGAGCAGGTGCTCCATGACGCTCGTTCTCCTTGTCGTGCGCCCATCCGGGGCGCGGTGTGCAACTTCGCTGTCGGGTTCGGGGGTGCTTCTAGTGCTCGGGGTGGAGCGATCCGCCGATGTACACGGCGGTGAGGATGGTGAAGATGTAGGCCTGCAGCGCACCGACCATGATCTCGAAGGCCACCATGGCGGGGCCGATGGCGAAGGCGGTGACGACGCCGAGCAGCAGGCCGAGCGGGCCCTCGGGTGCCACCACCAGGTCGGTGAGGCCACTGTGGACGTCGATCAGGAACGCGTTCGCCGCGATGAAGATCACGGCCAAGAGGATGTGGCCGGCCATCATGTTGGCGAAGAGTCGGATGGCCAGCGTGAGGGGGCGGACGATGACGAGCTGGGCCAGTTCCACGGGGATGTAGATGATCCGGACCGCTGCCGGCATCTCGACACCGAGCAGCGCGCCCTTCCAGAAGCCCACCACCCCTTGCGCCTTCATACCGACGAGCAGGTAGATGAGCCAGACGACGATCGCCAGGAACGCCGGCACCGCCATCCGGCCGGTCGAGGGGAACTGGACCAGTGGGGTGACCTCGAAGAAGTTGTTCACCCACACGAACATGAAGATCGCCGTCAGGAGCGGCACGAACCGCAGGCCGTCGGGTCCGATGACCTGGATCACGATCTGTTCGCGGATGAACTCGACGATGGACTCGATCACGCCCTGGAACTTGCCCGGCACGACGTCGGGGTTGCGGAAGGCGTAGACGAAGAGCCCCGAGACGATGGCAGCAGCGACGAGGTAGAGCAGCGCGGTGCGGTTGAACGCGAAGTACTGGCTCTCTTCGAACAGGAACGGCGGGAACTCGAACAGCTCGTCGAGCGGCGGCACGTGGAAGCCGCCTTCCTCGGCCGCGAGGAACAGGAGGTTCACGGACGTTCCTTTCCGTGTGCGACCGGGGCGACGCCGCCCGCGGACGCGTTGTCATCGAGCCACCAGAGCTGGCTCGTCTGGAGGACGAATCGGGTTTCGTAGGTCAGCAGGACGATCGTCGCCGTGGCGACGGTGATGGCGAGGACGGGACCGTCGATGGCCTCGACCGGACCGAGCACGACGAGGAGGATGCCGTACAGCACCAGCCGGACGAGCAGTCCCCCGAGGGCAACGCCCTGGAGCATCGGCAGGCTCTTCGTGGCCGCCCACGCCAGCGAGCGACCGGTCACGACGAAGTTGCCCACCACGACCACGACCGCGCCGAGCGCGGTCAGTGCGGCGGCCAGCCCGCGGAGCGGCAGCGCGATCGCCACGGCCCCCACCGCCAGCATCACGCCGACCGGGATGGCCTTGTCGGCCATGAGCTGCTCGGCGCTGGCGTCATCGGCCAGGCCGGTGGCGAGCGAGGCATCCTGCATGCGAGGGTCTCGGGCTGTCGGTGAGTAGGGGGTCATTCGAGCGGCTGTGTGTGGGCGAAGCGCGGGATCGGGGTGTCCGGTCGGTCGTCAGGCATCTCGTCGCTTGGCTTCCTCGGCCTTGCCCTGCTCGTCTGCGTAGCGGAACACGACGTAGCTGCCGAGCGCGAAGCCGAGGACAAGTCCTGCGGCGAGCGCCCACGGGGCCGTGCCGAGCCAGCGGTCTACCAGCCAGCCGATGCCTCCCCAGACGCCAGTCGCGGTGAGGAGCTCGACGGTCATGGTCCAACCCGAGTCCATGTCCCGCCAGAGGTCCCGGCGGAACTCAGTCTCACGTTCGTCCATTGCCGGGGCGCACGCTACCAACCAGAACCGAGCAGCGCCAAAGGCGAGGTGGCCCGCCCGTACACGCCTGCCGGACTCCCTGGAGGCATGTCACCCCACCCGCCGCACCGAGGTGTCGGCATCGTCCTCGTCACCGACCTCGGGAGCGCGAACGCCGAGGGCGGTCAACAGCAACCCGACGAGGACAGCCACGGAGAGTGCGGTGACGAGCGTGTCGCGCGCGACCAGGGACAACCCGACGCCCGCGCCGGCCAGCACCGCCGACCAGTAGTAGAGGATCAGCACCGCCCGACGGTGCGAGTGACCGAACGTGATCAGCAGGTGGTGGAGGTGTCCCTTGTCCGCCACGGTGATGGGTACCCGACGGTAGGCCCTCCTCACCAGGGCGAAGAGCGTGTCAGCGATCGGGATCGCCAGCACGATCGCGGGGATGAGCAACGGGACCGAGCCAGCGAAGTCCGTGTAGCTCGGGGCCGTCGATCTCCCGACGTAGGCCACGCCCGCCGACGCAACGAGCAACCCGAGGAGCATCGACCCGGTGTCCCCCATGAAGATCGACGCCGGATGGAAGTTGTGGACGAGGAACCCCACGCACATCCCGGCGAGCACCGCCGCGACGAGCGGCGCGGTCGTCGCGACCGACTCCGCCAGCCCTTGCGACCCGGAGATGGTCACGAACCAGAAGAAGGCCAGCGCGGCGATGGCGACGACGCCGGCCGCCAACCCGTCGAGACCATCGATGAGGTTGACCGCGTTGATCATCACCACCATGGCGACAACGGTCAGGACGAGCCCGAGGTCCGGCCCAACGGCGACCACCTCGAGTCCGGGGATCCAGGCGTAGACGATCTGGATACCGAAGAGGATCGGCATCAGGGCACCCATGATCTGGCCCGCCAGCTTGACAGGAGGGCTGAGACCCCGGAGGTCGTCCGCCACGCCGACGAGGGCGATGACCACGGCACCGGCGATCATGCCCAGCGGCTCCGAGGTCGCGAACATGGGCTGCAGAGCCGGAAGCTGGCTGGCGACGGCGAAGGCGGCGAGGAACCCCACGAGCATCGCCAGCCCGCCGAGCGTCGGGACCGGCGCGGTGTGGACCTTGCGCGGGTCGGCCGGTGGATCGATGGCTCCGATCCGGCGGGCGAACCTCGCCACGAGCGGCACCGACACCGCTGTCCCGACAGCGGCGGTCAGGAAGGCCAGCCCGTAGGGGAGCATGACGAGTCAGTCCACCGTCACGCCGGGGGTGGGGAAGCCCGACGTCAGCTCGGCGACCTCGCGCCCGATCGTCTCGATCGCCTCGGAGTCGTCCTCCCGCGCTGCTTCGACGCCCCGATCGATCCAGTCGGCGATCGCGACCATCTCGTCCTTGCCCATCCCACGGGTGGTCACGGCGGGGGTCCCGAGGCGGATGCCGGACGGGTCGAACGGTGTGCGTGGGTCGAAGGGGACGGTGTTGTAGTTGCACACGATCCCGGCGCGGTCGAGCGCCTGGGCCGCCGGCTTGCCCCCGATGTCCTTGTTCGTGAGGTCCACGAGGATGAGGTGGTTGTCGGTGCCGCCGGAGACGAGGTCGAAGCCCCGCTCGAGCAGCGAATCCGCGAGCGCTCGGGCGTTGTCGACGATGGCGTGGGCGTAGTCGGCGAAGTCCGGCTGTGCGGCCTCGTGCAGCGCCACGGCGATCGCCGCCGTCGTGTGGTTGTGAGGTCCACCCTGGAGACCCGGGAAGACGGCCCGGTCCAGCGGCTTCTGGTGCTCCTCGTCCGAGAGGATCATCGCACCGCGGGGGCCACGCAGGGTCTTGTGCGTGGTGGTCGTGACGACCGGAGCGTGACCGACCGGGGTGGGATGCGCCCCGCCCGCCACGAGGCCGGCGATGTGGGCGATGTCGGCAACCAGCACGGCGTCGACCTCGGCGGCGATCTCGGCGAACCCCTCGAAAGGGATCGTCCGCGGGATCGCCGTGCCGCCGCAGAAGATCAGCTTCGGCCGCTCGCGCTTCGCGACCTCACGGACCTTGTCCAGGTCGATCCGGCCCGTGTCGCGATCCACCTCGTACGAGACGCTGTTGAACCACTTGCCGGTGATCGAGACGCTCCAGCCGTGGGTGAGGTGCCCCCCATGCGGGAGCGACATGCCCATCACGGTGTCGCCGGGCTCGAGGAACGCCAGGTAGACCGCGAGGTTCGCGGGCGAGCCCGAGTAGGGCTGGACGTTGGCGTGGTCGATCCCGAACAGCGTCTGTGCCCGCTCCTGCGCCAACGACTCGAGCTCGTCGATGACCTGCTGGCCCTCGTAGTAGCGCTTCCCGGCGTAGCCCTCGGAGTACTTGTTCGTGAGTACGGACGCCGTGGCCGCGAGCACCGCTTGGGACACGTAGTTCTCGGAAGGGATGAGACGGATCGTGCGCGCCTGGCGCTGCTCCTCGGCCGCGATCAGGCGTGCGATGTCCGGATCGGTGGCGCGGAGCTGATCGTCCTCGCTCGCACGAACGGTGCCCATGAGGCGACTCCTCGAGGCGATGGGGAGGCAACGGATGTCACCTCGAGGCTACACCCGCGTCAGTTCCGGTGGCCGGGCTGCGCGTCGGGCGGTTCCGAGCCGAACAGCTGCGGGGCGATCTCGCCCACGAGCGTCTCGATCTCGGCAGCCATGCGTCGATAGCCCTCGTCGGGCCCGCCGTAGGGGTCCGCGACGTCTTCCGGCTCCGCAGGCCGGGCGACGTGGGACCTCGCCCCGTGAGCGAGCCGGACGAGGAAGCGAACACGGTCCCGCAGCGCCCGGCCCTCCTCCAACGGTTTCAACGCGGCCGCCAGACGCGCGAACTCCCGCAGGGTGAACACCTTCCCACCCGAACCCGGTGCGCGCTGGTTGACCGCCGAGCGGTGTGACTCGGTCATGGTGAGGACGAGGTCGCTGCGTTCCACGTCGGCGCGGGTGGTCGGGGCGCCCCGATGGTGGGACAGGTCGAGACCCCGCTTCTCGGCCTCGGCCAAGCTGCCCGACGCCGCCGTGTGGCCCTCGAGCGCGTGAACACCGGAGCTCCGAACCCACAAGGAGGGCTCCGGCCCGAGGCGCTGCCGCGCCTCCTGCTCGAGCATCGCGGCCGCGAGCGGACTGCGGCAGATGTTGGCGGTGCAGACGACCATGATCTCGGCGATGCGGTCGTCGTCGGGGCGGGACGGGGCGGTCATCCGTCTGGCTCTCGATCGGGCCCCTGGACGTCCATCGGATCGAGTTCGCCGCGCGCCACGGCCAGCACCTCGTCGGGTGGTAGCGCGCCCTCGCGGAGGACGTGTGGCTCCGCCCGTGTGAGATCCACGATCGTCGAGGGGGCGGAACCACGCCGGGGCCCGTCGTCGACGTAGAGCGTGACGGCGTCGCCGAGCTGCTGCTGCGCAGCCTGGGCGGTCTGGGCAGGCGGTTGTCCCGAGAGGTTGGCCGAGGTCACCGCGAGCGGGCCAACGGCCCGGATGATCTCGAGGGTGACGTCGTCGAGCGGCATCCGGACAGCGACGGTCCCCTTGGACTCACCGAGATCCCACATCAGGTTCGGATCGGAGGGGACGACCATGGTCAGCGCCCCCGGCCAGTAGGCGGCCATGAGGTCGTCCGCGACGTCGGGGACCACCGTGCACAGCCCGAGAAGCTGCTTGGGGCTGCGAACGAGGACCGGGAGGGGGAAGCGCCGGGAACGCCGCTTCGCAGCGAAGATCTTCTCGGTCGCCTCCGACCGGAACGCGTCGGCAGCGACCCCGTACACGGTGTCGGTGGGCAGGACCACGAGCCCACCTGACTGCAGCACCTGCGCGGCACGCTCGACCGCTTCGCCGCGGTCGGCACCGGTGGCATCGACGATCTCACTCACGCGTGCTCCTTCTCCGGCTCCGTGTCCAGGGAGTGGCCCCACTGCCCGACGACGACGCGATCAGCGCCCGTGAGGTCCCGGGCCACCCGCACGTCCCGGTAGCCGAGGTCGCGCGCACGGGCGGCCGTCTCGGCGCCCCGCCGTTCGTCGATCTCGAGGACGAGCCACCCGCCGTCGCGGAGCCACGACCGGGCGTCAGCGAGAACACGGCGCACCACCTCGTGGCCGTCCTGACCACCGACGGTCGCGGCGACCGGATCGTGCACGGCGACCTCGGGTTCCCAGCCGTCGCGATCCCCCGCCGGCATGTAGGGCGGGTTGGCGACGACGACGTCGGCACCACCGCGAAGGCCGGAGGGCAGCGGAGCGAACAGGTCGCCCTGGTGGACGCTCCACGCCGCACCGGAAGCCTTGGGCACACCCGCCTCGCCGGCGGCAACGCGGGTCAGGTTCTCGGTCGCGAGCGACACAGCGGCGGTGGACTGGTCGGTCGCCGCCACCGTGACGTTCGGGACCTCGGCGACGAGCGCGGCCGCGATGGCCCCCGTTCCCGTGCACGGCTCGATGGCGACCGGGTCAGCGAGCTCACGGGCGAGATCGATGGCGATCCCGGCCACGACCTCGGTCTCGGGCCGAGGGATGAACACGCCCGGCCGGCACACGAGCTGCACGTGGCGGAACCAGGTGGAACCGACGAGGTGCTGGAGAGGGATCCGTTCCGCGCGTCGCGAGACGAGCTCGTCGAGCGCCTCCAGCCGCTCGGGGGTCGGGGCTGCCGCCGCCGGGCTGCCGGGATCGTCACCCAGCACGTGCGCCGCAAGCAAGCGAACGTCGACCTCGGGGCTCGGGACCCCCGCCGAGCGCAACCGCTCCGTGTGGCGCTCGAGGACAGGCTGCAGGCGGCGGCGTGTCATCCGTCGCCCCCGGTGATCTCCTGGAGGAGCTGCTCGCGTTCGGCGTCGTGCAGCGCCCCGATGATCTCCGACAGGTCACCGCCGAGGACCTGGTCGACGTTGTGGACGGTGAGCCCGATGCGGTGGTCGGTGATCCGCGACTGGGGGAAGTTGTACGTGCGGATCTTCTCGGAGCGATCGCCGGTTCCGATCTGGCCGCGGCGCTCGGTGGCACGCTCGCTCTCGGCACGTTCCTGCTCCGCCTGGAGCAGGCGCGACCGGAGGATCCGCAGCGCCTTCTCTCGGTTCTGGTGTTGACTCTTCTCGTCCTGGCAGGCCACGACGATGCCCGTGGGCTCGTGGGTCACCCGCACCGCGGAATCGGTGGTGTTCACGCTCTGGCCCCCGGGGCCCGACGAGCGGAAGACGTCGATCCGGAGGTCGTTCGGGTCGATCGTGACGTCGACCTCCTCGGCTGCCGGGAGGACGGCCACGGACGCCGTGGAGGTGTGGATGCGCCCCGAGGACTCGGTCGCCGGGACTCGCTGGACGCGATGCACACCGGATTCGTGTTTCAGGTGGGCGTAGGCGCCCGTGCCACGAACCTCGAAGACGGACTCCTTGACCCCACCGATCCCCTGCTTGGACTCTGACATGAGCTCGACGGTCCATCCCTTGCTCTGCGCGTAGCTCATGTACATGTCCCGCAGCTCGCCGGCGAACAGCCCCGCCTCGTCACCGCCGGCCGCAGCGCGGATCTCGACGATCACGTCCTTGGGGTCGTTGGGATCGGTCGGCAGCAGGAGGAGCTGGAGCCGTTGCTCGAGGTCACGGAGCTCGCCTTCGAGCGAGGCCGCCTCCTGGCGCATCTGTTCGGCGTCCTCACCGTCCCCGTCCCGCGCCATCTCGCGTGCGGCCTGGAGGTCCCCGGCGACCTCGCGGTAGCGCCGGTAGGTGGCCACGATCTCCCCGAGCTCGCCGTGACGCTTGGCGAGCTCGGTGTAGCGGGAGCTGTCCGAGAGCACCTCGGGATCGGCGAGCTGACGCTCGAGATCGACGTAGGTGTCCTCGAGTTCCTGCAAGCGTTCGAACATGATCATGGGCCTCGGCGGACGGGCTGGGGACGCGGGACCGCGCGGCTACGCGCCGTCGGTTCGCTCGAGCTCCGCCCCGTCCGCGACGCTGGGGCCCACGGTCTCGTCGTCGGGTGCGAAACCGTCACCAGTCACGACGACGGAAGGCAGAGACGCCGGCATCCGCCCGTCCCGATGCTGCGCCGGCACGACCGCCTCGAACGCCCGGATGGCGACCTCGATCTGTTCGGTGGTGGGAGGTTTCGTGGTGATGTGCTGCAGCCAGAGCCCGGGCTTCATCAGCGCGCGGACGAACCAGTTGTCCCCGTAGCGCGCCCCGATCCGAAGTGATTCGTAGGCGAAGCCGGCCACGACCGGCAAAAGGGCCACGCGGAGACCGACGTGGTAGAGGATCTGCAGCGCCGTGTTGTCCGCCGGCGCGGGGATGACCGCGCCGGCCAGCGTGTAGACGATCAGCGCGAGGATCATCACCATGATGAGGAAGTTGGTGCCGCAGCGAACGTGGAGCGTCGAGTAGCGGTCGACGGTCGCGGGGTCGAGCACCTCCTCGTGCTCCCAGGCCGCGATGGTCTTGTGCTCGGCACCGTGGTACTGGAAGACCCGGCGGATGTCAGCGATGAACGAGATCGCGAACAAGTAGCCCAGGAAGATCGCGATGCGTGCCAGGCTCTCCACGAGGTGGAACCACACACCATCCTCGAGCACACCGGAGAGCAGCCACCGGTCGAGCCCCTTGACCCCCGCCGACGGCAGCACGATGAACAGGCCCACGAAGACCAGCAGCGCGACCACCATGGACGCACCCATCGCGGCGCCGCCGGAGTCCTGCTCCTCCTCCATCATCGCCTGGTCAGCGGAGATCCCGAGCGCCTTCATGCCGATCGCGAGCGCATCCCCGAGCGCGTAGACACCTCGGAGCATCGGCCGCTTGAAGGCCGGATAGCGGTCGGGGAAGTCGGAGACGGGGTGGCGCTCGAGGTAGATGTCGTCGGTGGGGCGGCGTACCGCGACCGCCCAGCAGTCGGCGCCACGCATCATCACGCCCTCGATGACGGCCTGACCCCCGTAGTAGTGGGGGGCCATCTCGAGCGGCTGTGGGCTGTCGTGTGCTGTCTCGGCGCTCACGCGCGGCTCCTGATCGGAGGGGCGCTGCTCCTGGCTGGAGCGGATGGTGGGGCGGATGGTACGGGGCGTTCCGCAACGGGTCTTCGGGCGCCTCCGACAAGGCCGGTTGGCGCCGAGCTGGGGACCCTCGACCCTCCTCGTGGCGGGGTCGCATGCGTACGGTCGAGAACGGATCGAATCGAGGAGCAACCATGCGGCAGCTCGTCATCCTCGGCGGCGGGACCGCCGGCACGATGGTGGCCAACAAGCTCCGACGCCGGCTCCCGCGGGACGAGTGGCGGATCACGGTCGTCGACCAGGACCACGAGCATCACTACCAGCCCGGGTACCTGTTCGTGCCGTTCGGCATCTACGAACCGCAGGAGCTCGTCAAGCCCCGAGAGCGGTACCTCCACGAAGGCATCGAGTTCCTCGTCTCGGAGATCGACGCGGTCTCCCCGGACCGTTCTGAGGTGCGGCTCCAGGACGGGACGGAGCTCGGGTACGACCAGCTCGTCATCGCGACGGGCACCCACCCGCGCCCCGACGAGACGCCCGGAATGACCGACGAGCTGTGGCGTGAGCGCGTCTTCGACTTCTACACCCTCGCGGGCACCACGGCGCTCCGGGACCGTTTGGCGAGCTGGGACGGTGGCCGTCTCGTCGTCCACATCTGCGAGATGCCCATCAAGTGCCCGGTCGCGCCACTCGAGTTCTCGTTCCTCGCCGACGACTTCTTCCGCGACCGAGGGCTGCGCGACCGCGTCGAGCTGGTCTACGTGACGCCGCTCGACGGGGCGTTCACCAAGCCGATCGCGTCCCGGCAGCTCGGGGGGATGCTCGACGAGCGTAAGATCCACCTCGAGACCGACTTCATGATCGAACGGGTGGACACCGAGACCTCCGCGATCGTCTCCTACGACGAGCGGGAGATCCCCTTCGACCTGCTGGTCACGGTGCCGGTCAACATGGGAGCCGACTTCGTCGGTCGCAGCGGTCTCGGCAACGAGCTCAACCACGTCCCGGTCGACCGAGCCACGCTGCAGTCGGTGGCCTACGACAACGTCTTCGCGCTCGGGGACGCGGCCGACATCCCGACCTCCAAAGCGGGCTCCGTGGCGCACTTCTCGGTCGAGGTCTTCGTCGAGAACTTCCTCGAGCACATCGCGGGCCGGCCGATGACCCACGCCTTCGACGGCCACGCGAACTGCTTCGTGGAGTCCGGGGACGGCAAGGGGCTCTTGATCGACTTCAACTACGACACTCAGCCGCTGCCTGGCAACTACCCCATCCCCGGCGTAGGCCCCTTCAAGCTGCTGGAGGAGTCGGCCATCAACCACTGGGGGAAGATGGCGTTCCGCTGGGCCTACTGGAACGTCCTCCTCCCAGGTCGACCCATACCGCTGTTGCCCGCAGAGATGTCCATGGCGGGCAAGCACGACCCTGACGATCACCAGGAGGAGATCGCATCATGACACTCGCAACCATCGACGGTCACGAGGTCCACGTCGACGACGAGGGCTTCCTGACCGAGTACGAGGACTGGGACGAGACCCTCGCGAAGGTCCTCGCCGACAACATCGGCATCGACCTGACCGACGAACATCTCGAGGTTCTCCGGTTCCTACGCGACGACTACCGGGAGCAGGGCGAAACCGCGACGCTGCGCCGCGTGTCGACGGTCGGCGGCTTCCCGACGAAGCGACTGTTCGAGCTGTTCCCCAAGAAGCCCGCCAAGAAGATGGCCTACGTCGCCGGGCTGCCCAAGCCCGTCGGCTGCGTCTGAGGAGGAGTCGCCATGACCGCAACGACGACCGCCCCTGTTCCCACGTTCGACGACGATCTCGAGGGGGGACGCAAGTTGTGCATCATCTGCTCCAAGGGATCGCTCGACATGGCCTACCCGGGGCTGGTACTCGCCAACGCTGCCCTGGGTGAGGGCGCAGAGGTGCATCTGTTCTTCACGTTCTGGGGCTTCGACATGATCAACAAGGAGACGATGAGCAAGCTCCAGTTCACCCCGCTCGGCAACCCCGCCACCCACATGCCGCCGTCGCTCATGGGACTGCCCGGCATGACCGCGTTCGCGACCCACATGATGAAGAAGCAGATGGAGGGCCTCGACATCCCCGAGGTCCCCGAGTTCCTCGAGCTGATCACCGACGCCGGAGGCCACCTGTGGGCCTGCCGGATGTCGGCCGACATGATGCACCTGACGGAGGACGACCTCTACGACCGCGTCGAGGGCATCATCTCGGCGGCGGACTTCATCGAGCTCTCTGAAGGCGCCCAGACGCTGTTCATCTGAGCCTCACACGGGCGCTGCGGCGCAGGAG
Organism: Nitriliruptorales bacterium; assembly: GCA_033722375.1. Taxonomy (GTDB): domain Bacteria; phylum Actinomycetota; class Nitriliruptoria; order Nitriliruptorales; family Nitriliruptoraceae; genus JAWVZB01. Next base: position 9,995 of record JAWVZB010000012.1, on the reverse strand, counting down.
GGCCCGGGCCGGCTGGCCCGGGCCTCTCTCGTCGCACCTTGACGGGCGTCTAGGTCTCGTCCGCGTGCGGTGGGATCACGACGACGGGGCAGTCCGCGTGGCTGACGCACTGGTGGCTCACCGAGCCGAGCAGCAGCCCGCGGAACCCCCCGAGCCCCCGGGAGCCGACCACGAGCAGGTCGGCTCCTTCGGCGATCCCGATGAGAGCTCGCGCCGGAGGACCCTCCTCGACCAGCGCCACGATGTCCACGCCGGTCGTGTCTGCAGCTATCTCGTCGACTGCCCGTTCGAGTCGCGCCCGTGCCTCCTTGATGCGCGTTTCGTGATCCTCCACCGGGAAGTAGCTCACCTCTGGCATCGAAGCCCAGAGCGGCACTGGGTCGGGCAGCACCGTGACCGCCTCGACGTTCGCCCCGTGGGTCCTCGCCTCGCCGATCGCCCAGGCCAGGGCGCGCCGCGACGTCTCACTGCCGTCGACACCGACGACGATGCGTGGCATCTCCGACCTCCTGCCTCGATCGCACTTCGAGCATGCTCGGGGCGCTCGCGGCCCGGTAGGGCCGGTGGTCCCGGGTCGAGCTCCCTACCCGGCCCCCTCGAGGGCGGCGTGCGCCGCCGCCAGACGCGCCAGCGGTACCCGGAACGGCGAGCAGGACACGTAGTCGAGCGCGATCGTGTGGAAGAACCTCACACTGTCCGGGTCGCCACCGTGTTCTCCGCACACACCGAACTCGATCTCTGGATCGGCTTCCAACCCGGCGGCGACGCCCTCCGCGACGAGACGGCCGACACCGTCGACGTCGATCGTGGCGAACGGATCGGCATCCAGCAGCCCCCGCTCGAGGTACGTCGGCATCAGACGCGCCTCGATGTCATCGCGGGAGAAGCCGAACGTCAGCTGGGTGAGGTCGTTGGTCCCGAACGAGCAGAACTCCACGTGGGCGGCGAACGCGGCCGACCGCAGCGCCGCACGGGGGGTCTCGATCATCGTGCCGACGTGGACCTCGAGCTGATCCCCGTCGAGAGCAGCCTCCACCGTCTCGAGGACGTCGACCACTGCGGCTTCGAGCTCCGCTTCGGACACCGTGAGCGGGAGCATGATCTGCACCATCGGCATCCCCCCGGCAGCCTGACGGGACAGGGCCGCTTCGACCAGGGCCCGCACCTGCATGCGGTAGATCTCGGGTTCGAGGAACGACAGGCGCACGCCCCGGATGCCGAGCATCGGGTTGTGCTCGCGCCACCGCTCTGCAGCGACCAGCAACGCCTCGCCCGCGCCGTCCAGCTCGCCCCGCACCTCACGGATCCGGAGCTCCTCGACATCCGGCAGGAACTCGTGCAGTGGAGGATCGAGCAGCCGCACCGTGACTGGCAACCCGTCCATCTCAGCGAGAACAGCCTCGAAGTCCTCTCGCTGGAGGTCGTGCAACTGCTGGAGCGCGGCGCGGCGTTCATCGGACTCGGTCGCGAGGATCGCGTGGCGGATCACGGGCAGCCGGTCGCCGAGGAACATGTGCTCGGTCCGGCACAGGCCGATGCCTTCGGCTCCGAACGCCCGGGCCCGAGCAGCGTCGTCGGGCGTGTCGGCGTTGGCCCGCACGCCGAGCCGACGGAACCGGTCCGCCCAGCCGAGGAGCCGCTGGAGCTCGGGAGTCGGCTCCGGTGTCAGGACCGGAACCTCGCCGAGCACCACCTCGCCCGACGTGCCGTCGATCGACACGACGTCGCCCTCCTGGACCTCGGTCTCCCCCACCACGAAGCGTCGCGACTCGACGTCGATCTGGATCTCGTCGGCCCCGCACACCGCCGGCTTCCCGATGCCGCGGGCGACCACGGCCGCGTGGCTGACGAGCCCCCCACGACTCGTCAGCACCCCGCGGGCCGCCACGAGTCCGTGCAGGTCCTCGGGTGAGGTCTCGGGCCGGACGAGGATCACCGCTTCGCCGTTCTCCGCGTGCTGCTCTGCCTCGTCGGCGGTGAAGCGCACACGCCCGCTCGCGGCTCCAGGGGACGCTCCGAGGCCGTTCGTGAGCGTGGTACGGCTCGCGGCGGGATCGAAGCTCGGATGCAGCAGGCGTTCCAACTGCTCGGGCTGGAAGCGTCGCACCGCGTCCTCCTCGGAGATGAGGCCCTCGTCCGCCATGTCGACGGCGATCCGGAGCGCAGCGGGGGCGCTGCGCTTCCCGACACGTGTCTGGAGCACCCAGAGGCGGCCGCGCTCGACGGTGAACTCGACATCACACATCTCACGGAAGCGGGTTTCGAGCAGCTCGAGCACCTCGACCAGCTGCGCGTGGACGTCGGGGAAGTGGTCCGCCAGTGCAGCGAACGGTTCGGTGTTGCGCACGCCGGCCACGACGTCCTCGCCCTGCGCCGAGAGCAGGAAGTCGCCGTACGGCCCAGGCGCGCCGGTCGCCGGGTCACGGGTGAACACGACCCCCGTCCCGGACTCCTCGCCGAGGTTGCCGAACACCATGGTCTGAACGTTGACCGCGGTCCCGAGGTCGTCGGGGATGCCCTCGAGGCGGCGGTAGTTCCTGGCGCGGCGACCGTTCCAGGAACGGAAGACTGCTTCGACGGCGGCGATCAGCTGCTCCCGCGGATCGTCGGGGAACGCGGTCCCCGACCAGCTCTCGATCGCGTGCCGATAGTCGAGCGCGAGGCGTTGCGCCGCGTCCGCTGGGAGCAGCGCGGGATCATCGATCTCGTGGCGGCGCAGATGGGGGCCAGCCACCTCCCCGAGCATCTCGCCGGGGACCCCGAGCACGATGCGGCCGTACATCTCGGTGAAGCGACGCCAGCTGTCGTAGGCGAACCGCTCGTCGTCCGCTGCTTCCGCGAGCCCTTTCACGGTCACCGGGTTCAGCCCCAGGTCGAGCACCGTGTCCATCATCCCAGGCATCGAGAACCGGGCGCCGGACCGCACCGACACGAGGAGTGGATCCGACGGATCGCCGAAACGTCGCCCCGATCTCGACTCGAGCCGATCCACCGCAGCATCGAGCTGGCCCACGAGTCCCTCGGGGAGCGCCCCGTCCGCGAGGTAGGCGTTGCAGGCCTCGGTGGTGACGGTGAACCCCGGAGGTACCGGTATCCCCATACGGGTCATCTCGGCGAGGTTGGCGCCCTTCCCTCCGAGCAGATCCTTCCTCGTCGCGTCACCGTCGCTGAAGTCCTGCACCCAGGTGGCCGGCATGGTCCGTCCTTCGATCGTCACGGTTCCGTCCGTGGCGACCATCCTGGGGCCGTCGGCCACGAACCGGCAGGGGCGGACGACACAGGGCGACGGGCCGGTGGTCCTGCCCCCGATGGGTCGATCGCGGCCGCTCCACTACGGTCGCCGACGTCGACAGTCGAGGAGACCGGTGTGGTGGAGCTCCACGAGGTTCAGGTCGGGGCGGAACAGCTCGAGCGGTTCCGGAGCGTGATCGGTGACGAGCGGACCGACCGCTTCCTCGCGACCGCGGAGGCCGCCCGGGACGCGCTCGAGGACCGGACGATCTGGAACGTCAACTCGACCGCGTCGGGTGGTGGCGTCGCCGAGATGCTGTCGGTCCTGCTCTCCTACGCACGCGGAGCGGGCATCGACACCCGCTGGCTCGTCATCGAAGGCAACGCCCCGTTCTTCGACGTGACCAAGCGGCTCCACAACCGGCTCCACGGTGCGGAAGGGGCGGGTGGCCTCGACGCGGATGCCGCACGGGTGTACGAGGAGGTGACCCAGGCGAACGCGGAGGCGTTCGCCGAGCTGGTCCGTCCCGGCGACATCGTTCTCCTGCACGATCCTCAGACAGCGGGGATGATCGCTCGGACCCTCGAGACCGGGGCGCTCGTGATATGGCGTGCTCACATCGGGACAGATCGCCCCAACGACAACGTCCGGGAGGCGTGGTCGTTCCTCGAGCCCTACCTCCGCCCCGCCCACGGGTACGTCTTCTCTCGGAAGGCCCACATCCACGACTGGATACCCCGCGAGCGGGTCACGGTGGTGCCGCCGTCGATCGACCCCTTCGCCCCGAAGAACCAGGATCTTCCCGATGCCGTGGTGGCGGCGATCCTCGGTCGTATCGGCTTGCTCCCCGGCGACGGCGCCAACCCGGAGTTCCATCGCAGGGACGGCTCACCGGGCGCGGTGGTGCGGCACGCGAACCTCGTCCGCGGTTCTGCGCTGCCGGACGCGGGACGTCCCGCCGTCGTCCAGGTCTCCCGATGGGACCGCCTCAAGGACATGTCGGGCGTGCTCCAGGGGTTCGCGGACGGCGTCCCGGAGCCCGCCGAGCTGCTGCTCGTCGGGCCATCGGTCGAGGGGGTCACCGACGACCCCGAGGGCGCGGAGGTGCTCGACGAATGCGCGAGGATCTGGGACGGGCTGCCGGCGGCGGTCCAGGATCGGATCCGGTTGGTGTGCCTGCCGATGGAGGACCTCGACGAGAACGCCGCGATGGTCAACGCCATCCAGCGTCACGCCACGATCGTCGTACAGAAGAGCCTCCAGGAGGGTTTCGGGCTGACGGTCAGCGAAGCGCTCATCAAGGAACGGGCGGTGGTCGCGAGCGCCGTGGGAGGGATCCAGGACCAGATCGACCACGGTGTCAACGGGCTCCTGCTCGACGACCCGAGTGACCTTGACGCCATGGCAGCGAGCCTGCGGGATCTGCTCGGAGACGATGACCGGCGCCAGGAGCTCGGCCGAGCGGGGCGGGCCACCGTCCTGGACCGATTCGTCGGTGACCGGCACCTGATCCAGTACGCAGAACTGTTCGGGGCGCTCGTCGCCGGCTGACCTCGACCCCTCAGGCGGTGGTGAGGTCGGACGTCAGAGCGTTCGCGATCCCGTCCGCGAAGGCCGCCACGGTGCTCTCCGCCACCTCGCTCAGCCGCCACGCGTCGATGATCTCGCCAGCTCGGCCCAGCGGCGGGTGGTAGTGGCCCGCGACCTCCAACCGGAGGCCGGTGTCGTACTGGCGGAGAGCGACCCGACCCGCGAAGTCGGGCAGCAACGGGATCCGGGTCTGGCGGTGACGTGACGGTGTCCACGCGATGGGCCGGATCCAGGCATCGGGCAGGGTCCACACGCCTCCGACCGTGAGCGCCACGCCGTGATGCAGGCGGCCGATCCCGACGCTGGTTCTCCACCGCCCCTCCTCGAGTGGATGCGCGGGCGGAGGCAAGAACTCCACCGGCTCTCGGCTGAACCGGTCGATGGCGATCCATGGCTCGCCATCGACGTCCCGTGTGTGTTCCACGAACGTGTACATCCCGGCTCCTGTCACCCGAGCAGGTCGTCGCCGTCCCGGCCCCACCAGGTGTTGCCCGCCGGCACCGACGGCTTGTGCACCGGCTCCGTGGGTCGCAGCTCGCGGCCCGTGATGGACGCCGGCACGAGGCCGATCAGATGATCGCGATCCCCGGTGGCGATCGGTTCGGGCTCGCCGGGGTAGCCGGCGCCTTCGGGCGCCACCATGCGCCGTAGCCGCCCTCGGATCACCACACTCCATCCCTCGGCACGCTCGACATCGACGACGTCGATCTCGAACGCCGCAGGCGCACGCCGCTGAGCGGCCTCGAGCTTGTTCCCGTCTTCGGTCCTCATGTGGAGGATCCCGCCGTGGAACGTGTAGTTCAGGGGCAGGATCACCGGGCCGTGACCATCATCGAAGGCGAGGCGTCCGACACCCTGCTCCCCGACCAGCTCGAGGCACGTCGGGAGATCCAGCTCCATCAGGTCCGCCGTCGGCTGCTGCATGGGGCCACTCCTCGTCGTGGCTCACCGTCGCTCATGGATCACGTGGCGAGCAGAGCAGAAGGTCCTGCGCTGGCAGGCCGCTCGTCCCGACTCGCGTCACCCGCCCCGTGGGGGCACTACCACGACGGGACACGGCGCGTGGGTCACGCACTGCTGGCTCACCGAGCCCAAGAGCAAGCCGGCGAAGCCACCCCGACCGCGGCTGCCGACCACCAGCAGGTCGGCATCGTCTGCCTCGGCCAGCAGCACTTCCGAGGGTCTGCCGAGCTTCCGGACGCGTTCGACCTGGACCTCCCCGACGGACACCCGTTCGACCACCTCGTCGAGTAGGTGGTCCGCGCGCGTCTCGGCTTCTTCCCTGGTCTCGACCGGGAAGCGGGCCCCCGGCGGACCCACGACCTCCTCCCAGGCCCATGCCGTCGTGAGTCGGATGGTCGCTCCGCGACCCCGGGCGTAGTCGAGCGCCCAACGCAACGCCTCGTCCGCGTTGTCGGACCCATCGACACCGACGACGAGGATCTCACTCACGGCGCACCTCCCGACCTCGCGAGCTGCTGGGCGACAGCGTCGAGCTGTTCCACCGGCAGCATGCCCGACGTCCGTCCGAGCACGGTGCCGTCACCGGCGACGAAGGCCCAGAACGGTGTGGCGTCGAGACCGTACGCACGGGCGACGGAGCCATCGTCATGCAGCGTCGGGACCGTCCAGTCTTCGCGTTCGAGCCAGTCCTCGGGAGGGAAGTTCGGCCGCGCGGGGTCGTTGCCCGTAGCGACGGCTCTCATCGCCACCCCTGCCGGGAGTCCACCGGAATCGAGCCAATCCTGCACCACCGGGACCTCTCGCTGGCAGTGCTGGCACCAGTGGGCGAGGAAGACGATGATGGTCGGCTCCCCGTCGACGGGGACGCTGACCTCGCCGCCCGTGAGCAACGACGCGCCCGTCGCCACAGGAGCAGGGAGGTCGACGGCATCAGCGGGAAGCGCAGCGCCGTCGATCGTGGGTACCGACGCCTCTCGGGCAGCGCCCGAGCCATCGTCGTAGGACACCGCGAGCACCGCCATCCCGAAGAGCAGGGCGGCGCCCAGCACCACCCCGATCACCGTGAGAGCACTGCGCTTCGGTTGGTGGCCGGTCCTGGTTCTCATGGGGAGGATCTCCGGATCGAAAGCAGGAGCACGCTGATGGAGAAGAAGCCGACACCGGCCATGAACGGGATCGACACGAGGCCGAACTCCCACACGTAGGCGGCGTTGCACGGGGCGGTCGCCGAACAGCCGCCGCCCCCGAGCGTCGGGAACTGCTGGAGGAGGTAGTGGAAGGTCGACACCCCGAGTCCCGCGAGCGTCAGGGGGAGGGCGTAGCGCCAGACGCCGGAGTCACGACGAAGTGCGGCCACCCCGAGCACGAGCACCAGCGGGTACATGCCGATCCGCTGCCACCAGCACAGCTTGCACGGCTCGAACCCGACCACCTCGGAGTAGTACAGACTCCCGGCGACAGCGGTCGCGGCGATCAGCCACGCGATCATGAGCGCCGCTGACGCCTCCAGACCAGCGGCGTCCCCCCGACGGACCATCGCGAACCCGAACAGGACCGAACCCGTGAGGGTCGTGAGCGCCAGCATCGCGAAGAACAGCGATGCCACCGAGACGTCCATGTCCAGCCCCGCCTCTCGTGAGAGTCACGACGTGCCACCACTGAGGGTCGCCACGAGGCGGTGCTCGGCGCAGTGAACAACGGCCCGAGCAGCAGGACCGAAGGTCCCGGTTGTGTCAGCTGCCGTCCTGCGACTTCTCGAGGCGCCGCTTGAACCGATCGACGCGACCACCGGTGTCCACGAGCTTCTGCTTCCCGGTGTAGAACGGGTGGCACTGGTTGCACAGCTCGACGTGGATGTCATCGACGGTCGCGCGGGTCTCGAAGGTGTTCCCACACGAGCACGTGACCGTCGCCTCGGTGTAGTCGGGGTGGATGCCCTGCTTCATGGAGGTCTCCTTCTGGGGCGGCAGCGTGAGGGGGAAGGTCGAACGAGAGGCCCCGCAGCAGCGCCGCAACGGACCAACCAGGGTAGCCAGAGCCCGGGGAGGCGTCGACCGGCGGTCGCTATCGAATCGACCGGCGGTCGCTATCGAATCGACCGGCGGTCGCCCTCGACGGGGTCGCTAGCTGAGGTTCGACTTCGCGATCATCGACAGGAACTGTTCGTTGGTCTTGGTCGCGCGCAACTTGTCGATCAACAGCTGCACAGCGGCCTCGCCCTCCATCGAGGACAGGAGCCGCCGCAGCTTCCAGACGGTCTCCAACTCGCCATCCGCGAGGAGCAGCTCCTCCCGGCGGGTGCCGGATGCCTGGATGTCGATCGCCGGGAAGATGCGCTTCTGCTCCATCTTCCGGTCGAGCCGCAGCTCCATGTTCCCGGTGCCCTTGAACTCCTCGAAGATCACCTCGTCCATCTTCGAGCCGGTCTCGATGAGTGCGGTCGCGATGATGGTGAGCGATCCCCCCTCTTCGATGTTGCGGGCCGCCCCGAAGAACCGCTTCGGCGGGTAGAGCGCCGCCGAGTCGATCCCACCGGAGAGGACGCGGCCGGACGCCGGTGCGGCGAGGTTGTAGGCACGCCCGAGCCGCGTGATCGAATCGAGCAGGATCACCACGTCGCGCCCGTGCTCGACCAGTCGCTTCGCACGCTCGATGCAGAGCTCAGCAACCTGGGTGTGGTCGTCGGCCGGGCGATCGAAGGTCGAGGAGACGACCTCGCCACTGGTCGAGCGCTCGAAGTCGGTGACTTCCTCGGGTCGCTCGTCGACGAGCAGCACCATCAGGTGAGTGTCTGGGGCGTTGGTCTCGATGGCGTGAGCGAGCTGTTTGAGGATCGTGGTCTTCCCGGCTTTGGGCGGCGAGACGATGAGGCCGCGCTGGCCCTTTCCGATCGGTGCCATCATGTCGACGATCCGCATCGAGATCGGGTTCTTGTCGCCGGGAGTCTCGAGCTCGAAGCGCTCCTCGGGGAACAGCGGGGTCAGGTCGCCGAAGTTGGGGCGCTGCTTGAGCTTGGGGTCGTTCTCGTTCTCGACCACCTCGCCTTCGATCTCGTCGAGTCGCGCGAGAGCGGGGAACTTGTCGCTGCCCTTGTTGTGACGGATCGGACCCTTGAGCAGGTCACCGCGCCGGAGGTTGAACCGACGGACATAGCTCTGACTGACGTAGACGTCGAGCTCCCCGGCCAGGTACCCCGTGGTCCGCAGGAACCCATAGCCCTCGGGCAGCAGGTCGAGCACACCCTCACGGACCTCGGCGTCATCGAGCTCCGAGTCGTTGTTGCCGCCCCCCCGGCCCTTGCGCTTGCGACTGCGCCGCGCGCCACCCGTGGGGTTGTTGCCGCCCTTGTTCTGGTTTCCCTTCCCGTCGTTCCCGTCGTCCCCGTCGTCGTTGCCGTTGTCGTTGTCGACATCACGGGAGCGCGTCCGAGACCGTTTCGGCGAGCGGTCGTCATCGTCGTCGGGCTGCTGGCCGTTGCCGCCACCGTTCCCGCCGCTACCGACGATCATGTCGATGAGGTCGGCCTTCTTCTTGCTCTTGTAGCCACTGAGCTCGAGCGTCTCCGCGATCTCGCGGAGCTCCGCGAGTGGCTTCTTCTCGAGCACGTTGCGGTCCATCATGGTCTCCAGGTCGGGTGGATTCGTCAGGCGTCTTCGCCGCTCAGCGCGTCCTGGTAGTCCTTCCAGTCCGCGAGGAACGCGTCGAGCCCACGGTCGGTGAGCGGGTGCTTGACCATCTGGCGGAACACCTTGGCCGGCAGCGTCGCCACATCCGCCCCGGCGAGAGCCGCCTCGACCACGTGCATCGGGTGCCGCAGCGACGCGGCGAGCACTTCGGTGTCGTAGTCCTGCACGCGGAAGATCTCACAGATCTCCCGCAGGATCGCCATCCCATCGTTCGCGATGTCGTCGACGCGACCGAGGAACGGCGAAACGTAGGTCGCACCGGCCTTGGCAGCGAGCAGCGCCTGGGTCGGCGAGAAGCACAACGTCACGTTGGTGCGGATCTCCTCCCCCGCCAACGTCGAAACTGCGGCGAGCCCGTCGGGGATGAGAGGCACCTTCACGACCACGTTCGGGGCGATGTCGGCGAGCTTGCGCGCTTCGGCCACGATCTCGTCGGTGGTGGTCGAGACCACCTCGGCCGACACGTCACCGGGGACCTCGGCGCAGATCTCCTTGATCATCGAGGCGAAGTCCTTGCCTTCCCG
>JAWVZB010000011.1:0-41826 GCA_033722375.1 Nitriliruptorales bacterium | reverse complement strand
CGGGCCAGGGCGATCGTCCCGGAGCGCACCATCTCGTTGATCCCGAACGGCTCGAGCAGTTCGACCATGGCCGCGAGCTTCTCGGGTGATCCGGCCGCCTCGATCGTGAGTGAATCGTGGTCGACGTCGACGATCTTGGCGCGGAAGACGTCCGCCAGCTCGATGATCTGACTGCGGTTGTCGGGTGTCGCCGACACCTTCACGAGCTGCAGTTCGCGCTCGACCGATTCGGCAGGGTCGAGCTCGACGATCTTGAGCACGTTGATGAGCTTGTTGAGCTGCTTCGTGACCTGTTCGAGCTGGACCGCCTCGGCACCGACCACGATCGTGAGTCGCGACACCCGCGGATCGTCGGTGGGCCCGACCGCCAGAGAGTGGATGTTGTAGCCGCGGCGCGCGAACATCCCCGCGATCCGCGTCAGCACGCCGGGCTTGTTCTCCACCAGCACCGACAGGGTGTGCGCGTTCCTCATCATCGGTTCCTCGGTCGCATGACCCTCAGTCCGTCGCCGGTTCGCTGGCCTCGGGCAGCTCGTCCTTCCGGGCGTACCACTCCGCGGCGGACTCGAGGATCTCGTCGTTGCTCGCGCCCGCAGGGATCATCGGGAAGACCATCTCGTCCGGATCGACGCGGAGGTCCACGATCACCGGACTGTCGGTGACCTCATGGGCCTTCTTCAGCGTCTCCTCGAGCTCGTCAGGGTCTTCGACACGGAAGCCGGGGATGCCGTAGGCGTCGGCGAGCTTGACGAGGTCGGGGAGCTCGGGCGGCAGGCGCACCTCGGACAACCGCTCGTCGTAGAACAGCTTCTGCCACTGGCGGACCATCCCGAGGTAGCCGTTGTTGATGACACAGAACACGACCGGTAGATCCGCCTGAACGGCAGTCGCGATCTCCTGGAAGGTCATCTGGAAGCAGCCGTCGCCGTCGATGACCACCACCGGCCGGTCCCCGAGCCCTGCCTTCGCCCCGATGCCAGCGGGGACGGCGAAGCCCATGGTCCCGAGCCCACCCGAGTTGATCCACTGCCGAGGCCGGGTATAGGGGATGATCTGAGCCGACCACATCTGGTGCTGGCCGACACCCGCGACGTAGGTCGCCTCGTCGCCCCAGGTGTCGTAGATCGCACGGATCGCGGTCTGCGGCTTCAGGGGGCCGTCCGGAGCCTGCTCGACGCGGAGGGGGTGGTCCTCCTTCATCTCCGCCAGGTGCGCCCGCCAGGCGCTGGTGTCGGGCTTCACCCGCTCGCCACGGTCCTTGGCGGCCTTCGCGAGCTGGCCCGTGACCACCTTGGCATCGCCCACGATCGGTACGTCGACGGCCCGGTTCTTGCCGATCTCGGCGGGATCGATGTCGATGTGGATCACGCGGGCGTGCGGGGCGAACTCGTCGAGCTTGCCGGTGACACGGTCGTCGAACCGCGCCCCGATCGTGATCAGGAGGTCGGTCTCCTGGAACGCCTTGACGGCGGCGTAATGGCCGTGCATCCCGGGCATCCCGACCCACAGGTCGTGGTCGTCGGGGAACACCCCGCGCGCCATCAGCGTCGTGACCACCGGCAGATCGAGCAGCGTCGCCAGCTCGAACAGCTCGTCGGCAGCGTTCGCCCGGACCAATCCCCCGCCGGCGTAGATCACCGGACGCTCGGAGGCACCGATCAGCTCGACGGCCTCGCGCACCATCCGGCCGTGCCCACGGATCGTCGGCCGGTAGCCGGGAAGGTCCAGATGCTCCGGCCAGCGCCACTCGATGACCGCGTTCAGGACGTCCTTGGGGATGTCGATCACCACCGGACCGGGCCGCCCGGTCTCGGCGATGTGGTGCGCCTCCTTGATGGCCCCGGCGATCCGAAGCGGGTCGGTCACGAGCTCGTTGTGCTTGGTCACCGGCATCGTGATCCCGGTGACATCGGCCTCCTGGAACGCATCGCTGCCGATCGCCGACGTCGGCACCTGGCCGGTGATCGCCAGCACCGGGATCGAGTCCATGTGCGCATCGGTCAACCCGGTGACGAGGTTCGTGGCGGCGGGGCCCGACGTGACGATGCACACCCCGACCTTGCCGGTCGCATGCGCATAGCCCTCGGCGGCGTGGACCGCCCCCTGCTCGTGGCGCACCAGGACGTGGCGGATCCGGGACTCGATCATGGGGTCGTAGGCCGGCAGGATCGCGCCGCCCGGATAGCCGAAGATGACGTCGACCCCGAGCTCCTCGAGGCTACGCATCACGGCCTGCGCACCGGTGAGCTCCATGGGGTTCCCCTACATCGACGAGCGGCGCCCGTCCGTCGACGCGCGCGCTGAACGCTCAGCAGCGTGACGGAGGCACCACCGGGCGTCAAATCGATGACCACCCCCTGTGCTCTGGGGGAGACCACCACACCACCGGATGACAACCCCCGGGTCCCCGAGTCCTCGCTTGCGCCGTGCGACCTGTCGCGGACACTCCCCGTCTCTCCCGTGACGCCTCCGCCTTCGGAATGCCCGAAGTGCCCGAACGGCCGATGCGGAGGTTCGCCTGCTACTCCACCCTGAAGGTGGCGGGACCACGGGGGTCCCAGGCACAGTGGGAACCGGGAGGTCTCGGATGTCAGACACGGTCGATGAAGAGCGCTCGTCGCGTCTGGACGAGCTCCGCCACCGGCTCCGAGAGCAGGCGGACCTGTTCGACGACCCCGGCGCCTACCTCGCCGGCGTCGAGGACACCTTCGAGGAACTCGACGAGCGACCCCGGGCGCATCGCACCCTGCCTCCCGGGCGGACACGCACCACCGTGGAGGCAGCCTCCACCACCCGGGCGGATCGGGCGCGTTACATCGCCGCGCTCGCGGTCGGCCTGACCACAGCGGGGCGCCCCGACCCGGAGGTGGTCGAGGAGCTCGTCGCCGAGGCCGGCGGAGCGCCGGACCTCCTCCAGCAGGCGGCCCGGTGCGTCTACGCGCTCCGGGTCGGCGACTCCGAGCAGCGACGAACGGCGCAGTCCCTCCTGCTGCGGGCGGTCATGGAGACGAGCCCCGCCGGTTCCTGACCGGACAGGCTCATGCGTCCCGCAGGGTCTTCCTCGTCGCCGCCGCGATCCCGGCGCTGTCGAGTCCGAGCTCGGCCAGGATCCGGTCCGGCTTGGCGTGCGGGATGTAGCCGTCGGGGACCCCGAGACGCAGGATGGGCGGGGTGTTGTCGACGCCGGTCCGCTCGACGAGACGGTCCGCGAGGTAGGCACCTGCGCCCCCGTTGACCACGCCGTTCTCGACCGTCACCACCAGGGGTGCCTGCGCGGCCGCGTCGAGCAGCGCGGGGTCGGCGGGGCGGATCACCCGGGCATCCCACACCGCGACGTCGATGTCCTCGCCGGCCAGCTGCTCGGCAGCCGCGAGGCTGGCTTCGAGCCGATCGCCGATCGAGATGACGAGCGCATCCGCGCCGGCACGCACCTTGCGTGAGGCGAGTCCTTCGCCCTCGGACCCCATGGAGATCGCCGCGCCCTTCGGGAACCGGATCGAGACGGGCCCCTCGAGGTCCACAGCGGTACGGAGCATCGCCGCCAGATCCTCCTCGCACGAGGGGGCCATGACGGTCATCGTGGGGATCCGCAGGCACAGCGACATGTCGAGGATGCCGTGATGTGAGGGGCCGTCATCCCCCGTGATCCCGGAACGGTCGAAGACGAACACCACGTGCTCGTCGTGGAGGCCGACATCGAGGTTCGCCTGGTCGAACGCCCGCGAGAAGAAGGTCGAGTAGACCGCGACCACGGGCTTGCGCCCCGCCAGCGCCAGCCCCGCAGCCGAGGTGACCGCATGCTGCTCGGCGATCCCGACATCGACCACCCGGTCGGGGTGACGCTCGGCGAGTGGCAGCAGGCCGGTGGAGCCCGGCATCGCCGCCGTGAGGGCGATGACGTCGGGATCCTTCTCCGCGACCTCGAGGAGTGCGTCCGTGAACGCCTGGGTCCAGGACTTCGGCTTCTCCTTGGTCGACCGACCCGTGGCGATGTCGAAGGCCGAGGTGTCGTGGAGGCACTTCTCGGGGTCGGTCTCGGCCGGCTCGTAGCCCCGGCCCTTCTGGGTCAGCACGTGAACCAGCAAGGGGCCGTCGTAGCGGGAGGCCTGCCGCAGGGCCGCCTCGAGCTGTGGCGTGTCGTGACCGTCCCACGGCCCCGAGTACCGGATCCCGAGCGCCTCGACGAACGACTGGAGGGTCGGGGCGTCGGACACGGCCGTCTTGAGCCCTTCGAAGCCGGCGTCGGCGAGCCGCTCGACCATCGGCACTTTCGCGAGGAACCGGTCGAGCGCGGCCCGCCAGCTCCGGTAGCGACGGTTCGTACGCAGCCGGGAGACCCGGTAGCTCAGCCGGGACACCGTATGCGCGTACGATCGCCCGTTGTCGTTGAGCACGATCGTCACCGGCAGCCCGCTGTGGCCGATGTTGTTCAGCGCCTCGTAGGCCATCCCGCCCGTCAGCGCCCCGTCCCCGACGACCGCGACCACGTGGCGGTCCTCGTCCTCGGTGCCGACGGCCCCCCGCGCCAGCCCGAAGGCGTAGCTCAACGCGGTGGACGCGTGGCTGTTCTCGATGATGTCGTGCGGGGACTCCACCCGGGAGGGGTAGCCCGAGAGCCCACCTGCCTGGCGCAGCACCTCGAACAGCTCTCGACGCCCCGTGAGCAGCTTGTGCACGTACGCCTGATGGCCCGTGTCCCACAGCAGGCGGTCGCGGGGTGATTGGAAGACGCGGTGCAGCGCGATCGTGAGCTCGACGGCACCGAGGTTCGAGCCGAGGTGGCCACCGGTCCGGGCGACGGCCTCGATGATGAACTGCCGGATCTCCTCGGCGAGCTCCGGCAGTGCCTCGGGGGGAAGCGCACGGAGGTCGTCAGGCGAGTCGACCTGGTCGAGGTACACAGAGACTCCTGGACGGGTACAACACGACCGCCAACGGTACCTACCGTGACGCGGCAACCGGGGTGGCCGGCTGTCCCTGACCCCGGCGGGACCCCATCAGTCGCCGTGGATCGTCATGCGGAGCAGCTCGTTGGTCAGGCGCGGGTCGGCCTGTCCGCGCGTCTCCCGCATCACCTGACCCACGAGCGCCCCGATCGCCTTCTCGTTGCCGTCCCGGATGGTGGCCACGGTGTCGGGGTTGTCGGCGATGACCCGGTCCACGATCTCCTGCAGCTCGTCCTCGTCCGAGACCTGCTCGAGACCCTCCTGCTGCGCGATCGCGGACGGGGTGCGCTCCCCCCGCTCCTCGACCATGGTCTCGAGCACCTGCTTGGCGAGCTTGTTCGACAGCGTGCCGTCGTCGATCAACCGTACGAGCTCGCCGATGTGCCGCCCGTTCAGTCCCGATGCGGCAGGTTCGACCCCGGCCTGACCGAGCTGGCCGAGCAGGTCGCCGGACAGCCAGTTGGCCACCGTGGCCGCGTCCGCCTCCTGGTCGACGGCGTCGTCGAACCACGTCGTGAGGTCGTTGTCGACGATGGTCGCTGCCTGCGCCGGTGCGACACCGGCGGCCACGAGGCGTTGCCGCGTCTCCGCCGGCAGCTCCGGGAGCGTCGCCCGCAGTTCCTCGACCCGCTCGGTCGTGTGCACGACGGGGACCAGATCTGGGTCGGGGAAGTAGCGGTAGTCGGCCAGGGTCTCCTTCCGGCGCAGCGTCTCGGTGACGCCCCGCCCCTCGTCCCAGTGGCGCGTCTCCTGGACCACCTCGCCGCCGTCCTGGAGCAGCCGGACCTGGCGCTCGGCCTCGTAGGCGATGGCACGTCCGAGCGAGCGCACGGAGTTCACGTTCTTGATCTCGGTCCGGGTCCCGAACGGCTCCCCCTCACGGCGGACCGACACGTTGGCGTCGCAGCGGATCGAGCCCTCCTCCATCTTCGCGTCGGAGATCCCGAGCGCACGAGCGATCCCGACGAGCTCGCGGAGGTAGGCCTGGGCCTCGTCGGGGTGGCGGATGTCGGGACGGCTCACGCACTCGAGGAGGGGAACGCCGGCGCGGTTGAGGTCGATCGCGGTGCGGTCCGCCCCGTGGAGCCGACCGGTGTCGCCTTCGTGGGTCGACTTCGCCGTGTCCTCCTCCATGTGGACGCGCTCGATGCCGATCCGAACCGTCTCGTCCTCGTCGACGTTCAGGTCGAGCCAGCCGTCGGAGCACAGGGGGACGTCGTACTGACTGATCTGGTAGTTCTTCGGGAGGTCGGGGTAGAAGTAGTTCTTGCGGTGGAACCG
Organism: Nitriliruptorales bacterium; assembly: GCA_033722375.1. Classification (GTDB taxonomy): domain Bacteria; phylum Actinomycetota; class Nitriliruptoria; order Nitriliruptorales; family Nitriliruptoraceae; genus JAWVZB01. The sequence continues at coordinate 35,599 of JAWVZB010000011.1, read as the reverse complement.
GCAGCGTTCGGCGATGTCACAGTTCAGTGCCAGCCCCAGGCGCGCCGCGGCCTCGACCGCCGCCGCGTTGGCGACCGGGAGCGAACCGGGCAGCCCGGCGCTGACGGGCGTGACCATGGTGTTGGGCTCCGCCCCGAACGAGATGGGGTCGGGCGAGAACATCTTGGTGTTCAGCTCGGTGAGCTCGACGTGCACCTCGAGGCCCACGACCAGGTGGTAGCCATCCTGCTCCCAGCCGGTCCGGTCCGTCGTCTCGGCCACGGTCATGACCCACCCCCGTCGTCACTGCCTGGTGCCGGGGCGGCGCGATCTCCCCGCGGGATCGGATCGAAGCCGGCCTCCTGCTCGAAGGCCCAGGCCACCCGCAGCAGCAGGCCCTCGGCGAGCAACGGCCCCATGAGCTGCATCCCGACCGGCAGCCCCTGCTCGTCCAGCCCACAGGGGACCGACAGCGCCGGGATCCCGGCGAGACTCGCGGGCACCGTGGCGATGTCGTTGAGGTACATCGCGATCGGGTCGTTGGTCTTGGAGTCGAACGGGAACGCGACCGTCGGCGAGGTCGGGCTGGTCAGGACGTCCGCCTGCGCGAACGCGGCTTCGAAGTCCTGGGCGATCAGCCGGCGGACCTTGCTGGCCTGGAGGTAGTAGGCGTCGAAGTACCCGGCCGAGAGCGCATAGGTCCCGATCATGATGCGGCGCTGTACCTCTGGCCCGAAGCCCTCGGCGCGGGTGCGGGCGTTCATCTCCTCGGCGGTGGAGGCGTCCACCCGGAGGCCGTACAGGGTGCCGTCGTAGCGCGCGAGGTTCGAGGAGGCCTCGGACGGTGCGACGAGGTAGTAGGCCGGCAGGCCGTAGGGGGCGTGGGGCAGAGAGACCTCGACGATCTCGGCACCGAGGGACTCGAGCCGGTGGAGGCCGGCCTCGAAGGCCTGCTCGACACCGGTCTCGTAGCCCTCCCCCTGCAGCTCGGTGACCACGCCGACCTTGAGCCCCTCGACCCCCTTCCGGAGGTCCTGCAGCACGTCGCCGACGTCCTCGGGGAGCGAGGTCGAGTCCCGGGGGTCGTGGCCACTGATCGCGGTGTGGAGGAGCGCGGTGTCCTCGACGGTCCGGGCGACGGGTCCGGCCTGGTCGAGGCTCGAGGCGAACGCGACGATCCCGTAGCGGGAGACGCGCCCGTACGTCGGCTTCAGTCCGACCGTGCCGGTCAGGGCGGCAGGCTGGCGGATGGAGCCTCCCGTGTCGGTCCCGACGGCGAGCGGCGCCATGAGTCCAGCGACCGCGGCCACCGAGCCGCCTGACGAGCCCCCGGGAACTCGGCCGAGGTCCCACGGGTTCGCGGTGTCGGCGTAGGCAGAGTTCTCGGTGGAGGACCCCATGGCGAACTCGTCGAGGTTCACCTTGCCGAGGCTGATCGTCCCGGCAGCACGGAGCGCCTCGACCACGGTCGCGTCGTAGGGCGGGATCCAGCCCTCGAGGATCTTCGATCCGGCGGTCGTCGGGACCCCGCGGGTGCAGAAGATGTCCTTGATGGCGACCGGAACCCCCGCCAGGGGTGGCAGTTCGTCGCCCGCTGCCACGCGGCGGTCGACCTCGTCCGCCTGTGCCCGGGCGGCGTCGGCCGTGACGTGGAGGAAGGCTCGCACGTCGCCGTCGACCGCTTCGATCCGTTCCAGGTGGGCGTCCACGACCTCCCGGGCCTTGACCTCGCCGTCGGCGATGCGTCGCGCCAGGCCGCTGGCGGTCTCGGTGACGAGGCTCATCCGCCGTCCTCCTCGTCCGCCACGATGCGGGGAACGACGAACCGGTTGCCGTCGGCATCCGGGGCCTGCGCGAGCAGCTCGTCACGGTCGAGGGTGTCCCTGGGGTCGTCGGGGCGCAGCACGTTCTCGAGCGGGAAGGGGTGGGTCATCGGCTCGACCTCCGCGGCCGCGACCTCTCCGACCTGCTCGGCGTACTCGAGGATCGAGCTGAGCTCGGAGGCCAGGTGCTCGACCTGCTCCTCGTCGATCGCCAAGCGCGCGAGCATGGCCACGTGCCTGACCTCGTCGGCGGACAGCGGCACTGCGAGACCTCCTGAGCGGTGGGCCTTCGAGGCTACTCACCTCACCGCCGGGGCCTCAGCCGATCAGGTGGTCGAGGAGGGCGAGGAGGCTGAAGAGGGCGAGGGCGCTCGCGAACATGACCGCGAAGGCGGCCATCGCTGCCAGGAGGAGGCGGCTGTTCGAGGCGGTGACCGAGCCGGCGCTGCGCAGGGTGTTGCCTGCTCCGCGCAGACACAGCACACCGATCGCCAACGCGCCGACGTACAGGAGCGGACGCGACACGACCGGATCCAACGTGGCCTCCAGTGCCATCGCCAGCACGTTCCCGAACAGGGCGACAACGAGCGCGGTGAGCGACCCGAGGACGAGGAAGGCCTCGTGCTCGTACCAGGGTGGACCGGGCTCGGGGACGAGCTTGACCGTGTGCGGCGGCAGCCGTTGCCGCAGGTGGCGATGTCCGTTGGTCTTGCTCATCGTGAGCCACCTTCCGAGCGTCTCGTCACAGCCAGCGTCCGGGGTTCATGATGCCGTCCGGATCCACCGCCCTCTTGATGCGGCGCTGGAGCGCGAGGTTGGCGCCGCCGACCTCACGCTCGAGGAACTTGCCCTTGATGGCCCCGACGCCGTGCTCTCCCGTGATCGTCCCTCCGAGATCCAGGGCCGCCTCGACGAGGTCGTCGAACGCCTCGAGGCCGCGAGCACGGCCGTCCTCGTCGTCGGGGGGCAGCACGATCGTCGGGTGCATGTTCCCGTCCCCCGCGTGTCCGAAGTTACCGATCGTGACCTCGCGCTTCTCCGCGATGACCGTCGTGGCCTCCATGAGGTCGGGGATGCGGGACCGCGGCACGGCGATGTCATCGAGCAACGTCGGCCCGAGCCGCTCGAGCGCCGGGATCGCCAGCCGCCGTGCCTCGAGCAGCGCGTCGGACTCGGCCCGGTCGCTCGTGGCGGCCGTGTAGGTGGCCCCGGCCCGCTCGCAGAGCTCGGCCGCCCGTTCGATCTCTTCCTGCCGGAGGGGCTCGGGGCTGTCGCTCTGGGCCAGCAGCAGCGCGGCGGCATCCCGGTCCAGGCCCATGTTGCGCCAATCGTCGATCGCGACCACCGTGGCGCGGTCCACGATCTCGAGCAGCGACAGGACGAGACCGGCACGAACGATGGCGGCCACCGCCTCGCCGGCGGTCCCGAGGGTCGGGAAGAAGGCCACCATCGTGGACGCCCCGTCGGGGCGGGGGAGGAGGCGGGCACGGACCTTGGTCACGACCCCGAGCGTGCCCTCGGAGCCGATGAACAGGTTCGTCAGATCGAGGCCGGCGACGCCCTTGATGGTGCGGCGCCCCGTCTCGATCACCTCCCCACTCGGAAGCACGACCTCGAGACCGAGGACGTAGTCGCGCGTCACGCCGTACTTGACACAGCACAGCCCGCCGGCGTTGGTGGCGATGTTCCCGCCGATGGTGCAGAACTCCTTGCTGGCCGGGTCCGGCGGGTACCAGAGATCATGGTCCGCGACCGCCTCGGAGACATCGGCGTTCAGCACCCCCGGCTCGACCGTCACGAGCTGGTCGTCGGGTTCGACCGACAGGATGCGCCGCATCCGTTCGAGGCACAGCACCAGGCAGCCGTCGAGTGCGGACGCCGCCCCCGCCAGGCTGCTGCCGGCGCCACGGGGCACCACCGGGACGCGGTGGTCCGCCGCCACCCGGATCGCCGCCTGGACCTCGCCAGTGGTGGACGGGAAGGCCGCGGCCGCGGGCATCCCCGGCTCGATCCAGGTGGTCCGGTCGTGGCGGTAGGTCTCGAGCAGATCGGGATCGGTGATCACCGCACCGTCGGGGAGCGCAGCACCGAGCTCACCGACGAAGCCCACGCGGCCTCCCTGATCCGGCCAGCGCGAGCCTACGGCACCCGTGGGGTGGCCTCCGGCGATCCTGGGGCGACCGCGGGCAGGTCAGGCGTCTCCGTCGGGGCTCTGACGCTGTGTCTCCGCCGTCGCCTCCTCCGACACGGTGGGTGGGTTGAAGAACAGGTCGATCCCGAGCCAGATCGTCTTGGACAGGGGGTAGAAGGCGATCGGGAGCAACCCGTTGACCACGAGCCCAGCCACCAGCAGCGCGGTCCAGGGAACGTCGGGCCAGGTCGCGAGCATCCCACCGAGGAACACCGCCGCGAAGGCCGCCTCGGTCACCGCGATGTTGACGATCATCGCCCCGACCCAGTAGCCCTCCTCCCGTTCGAAGAGGAAACCGCAGTTCGGGCAGTGGTGGCGCAGGCGGAAGTAGCCGGTGAACACGTCACGGTGCCCGCAACGCGGACACCGGCGCAACGCCCCGCGCCCGACCCGCTTCAGTCGCTCCATCCTGCGGCTCACGGTATCCAGCGGCCGTCCTGGAGCACGGTCCCGGGGGGCGCACCCTGCTCACGGTTCCACTCGTAGGTCGCGGCCCACACGCGTCCGTGCTGGACGAGCACGGGCACGGCCACCCGGCGGAAGAGCGACGGCACGTCCTCGATCCGGTCCGTCTCCTCGTACAGGGCGGCGGCGGTGTCGGCGGAGTGCGGCTGGAGGAGCGTCCCCTGGATCACGTCGCCACCCGTGAAGTCCGCCGCCGGCCAGCCGAACACGGTCGCAGTCAGCGTGCCCTGCGCCTCGGCATCACCGACCACCTCGACGTGGGGGGCGATGGCCTCCCACCGGCGGTGCCCCGGCTGGAGGCTGCCGTAGACGAACAGCGGCAGGTCATCGAGCGGCGTAGAGGGCCAGCCGTCCCCTGCCTGCCCGAGTGGCTCGGCCGCCACCGAGGGCGGCTCGGGCCGGTCGAAGAGCTCCGACGCGCGGGACTGCGCGACCGCGGGGTAGGACGCGATCCGGCCGTGTTCGAGCAGCACCCGGGTGTCGCCGGTCGGCCCGTAGGCGAGCGCGTCCTCGAGGTGGAAGCGCGCCCCGACGGCGACCGGCCCGATGCGCCCGAGGGTGTAGTTGGGCCCCCGCCCCTCGCTCGCGTCGAGGATCTCGGCATCGTCGGGGAGGAGCCCGAGGACCGGGACGTCCAGGCGGGCCCCCGGGGCGGGCTGCAAGGTCAACGGCACCGCCCCGGTCGAGGTGGTGCGACGCGCCTCCCAGGCTCGCTGCCAGCCGAGCACCGCCGCTGGGATCAGGATCGCCCCGGCGGTGTCCAGCCCCTTGTCGATCAGTCGATCGGGAGAGGCGTTCGAGCCGTAGGCGAGCGACCACCGCCACGGTCCCGTGAGCACCTGCGCCCCCGCGACCGCGTCGGGGCCGACCACCGGCTCGTCCCGATGCCGGCCGAGCCCCAACGGCCACGACCGGCCACGGAAGACGAGGGTCGGCTCGCCCACCGGCGTGCCCGGATAGGTCGTCGGATCGAACCGTGGCATCGCGCTACTCAGTCGGTGACCACGCCAGGGAAGCAGGTCGTGACCGCTTCCCAGTGACGAGCGCGGCGTCGGCGAACCTCAGGACAGTTCCCCGCGCTCGAGCAGCTCCTCGAACCTGCTCTCGTCGAGGACCGGGACGTCGAGCTGTTGCGCCTTGTCGAGCTTGGATCCCGGCGACTCCCCGGCGATGAGCGCGGTGGTGCGCCCCGACACGCTGCCGGTCACCTTGGCGCCCCGCTGCTCGAGCGCCGCCTTGGCCTCGTCGCGGGTGTAGCCCTCGAGGGTGCCGGTGACCACGAACGTCATCCCGGCGAGCAGGTCGGAGGTCTCGGTCTGCTCGGCCTCGGTGTTGACACCGAGCGCGGCCAGCTCCCGGGCCAGCTGGCGGTTGCGGTCCGTCGCGAACCACGACACCACGGCCTCGGCGATGGTGGGGCCGATGCCCTCGACGGCTTCGATCTCCGGGGCGGTCGCGTCCGCGAGGCCTTCGAGCGAGCCGAACTCCCGCGCCAGCAGCTTGGCGACCGTGGGCCCGAGGTGGCGGATGTTGAGCGCCACGAGCAGGCGGTCGAGGGGCCGCTGCTTCGCCTCCTCGATGCCTTCGAGGAGGTTCGTCACGCTCTTCTCGCCGAAGCCTTCGAGCTCGGAGATGCGCTCGGCGTGCTCGTGGAGCCGGAACACGTCGGCAAGGTCCTCGATCAGCCCGAGCTCGAGGAACTGCTCGATGGTGCGCTCGCCCAGGCCTTCGATGTCGAGCGCGGTCCGACTGGCGAGGTGGACCAGCGACTCGAACAGCCGGTTGGGACAGTCCACGTTCTCGCAGAAGTGGTGTGCCTCGTCCTCGGGCTTCACGAGCGGGGTGCCGCAGAACGGACAATCGTCGGGCATGTGCCAGACGCTCGCCCCGTCGGGGCGCTCGTCGAGGACGGGGCCGACCACCTCGGGGATCACGTCACCCGCGCGGCGGACGACGACGGTGTCACCCTCGCGGACGTCCTTCGCGTGGACCTGCTGCTCGTTGTGGAGCGTCGCGTAGGTGATCTGCACCCCCGACACCACCACCGGCTCGAGGACGGCGAACGGCGTGACCTTGCCCGTCCGGCCGACGTTGACCTGGATCTCCTGCAACGTGGTGCGTTCCTCGACCGGGGGCATCTTGTAGGCGATGGCCCACCGTGGCGCACGGGCGGTGAACCCGAGCGTGTCCCGCTGCGCGAGGTCGTCGACCTTGACCACGACGCCGTCGATCTCGTAGTCGGGGTCGTAGCGGTGCTCGGTCCAGTGCTGGACGAAGTCCCACACCTCGTCGATCGAGTCCAGCACCTGCGTCTCGGGGGCGACCGGGAGACCGGCGTCGTCGGCCCAGGCGAAGAACTCCTGCTGCGTGCCGAAGCTCGTGCCCTCGAGCGCCCCGATCCCGTGGACCCACAGGGACAGGGGGCGCTCAGCGGTGACCGCGGGATCCTTCTGCCGCAGGGCGCCGGAGGCGGCGTTTCGGGGGTTCATGAACGCCTCCTCGCCCTGCTCGATCCGGCGGGCGTTCATCGCCTCGAAGTCGGCGGGGGGGAAGTACACCTCGCCACGCACCTCGATGACGTCGGGGACCCGGTCCCCCTCGACCGCGAGCCGGTACGGGACCGCGGCGATCGTCATGATCTGCGCGGTGACGTCCTCGCCGACCTCGCCGTTGCCGCGGGTGGCACCGACCGCGAGGACACCGGCCCGGTAGACGAGGTTGATGCCGACCCCGTCGACCTTCAGCTCGCAGACGTAGGAAGGCGTGGTGCCGAGCCCGCGCTCGACCCGGTCGGCCCACGCGTCGAGCTCGTCGCGACTGAAGGCGTTGTCGAGCGAGAGCATCGGCACCAGATGCTCGAAGGGTGGGAAGGCCTCGTCGGGCGGGGCGCCCACCTGCTGGGTGGGCGATTCCGGGGTCACGAGACTCGGATAGGCGTCCTCGATCGCCTCGAGCTCGTGCATCAGCCGGTCGAACTCGGCGTCCGCCATCGGCGGATCGGACAGGACGTAGTAGCGGTAGCGGGCGTGCCGGATCACGCGGGTCAGCTCGTCGTGCCGCTCGCGGGCGGCGGCGAGGGTCTCCGGGGCGTCGGGCACGAGGCGATCCAGGACGTGGGTGCGGTCGGGGCGCAGGCTACTGAGCGACCGTGACACGGCTCCCGATGCGATCCGTCGCGACCATCCTCCCGCCCCCCAGACACTCCTCGCCGTCGGGGCCGTAGGCGACCACCGCCTGGCCGGCAGCGACGCCGAAGGCGGGCTCGTGCAGGTCGACGACGAGGTTCCTTCCCGCGACCACGACGTCGGCGGGATGCAGCGACCCGTGCGCCCGCACCTGCACCGCCACGGAGCCCCGGGGGGGCTGGCCCCTGACCCAGTTGACGTCCGTGGCCTCGATCCGGCTGGTGGCGAGGGCCTCACGGGGACCGACCACGACACGGTTCCGCAGCGGGTCGAGGTCGATGACGAACCGTCGCTCGTGATGGTCGAGCCCGAGACCCCGTCGCTGGCCGATGGTGAAGCGCCACACGCCGTCGTGCTGTCCGAGCACCGTCCCGTCCACGTCGACGATCTCGCCGGGGGCCGGGGGCAGGCGACCGGCGAGGTAGCCCGCCGTGTCGCCGTCGGGGATGAAGCAGACGTCGTAGCTGTCCGGCTTGTCCCCGACCCGGAGACCGCGGTCGGCAGCCGCCGCCCGGACCTGGTCCTTGGTCAGCTCCCCGATCGGGAACAGTGACCGTGCCAACTGATCGGGCGTCGCCATGTACAGGACGTAGGTCTGGTCCTTCCGGCGGTCGACGGCCCGCAGCATGCGCACGTCGGGGCCAGGCTCGACGACCGGGTCGCGGCCGCGCCGCAAGCGCACGTGATGACCCGTGGCCAGGGCGTCGAAGCCCAGCGCGGTGGCCCGCTCGAGGAGGGCCGCGTACTTGACCTGCTCGTTGCAGGTCACGCACGGGTTGGGGGTCGTCCCCGCCGCGTAGCCCGCAGCGAACGGGTCCTGGACCTCGCGCCGGAACACCTCGGACAGGTCCCAGACGTAGAAGTCGATCCCGAGGACCTGTGCCACGCGCCGGGCATCCTGCGCGTCGTCGAGGGTGCAGCAGCCCTGGCCAGGGATCTGCTCGGCCAGCGGGACGTCCGCGAGCTTGAGGTGGACACCGGTGACGTCGTGGCCCTGCTCGACGAGCAGCGCCGCGGCCACCGCGGAGTCCACTCCCCCGCTCATGCTGACCAGCACCCGGCTCACGACAGCACCTGCTCGCCGGCACGGAGACGCGGGACCACCTGGTGGAACACTGCGAGTGCCCGGTCGACGTCCTCGTCGGTCGACGGCCACCCGAGGCTGCAGCGGACCGCCGCGTCACCGTCCACCTCGGCAGCCGCGAGCACGTGGGAGGCCTTGTTCGCGCCGGCGCCACACGCCGCTCCGGTCGAGACGCAGACTCCGGCCTGATCGAGCGCGAACGTCAGTGCTTCGCCGTCGACACCGTCGATGCTCACGTGCACGTGCGAGGCCAATCGCCGACTCGGCTCGAACGGCCCGTTGCGTCGGACCCCGTCCAGCGCGGCCAGACCTTCCGCCAGACGCTCGCTCAAGCTCCGGAGGCGATCGTGGAGGGCGGGGCGCTCCTTCGTGGCTTCCTCGGCCGCCGCCCCGCACGCCGCGGAGAGCGCCGCGGCCATGGTCCCCGAGCGCACGCCCCGATCCTGTCCACCCCCGTGCAGCAGCGGGACGACGGGCACGCCGCGCCGTAGGTAGGCGACCCCCACCCCGACCGGGCCGCCGAACTTGTGAGCGCTCAGAGCCAGGGCGTCCACCGGCAGGTGGCGGAGATCGAGCTCGTGGGTGGCGAACGCCTGCACGGCGTCGGTGTGGAACGGGATGCCGCGGTGGCGCAGCGCGTCACCGATCGTCGCGACGTCGTTGATCCCGCCTAGCTCGTTGTTGGCGGTCATCACGCTCACGAGCGCGGTCTCGGGGGTCACTGCCTCCAGCACCTGGTCGGGGTCGACCGTTCCGTCGGAGCGCGGGGGCACGAGCGTCACCTCGGCACCCTGGTGCTCGGCGACCCACAGCGCCGACTCGAGGACCGCCGGGTGCTCGACGGACGTCGTGACGATCTGGCGACGCCCTTCGCGACGACCGGCCCAGTAGAGGCCCTTGACCGCGAGGTTGTCCGCCTCGGTTCCGCCCGAGGTGAACACGATCTCGTGGGGCGACGCCTTCAGCGCTTCCGCGACCTGTTCGCGGGCCACCTCGACCGCCTCCCGGAGAGCCCGGCCGTGCCGGTGCGTCGAGGAGGGGTTGCCGGTCACCCCGCCGGGATCGAACCAGCGGTCGAAGACCTCGCGCGCGACAGGGCGGGGCGTGGTCGAAGCGGCGTGATCGAGGTAGACGTCCACGACCCGAGGGTACGGCGGGACGGGGCAGGTGGGCCGTCCGGTGCCTCGTCTCCCGACGTGGCCGTCGGTGTGTCGACACCCGCGCCGGCTGAGCCGTCTCCCCCGGTGTCCGTGCCGCCCACCTCCACCGTGACGGCGTAGGCCGGATCGCCGGTCCGCTCGTCCACGAACCGATACGTCCCCGCAACGCTCAGCGTGAGCGTCATGCGCTCGCCTGCCTCGAGGTTTCCGGTGTCGACGTCCTCGGGATCCCGGGCGCGGAGCCGGTGGCGCTGGTCGTCGTGGTTGACGATGGTGACCGTTCCGCCCTGCGGAAGCGCCGCGGTGCGCGGTGACGTGCTGTCGGTGAGCGTCACCGTCACGGACGTCTGGGCGAGCGCCAGTGTCGCCGGAGTGCCGAGCACCAGGAGCAGCGCCCCGATCGCGAGCGAAGCGAGGGTGGGGCGGCTCTTCACCCGTCGTCCTCGGGGCGCTCCTCGATGCGGATCCGGGGGTGGCCGTCCTCCCAGTCCCCCTTGATCCTCGACTCGTGGCTCGCGGATCGGAAGCGGGCACGGACCTCGCCGGGCTCCCGCTCGATGTCGACCTCGAACCCCGGCTCCGGCCGCGCCCAGAGCAGGATCACCTCACCGTCCTCGAAGCGGAACGACGCGCTGCCACCGACCGAGCTGGCGGTCCTGGTCTCCGCGTCGGTGCTGACGGGCGTGGCATCGTCGTCCGGGCTCTCGCTCGGGCTCGGGTCGTCGTCAGGAGAGACCTCGTCACTCGGGCTGTCGTCCGGACTCGGACTCTCGCTCGGCTCGTGGTCAGGACTCGGGCTCTCGCTCGGCTCGTCGTCGGGAGACGGGGAGTCGTCGACGCCGGTCGGGTCGTCGTCCGGGGATGCGTGGGTCAGCAGCGCGGCGGTGGGATCGCTGACCTGCTGGGTGGCGGCCGCAACGGCCCAGCTCGCCACGGCCACCGCGGCGGCCGCGGCGACGATCCAGGTCAGAGCAGCCCGCCAGCGGACGGCACGGCGGGTCGGGTTGCTGTCGGTCGTCGTGCGGGGTGCGCTCATCGGCGGAGCTCCTCCGAGGGGATGTGAAGAAGACGCTACGGAGCGCGACATCAAGCGGACCTCAAGAGACTGCGAAGATCCCGCAACCTGCCGGAGACCCCACGTCGGTCGCCGTAGTCTCCTCCGCATGGCACGCGTGCTCCTGGTCGAGGACGACCCCGCGATCCGCTCGGCGGTCCTGCGCGAGCTCGGCAGCCGTGGCCACGCCGTCGACCACGTCGACGCCGGCCTGCCCGCCCTCGAAGCGCTGGTCGGCGACGAACCCGAGGTGGTGGTGCTGGATCTCGGCCTTCCCGACGTCGACGGAACCCGGGTGCTCGAGATGCTCCGCGCCGTCAGCGACGTTCCCGTCATCGTCGCCACCGCACGGGACGACGAAGCCGGCATCGTCGAGGTGCTGAACGCGGGAGCCGACGACTACGTCGTCAAGCCCTACTCCGCAGCACAGCTCGAAGCTCGGATCCGGGCGGTGCTCCGCCGTGCCTCCGACGAGGCGGCCGAGCAACGGTTCGAGGTAGGCGACCTGACGGTCGACGTCGGGGCGCACCGCGCGACGCTCGGGGGCGACGAGCTCGAGCTCTCCCGGCTCGAGTTCTCGCTGCTGGCGTACCTCGCGGAGCACGCCGGGGAAGTGGTCAGCAAACGGGAGCTGTTGGCGGAGGTCTGGCGTCAGCCCTACGGCGGCAGCGACCGCACCGTCGACGTGCACCTGTCGTGGCTGCGTCGGAAGCTCGGGGAGACGGCGGCCGAGCCCCGGTACCTCCACACCGTCCGCGGCGTGGGCATCCGCCTGTCCCCGCCGTGAGGCGGCGCTTGAACCTGCTCGTGGCCGCGACCACGTCGCTGGTCGCGATCGCCTTCGTGATCCCACTCGCGTTCCAAGTGGCTCAGCTCGCCGAGGACAGGGCCCTGCGTCCCGCCGAGCTCGCAACGCGCACGCTGGCACCCGCGGCGGCACTCCAGCCCGGAGAGGTGGTGGAGATCGTCTCGGCCGCCAGCGCGGGGCTCGACGGCGACGTGGGGGTGGTCCTGCCGGACGGGGAACAGCTCGGGGCGCCCCCACCGCCGTCACTCGAGGAGCACGTGCGCAGACGTCAGCGGGCCGAGCGGGTGCAGGTCCCCGGCGGGGTGGCCGCGGTCGTTCCCGTCGCGACAGGGGACGGTCTCGCCGTCGTGCACGCCTTCGTCCCCGACGCCGCCCTGCGTCGAGGGGTGACCGTCGCGTGGTCGATCCTCGCGCTGCTCGCGCTGACCCTGGTGGGCGGGGCGGTCTTCCTCGCCGACCGGCTCGCCCGGCGGACCCTCGCGGCGATCGCGGAGGTCGAAGCCACCGCCGAGCAGCTCGCCGCTGGCGACCTCCGCGCACGTGCCGACGTCGAAGAGCCACCGGAGGTCGCACGCATCGCCGACGTGCTCGGTCGGCTGGCGGCGCGGGTGAGGGAGCTCCTCGTGGCCGAACGGGAGGCCGCGGCCGACCTGTCGCATCGCCTGCGGACCCCGCTCACGCCACTCCGTGTCGACGTCGATGCGCTGCCCCCGTCCCGTGCCCGCGACCAGCTCCTCCGAGACGTCGATGCGCTCGAGACCGAGGTTTCACGCGTCATCCGGGCGTTCCGTGGCAGCGCCGACACGGCGGCGGACGCCCCGCGCAGCGACGCCGCGGCCGTGCTCGAGGAGCGCACCAGGTTCTGGGCGCCCCTGGCGGAGGACCAGGGTCGCACCCTCTCTGTCACGGTCGGGACCCGGCCGGCGGTGGTCGAGCTCGACCCGATCAGGCTCGCGGACGCCATCGATGCGCTGCTCGGCAACGTGTTCTCGCACACGCCGGAGGGAACCGCGCTCGAGGTCGAGCTCACGCAGGAAGACGCGGACTTCGTCGTGAGCGTCAGCGACCACGGCCCCGGCTGGCCTCCCGGCGTTGCCGTGACGGAGCGGGGCGCCAGCGGCACCAGGCGCTCCACCGGGCTCGGGCTCGACATCGCACGCCGTGCCGCTCGGTCGTGCGGCGGGGCCCTGGAGCTCGCGGACCGACCGGGGGGCGGCGCCAGGGTCCGCCTCCGCCTGCCGCGCTCGCGGGATCCCTCGGCCGGCGCCGACCCCCGACCACAGGGTTCGGAGTAACGATCCGGAGGCGCGAGCCGCGCGACCTACCCTCGGCAACCATGTCCGCCTCACCTGCTCCAGAGCGCGTCATCCCCCTGCTCACCGAGCTCGGGGTCGTCCTCGGACACCGGTTCACGCTGCTGTCGGTGGAATCGTGGAGCGACTGGTTCGACCTGCGGTTCGCCCGCGTGGATCTCACCGGCGAGCGACCACTGCCACGACGGGTTCCGCCGGCCGGCTCCTGGCGGATCACGACCGGGGCCGGACTCGAGCTCACCGTCGAGGACGCGGTGGGACGGGGCGACCGACACCTGTCGATCGGCGAGGTCCGGGTACGCCCCCGCCTGCCCGCGAGCGCCACCGAGCTGCACGTCAGCGTCGAGGTGGCGGCCGGCGAAGCGCCGCTCGACACCCGGGTCGCGATACCGCCGCCCTGACCGACTGACTGGTCATCCTCGCTGCCGGATGCGGCGCAGCCGACGGCCGAGATCCAGCGCCGCCTCCAGTTGGGTGGCCTGACCCGGCACGAGGTGCTTCTGCCCGAACCGGTGCGCACCTTCCACGAACCACTTCCAACGCCGCTCGTCGTGGAGCACGCCGGGTTGATCCTCCTCGTGCACGAACGGCGTGCACGGCAGGACCCGTACCTCCCAGCCGGCAGCCCGGATGCGGTGGCACAGGTCCGCATCCTCCCAGTACAGGAAGAACTCCTCGTCGAAGCAGCCGACCTGATCGAGACACGTCATCCGCACCATCATGGTCCCACCGATGACGTGACCGTCGACGCGGAGGTCGTTCTCGACGGTCGAGGCGTGGCTCGTGTGCTGGCGTCCGCGCAGCATGGTCCCGGCAGCCGCCCGATGTCGCACCGGTTCGAGCCCGGCGGCGAAGATGAACGCCCGCCGCACCGAGGTGCGTCCCCAGGCCGACGGCAGGCGCCGCCCATCGGGGCTCACGAGCGGGCCGGTGGCAGCACCGACGTCGGGGCGTGACTCCATCTCCTCGACCAGCTCCGTCAGCGAGGGACCCGTCAACCGCACGTCGGGGTTGAGGAAGGCAACGAAGTCGACCTCGTGGCGCCGCAGGGCGTCGACACCGCGATTGCAGGACGCCGCGTAGCCCCGGTTCTCGGCGTTGACGATGACCTCGGCACCGTCCGGGGTCGGCGGCCCCGACGGGCTCGCGTCGTCGACGACCACCACGGGAGCGTCCGGCTCGTACTCCTGCAGACCCGCGAGCAGTGGCGGAAGCAGCTCACCCGAGTCGTAGGTGGCGATGACGACGCCGACGTTGGCTGCGGACACCCGCGCTCCTCCCACCCCCGCTACGGTAGGCCGCCACGCGGAGAACCGATACGGGGAGACATCGTGCCATCGGCGGTCGAGCGCTTCATGGAGCAGGCGCAACGCCTGGGCGTCGACGTCCGGCCCACCACCTTCCCGGAGGGCACCCGCACCGCAGAGCAGGCCGCGGCCGCCATCGGCTGCGAGCTCGGCCAGATCGTCAAGTCACTCGTGTTCATGGCGGACGACGAGCCCGTGCTCGTGTTGACCTCGGGGGCGAACCGAGTCGACGAGGGCAAGCTCGCTCATCACCTCCACGCCGAACGCGTGGAGCGTGCCGACCCGGATCAGGTCCGCGACGCCACCGGGTTCGCGATCGGGGGAACGCCCCCGTTCGGTCACCCCGAACAACTCCCCACGCTCGTCGATCCCGACCTGCTGCGCTTCGAGACCGTCTACGCCGCCGCCGGGAGCCCCACCGACGTCTTCCCCGTCTCCCCGTCGGCGTTGCGAGCCGCCGCGGACGCCGACGTCGTGGACGTCAACGACCGTCAGCGCACGTCGGCGAACACGGACCCCAGCTCCTCCGCGTGACGCTCCACGAGGACGGGATCCTCGACCACCTCGATCACCGCTGACTGCGCGCCGGTCGCGGCCGCGAGCCGATCCTCGGTGCGCTGCCGATCCGAGTCCGACAGCGAACCCGACACCTCGGCTGCCATCACGTCCTCGGGGCGGACCTCCACCCGCCAGGTGTCGATGCCGGGCTGACGGTTCAGCACCGCACCGGCGCCCCGCAGATCGATGAACCAGGGCACGTCGAGCGTGGTCGCCTCGACGTGCCAGGCGGCCGGAGCGACCTCCCCGACGAGACGAGGCACGGTCCGTTCACAGCTCGGGCACGGGGACGTGTCGATGGACTCGACGTAGGCCCCCGTCTGGTAGCGGAGCAAGGCGGTGCCGCGCCAGCCGAGGGAGGTGTAGGTCAGGTCCCCGTCGGCTTCGGTCGGCTCCCCGGTCACCGCATCGACCAGCTCCACGTGGTCGAGATCGCCGTAGGTGTGGAGCCCCTCTCCACCGGCCGCGCACTCCACCCACAGGGCGCGACCCTCGGCGGGGGCCCACGCCGCGCGCACACGCACATCGGTCAGCGCGCCCGCAGCCTGCCAGGCATCGGCGATACGACGTCGTTCGGCAGCGGGAGGAGGCGGGCCGACCACGACGACGGTGTGGACCCGTGCGAGATCCGCCCCGCCCTCCACCAACGTCGCCGCCATGGACACCGCCTCGTGCGCCGTCACGGCCACGACCGTGGCCGGAACCCGTCGCAGCGCCTCCTGGGGGCCGGTCTGGGCCCACTCGTACCGGGGATGCACCGCGAGCATCGAGGTCCCGAGTGCCAGGTGGTAGATGCCCCACCACTCGATCAGCGCACCCGGTGGGATGAGCGACACGAGGTAGTCGGCGTCATCCAGACCGAGGACGGCCGCGGCGCGCGCGCCGGCGCGGTGCAACCGGTCCAGGTCGCTGCGGCTGTACGCCACCACGAGCCCCCCTGCCGACCCGGCGTCATGGAGGTGGATCGGCTTGTACTCCTCGAGGATGGCAAGTCGGCGGGCCTCGGCGCCTCCCCGTCGGATCGCCCGGGCCACCCGTCGCAGGAAGCTGCCCGGTGCCAGCGCCTTCACCTCGTCCTCGGTGGGACGAACGACGAGACCCGCCCCGCCCGGCCCCGCCCCGAGCACGTCGAGCTCCCGGATCGGGGCGAACCGACCCAGATCCTCGCTGTCGGACAGGTCGCCGGGCTCGAGCCCCAGCTGTTCGGTGCGGTCCCGCCAGTAGGTACTGGCGGTCGCGACCTCGGGGAGCCAGGTCGACAGCGTCAGGTCACGAACACGCCGCTGCTCGCGTTCGGAACGACGATCCCAGGACGCGACCAACGGATCCTCCTCGAACCGTGAGCGGGCGCGGCCGGAGCGTAGTGGGGCGGGTCCCCCGCCTCAGCGAGCGTGGCGCGGCTTGGGTCCGTCCGTCCCGGACGGGGCCACTACTCCTTACGCTTCTTGATCTCCTCGATCAGGCGCGGGACGACGTCGTACAGGTCACCCACGACCCCGAAGTCGGTGATCTGGAAGATGGGAGCCTCGGGATCCTTGTTGACGGCCACGATGTTCTGGGAGGTCTGCATGCCGGCGCGGTGCTGGATCGCACCGGAGATCCCGTTCGCGATGTAGAGCATCGGCGAGATCGTGCGGCCCGTCTGTCCGATCTGGTAGCGGTGGGGGTACCACCCGGCGTCGGTGGCAGCGCGGGAGGCGCCCACCCCGCCGCCGAGCACGTCGGCGAGCTCCTCCATCAGGCGGAAGCCCTCTTCCTCGCCGAGTCCGCGGCCACCGGACACGACGATCGCGGCCTCAGCGATGTCGGGACGCTCGGCGCTGGCCTGCTTCTCGACATCGGTGACCTTGGCGCCCTTGGCGGCGTCGTCGAGCTGGACGTCGAGGTCCACGACCTCGGCAGCACCGCCGTCGCCCTCCTCGGCGGTGAAAGCGTTGGAGGAGACCCCCCACATCGGGAACTTGCCGTCGGCGACGCGAGCCTTGGTGATGAGATCCCCACCGAAGACCTCCTTGACCCCCACGACCTGCCCGTCCTCGATCTGGAGGTCGGAGCAGTCGGTGACCACGCCACCGTCGACGCGGATCGCCAGCCGCGCGGCGACGTCCTTGATGTGGTTGGTCGAGGGGAACAGCAGGGTCGAGACGTCGTTCTCATCGATGATCTGCTGCAAGGCAGCGACCTTCGGCAAGGTGACGTAGTCGAGCGCGTCCTGGCTGTCCCAGGCGTAGAGCTTCTCAGCTCCGTGCTTGCCGAGGACCTCGGCGTTGTCCGACGCGCCCGGTCCGAGCCACACCGCCGCGACGGTCTCGCCGGTCTCGCCGGCGATCTGCTTCGCTGCGGAAACGAGCTGGAGCGACAGCTTGCGGGGCTTGCCTTCGCTGTGGTCGATCAGTACCAGCAGCTCACTCATGTCACGGCCTCTCTCAGATGAACTTCTTCTCTTGCATCCAGTCAGCGAGCTGCACGGCAGCCTCGCCGGAGCCATCGTCCTCCACGATGGTCCCGGCCTCCTTGGGGGGACGCGGCTCGAACTCGAACATCACCGCGGCCGCGTTGTCACGTCCCACCTGGCCGGCGTCGGCGCCCACGTCGGCGAGCGACTTGGTGTCGAGCGGCTTCGACTTGGCGGCCATGATGCCCTTGAAGGAGGGGTAGCGCGGTTCGTTGATGGCCTCGACGACCGAGACCACCGCGGGGAGGGTCGACTCGACCACGTCCCAGCCCTCCTCGTGCTCGCGGTGGACGACCACGGTGTCGCCGTCGACCTCGAAGTGGCGGGCGTAGGTCAGAGACGGCAGTCCCAGGAGCTCGGCCACGGCCGCGGGGACGAGACAGGTCCGCGCATCCGTCGACTGGTTGCCGAACATGACCACGTCGAACTCGAGGTCCTCGAGCGCTGCCGCGATCACCCGGGCGACCCCGAGGGCGTCCGACCCCTCGATCGCGTCGTCGGTGACCTGGATCGCCGAGTCGAGCCCGTAGGACAGCGCCTTGCGCACGATCGGCTGGGCGCTCTCGGGGCCGACGAGGAGCGCGATCACCTCGGCGTCGCCGCTCTCCTTGAGCCGGACCGCCTCCTCGATGGCGAACTCGTCGACCGGGTTCAGCACTGCTTCGACGCTCTCACGGTCGGTGTTGAGCGTCTCGCTGTCGATCTTCTTCTCGCCTGCGGTGTCGGGAACACGCTTGACAGGCACGATGACCTTCATCGGGGGTTCCTTCCTGTTCGCGACCGTCCCTCGAGACACGCTCGACCACGTGGGTGAAGGGGGTGGCTGGGAACGGGTCGCGTCGTCGGGCCCATGGAACTTGCCCACCGCCGTCCGGGTCAAATCCCGCGACTGACCGGACGGGCATGACCGGGCCCCTCGATGTCCGGCCGGCCAGGTGTCGGCCCTACGCTCCGGGCGATGTCCCCCGACTCGCCTCCACCCCTCGCGCTCACCGGTGAGCGCACGCTCCCGGGCGTGAACGACGAGAACTACTGGTTCCAGCGGCACGTCGTCGCCTACGAGCTCGCGGCGGCGCGGGCAGGGCACCGTGCGGTTCTCGACGCGGGCTGCGGCGAGGGGTACGGCCTCGAGATGCTGGCCAGCGGGGGAGCCGTCCGGGTCGTCGGGGCCGACCTCGACGAGCAGGTGATCGCCCATGTCGGTGCCACCTACGCGCGCCACGACCCTCGGATCGAGGCGGTCAGCTGTGAGCTGATGGAGCTCCCGCTCGACGACGAGAGCATCGACCTGGTCGTGTCCTTCCAGGTGATCGAGCATCTCTACGACATCCCGGGCTACCTGGCCTCGCTCCGACGCGTCACGCGTCCGGGCGGCGAGCTCATGATCTCGACACCGAACCGGTTGACGTTCACCCCCGGGTCGGAGACCCCGGTCAACCCCTTCCACGTCCGGGAGTTCGCCCCCGACGAGCTCGTCGAGGAGATCGAGCGAGCCGGCTTCCGCGTCACGCTGCTGATCGGGCTCCGCCATGCCCGCTGGCTGCGCAGCCTCGAGCGGCTGGGGGGGCGCACCCTCCCGGATCTGCTGTCATCCCGCCCCCCGGCGCACTGGCCCGCCTGGGTCCGATGGGTCGTCGCGGGCGTACGGCCCTCCTGGTTCGAGCTCCACCCCCGCGACCTCGAGGACACCCTGGATCTGATCGTTGTCGCCCGCAAGCCGCTCGAGGACGGCTGAGGTGGCAACGCCCCCGGGCGAACTCGCCGTCGTCGCGCACACCCACCTGCCGTACCTCAAGAACCATGGGGTCTGGCCCGTCGGTGAGGAGTGGCTGTTCGAGGCGTGGGCTGGCTCGTGGCTGCCCCTGACCGAGATGCTGCAGCGGCTGGCTGCGGATGGACTCCGTGACGTACTGACGCTCGGAGTGACCCCACTCGTCGCTCACCAGGTCGCCGACCCGCGACTCCGCCGCGATGTCGGGACCTGGATCGGGAGCCAGATGTGGCGGGCCGAGGAACAGCGGTCGCTGCACGCGTCGCTCGGGGAAGACGTGGTGGAACTGGGCACCTTCTACTGGCGCCACTACGCCCGGTTGCTCGAACTCCACGAGCGGATCGAGGAGGAGGGCGGCCTGCTGACCGCGTGGGCGGAGCTGGAGCGGGGCGGCATCATCGAACTGCTGGGTGGGCCAGCCACCCACCCGTACCTGCCTCTCGAGTGGGACCCCGCCTTCATCGACGCTCAGCTCGCGTGCGGACTCGACGACCACGCCCGGTGGGCACGGGGACGGCCGGCGGGCCTGTGGGCGCCCGAGATGGGCTACCGCCCCCGGGGCCAGGTGGCTGACGCGACCGCTACGCCCCGCTCGGTGGACCGTCACGGCACCCCGGAGCTCCCGCGATCGGGCCCGGAGCTGCCGGGGCTCGAGGAGCACTACGAGCGCGCCGGCATCACCCACTTCCTGGTGGACGCCGCGACGCTGGTGCGCGCCGCCGGCGGGGCGGATCGGGACTGGACACGACGGCCAGAGAGCCCCGACCCGGCAGCCGGTGACCCGTACGAGGTGGTCCACGACGGCGTCCTCGTCGGCGAGTCCGACGTGGTCGCGTTCGCCCGGGACCTGTCGGTCGCCTACCACGTGTGGTCCCCGACCGCCGGCTACCCCGGAAAAGCCTGGTACCGGGACTTCCACGCGCGCGGCAGCTACGGGGTGCATCCGTCGTGGCGGGTCACCGACAAGGAGCTCGAGCCGCACGAGAAGGAGCCCTACGTCCCGGATGCTGCCGCCGCCCAGGTCCAGGCGGACGTCGAGCACTTCCACGGTGTCGTGCGATCCGTGCTCGATCCACGGCCGGGCGAGCTGGTCGTGGCCGCCTACGACACCGAGCTCTTCGGTCACTGGTGGTTCGAGGGCGTCCGGTGGCTCGAGGAGGTCCTGCGACGTGTCGCGGCCGATCCGGCACTCCGGACCACGACCGTGCGGTCACGGCTCGAGCGACGCCCACCGACCCGCCGTCTCGAGCTCCCCGAATCCTCCTGGGGCTACGCGAAGGGCCACGCGAGCTGGGTGACGCCGGAGACGCGCCCGATGTGGCGAACGCTCGCGGCCGTTCGGGAGCAGGTGCAGAGCTCCCCGGCGCTGACGACGGCCGATCCCACGGTTGCGGCGCAGATCGCCCGTGAGCTCGCGCTGGCCTCGTCGAGCGACTGGCCGTTCATGGTCTCGCGGGGCAAGGCCCCGGATTACGCGCACGCTCGTCTCCGCGAGCACGCCGGTCGAGTGCGGGAGCTGTGCGACGAGCTCGAACGGGGTGGCGACGCGGTCTCGCTCGCGGCGGCGATGGCGAGCACCGACGACGCGCCCCGCGACCCCGGCGCGATCGCCGCGGCGCTGGTTCCGGACCACAACCCAGCCCCCCTCTCGCTCGTTGGTGAAGACGAGAGGGAAGGACCTTCTTGACGACGCTGACCGAGCGCCCCACCACGACGACGTCGCCGCCCGATGGGCCCGACGTCTGGCTGCTCGTGCGCCGCGTGGTCGTCGTCGGCCTCAGCTCGCTCGCAGCGGTCGCCCTGCTCGTCGTCTTCCTCGCCTGGCTGGCGCTCCAGATCGACTGGGAGGTACCGGACCCGGGAGCGCTGTCCGGTCCGACGGAGCTCGTCGCGACCGACGGGACGGTGATCGCGCGGTTCGACAGCGAGGTCGACCGGCGCATCGTGTCGCTCGACGAGATGAGCCCGCACATCAAGAAAGCCGTGGTCGCGCTCGAGGACGCCCGCTTCTACGAGCACGAGGGCGTCGACCCGCTGTCGCTGCTGCGCGCGGTCGTCACCAACCTGCGGACCGGGGACATCCGTCAGGGTGGTTCGACCCTCACCCAGCAGTACGTCAAGAACGCGTTCACGGGGGCCGAGCAGACGATCACCCGCAAGGTCCGCGAAGCCGTGATCTCGATCGCGCTCGAGAAGAACGCCACCAAGGACCAGATCCTCGAGCGATACCTCAACACCGTGTACTTCGGCGAGGGTGCCTACGGGGTCGAGGCCGCTGCGCTGACCTACTTCGGCAAGCCCGCCTCCGAACTCACGCTGGCCGAGAGCGCGACGCTCGCCCAGCTGCTGCCCGCACCCTCGCTCCGCAACCCGCGTGCGGACCCCGAGCTCGCCGAGAGCCGCCGAGATGATGCTCTCGAGCGCATGGCCGAGCTCGGCATGATCTCGAGCTCCGAAGCGAGCGACGCGAAAGCAGCCCCCCTGGAGGTGCAGCCGCGCAGGAGCCGCTCGTTCCGTGCCCCCTACTTCGTCGAGTACGTGCGCCGACAGATCGTGGCGACCTACGGCAAGCAGGCCCTCCTCACCGGCGCCCTCCGCGTCGAGACCACCCTCGACCTGGCGGCGCAGAAGCAGCTCGATGCAGCCGTCGCGACGCACCTCTACGAGAAGGACGACACCGGCGTCGCCGCCGGCGCGGTGGCGGTCGATCCGACGACCGGCGCGATCCTCGCCATCCACGGCGGACCGAGCTTCGAAGAGCAGCAGCTCGACCTCGGCACCCAGCTCGCGATCCGCCAGCCCGGCTCGACGTTCAAGCCGTTCGCTTTCATCGCCGCGCTGGAGGACGGCGCGGAGCCCGACGACCGGTACCCGGCTCCGCAGACGATCAGCGAGGCGGAGGGATGCGGGACGTTCGAGAAGCCGGTCGGGAACGCCGCGGGGCGCGGCTACGGGGAACTGCGACTCGACGACGCCCTGGCGAACTCGGTGAACACGGTGATGGTGCAGGTCGGGTGCGAGGCGGGGCCCGCTGACGTCCGCGACGTCGCCGAGCGCCTCGGGGTGAGGAACGAGCTGACCGACGAGCCGCTCATCGCGATCGGGGGCGTGGCCAAAGGCCCGTCGCCTCTCGACATGGCCAGCGCCTTCGGCACGCTCGCCAACGACGGGGTGCACTGCCCGGCGCACGCCATCGCCCGCGTGCTCGGGCCGGACGGCAAGGAGATCGAGCGCCCCCAGGAGGTGGTGCTGTCGACCGGGCAGCCTCGTGCGCACGGGGAGGACGAGCTCGCCGAGCTGTTCCCAGAGGGCTTCGAGCCCGAAGAGGTCGAGGGACGCTGCTACCGCACGGTCGAGGCGGACGTGGCCCGGACGACCACCGCGGTGCTGGAACGGGTGGTGGGCGAGACGACCGGCCGCCGTGCGGACATCGACCGCCCACAGGCCGGCAAGACCGGCACCACCAACGACGAGACGGACGCCTGGTTCGCCGGCTACACCCCAGCGCTGTCGCTGGCGATCTGGGTGGGAGATCCGTCCGAGCCGCGACCCCTGCACGACGTCGCCGGCTTCTCGAAGGTGCAGGGGGGGACGATCCCGGCGCTGATCTGGCGGTCGGCCGCGTCGGAGATCCTCGCAGACGTCGACCCGACCGACTTCCTGGAGCCGGGCGAGAGCAGCGATGAAGAACGCGTGCGGGTAGCGCCGGCCCGCCCCCGGTCGTCGCCCACGCCGGAGCCGTCACCGACCCCGGCCCCGTCGCCGAGCCCCACGAGCGACCCGAGTCCGAGCCCGTCTCCGAGCGAGAGCGAGAGCGACAGCGACGACGGGCCGCTCGACGACGGCGGCGGAGGCGACGATGACGACGACTGCATCCCGCTCGTCAGCTGTTAGCCGAGGTCGTCGTCGACCATCCCGACGAGCGTGGCTCAGCCGACTGCACTGGTGAGGTTGGGGGACAAGACGGCGTGCCGGTGCAGGAACGTCAGGCGTCCGACGTGCTTCGCCGCTTCCGTGGCGCGGGACGTCATCCACATCGATGTCGCTGCGCCGATCACCGCGCCGATCGCTGGCACCGCCAACAGCAGGCGGGCGCGGACGCGACGGCGGATGATCGTCTCGATGGCCTCGTTGACGACGCGCGGACCGGTCTGTCCCGCCAGGATCTCGGCGAGGTCCTCGAGCCCGGGGGTCGGGGCGGGTTCGATGCCGGCGGCCACGAGCAGGCCGTGGCGCCGCCGCTCCGGCTCTCGCTCTCCGACGAGGAGCAGGATGCGAACCGCCCCTGTGCGAAGGTCGTCGCCGCGAGGGCCGTACGCGGCCAGGACCTCTGCGGCGGCATGGAGCAAGCCGACCGTGCTCGCGGTGATGTCGCCGGCCATGGCCACCGCGGTCGTGACGAGGTTGATGGATGCGGCCCCTGTGGCCGCTCCTTGCGCCCCGAGCATGCGCGTGAAGCGCCGGGCGGCCATGTCGGCGCGTCCGTCCGCCTGCTTCAGCGCAGCCGTTCGCCGGGCCGGTGACGCATGCCCGTCGGGGTCCAGGCGCGGTCCCTCCGTCCTCACCGCCTCCGGGTCGAACTGCTCGAGAAGCTGGGTCGAGGCCATGTCCACCATCTCTGCCACACGGGGAGAGGACAGCGCTCGCTGCATCAGCCGTCGCCCCGCGGCATTGATCTGCTGCAGTAGCTGGCCTGGCAACTCGGGGCGCTTCCCTGCCCACGCCCGCGCGTCGGCGATCAGCTCCCACTCCAACCTGGTGAGGCCGCCATCCGATCGGGCGACGTTCGTTGCGGAGGGGAGGTCGGTGTCTGGCATCGAGGCGGTCCGCTCGTCAGGTGATCGGGCACTCACGGAACTCGACCCGGCTGTCCGTCGCGGGACGGTCTCACCGGCTGTCGGCCGGGTCACATCGTGATCGTTGGTCGTTCGTCACGACGAGGTGGCCCCGGCCCGACGGCGGGTTCCCGGAGCGAGCCGGCTGCGGTCAGCCGTCCTCGGTGGGGGACGCGCCACCCGTGTCGGCTTCGAGCGCCTCACAGTTGCGCAACATGCGTTCACACAGGAGGCGTGCCGGCACCGACGCCTGACCCGCGCCGGCACCGAACGGTGCGTACCGCGTGGAGTAGATGGCGACCACGTGACCGCGATCGTCGACGATCGGGGCGCCGGTCAAGAGCTCGATCCGGGGCAGATCCGTGATCATCGCGTCGACGTCGACGAAGGCGAGCACGCCGGCGATCTGGATGCCCTGGAGGTTCGGGGTCACGCCCGCGACCACGAGCCGCGCCCCGATCGCGAGCTCCTCGCCCGCCGGGCGCCATTCGAGGATCTCGATACCACCGAGCTCGGTCCGGAGCAGCACGAGGTCACGCCGCTCGTCCCACGAGTGCACCGCCGCGGGGAAGGTGCCGTCGGGAGTGGTCACCTCCACCGCTTCCGACACGCCGCTCGACGTGTCGGGGTCGGCGACGAGGGAGAAGGTCGTGGCAACGAACATCACCTCGCCCTCCTGTGCCACGGCGAACCCCGTGCCGCGACGGAGCTCGCGGTAGGTCGGTTGCGGGGGCTGCTCGTCGTCGGGTTCGGTCTCGCCGCCCTCGTCCTGCAGGGCTGCGCCCTGCGGTTGGTCGTCCCCCGACGGAGCCGGGTGTTGAGGTCCGATACCGGCCTGCACCGACACGATCCCGTGGGCGACGACGTCGTCGAAGGGGAGGTCGCGGTCGAGGGACTGCCGCACCGCATCGACCTCGGAGGCGATGGCGTCGAGCGCTTCCTCGCCCGCAGCACGGACGTCCTCCACCGCGTCGCGCAGCTCCTGCCGCCCGGCGGCGGTCTCGTCCTCGAGTGCATCGACCTGCTGGCCGTACCAGACCGTGGCGAGCGCCCCGGCGAGCACGGCCCCGGTCAGGGCCACGACCACGAAGACCGGCAGCGTCCACCATCCCAACCGGTCCCGATCGCCGAAGAGTCGCTGCCACCAGCTCACGGACGCTGCTCCAGCCGGCGGCGCCGTACGACGGCGAACACCATCCCGGCGAGCGGCACCCCGACCGCTCCGGCGGCGATCGTCCCCCAGAGGCTCCAGGAGCGGACCATGGCTGCGCCGGCGCCGATCAGCACCCCGGGCGGGACGAGCGCGAGTGGCAGCCAGACCGTGCGCCCCGACCGTTCGAGGCTGTGGGTCACCGACGATGCCGCGGCCGCCCCGAGCAGCAACAGCGCCACGCCGACCGCGATCTCCACCGGCGTCCCTCCGCGCTGTGTCGTCGCGGAGTCTAGGTGTTGCGTTCCCCGGGGTCGTGAACACGAGGGGTGCTCGGACGGCGGAGGGGTCCTGCTTTTGCGCACAGACCGTCTCGCCTGCCACGATTGCGACCGTGCGGATCCTGATGCTGTCGTGGGAGTACCCACCCTGGGTGGTGGGCGGACTCGGTCGTCACGTCGCGGCGCTCTCTCGCAACCTCGCGCGCCAGGGCCACGAGGTCCACGTGGTGACCCGCGCGCATACGGGTGACGAGGAGACACCGCTGGACGAGTGGGTCGAGGGCGTCCACGTGGTGCGTGTCACCGAAGCCCCGCCGGTCATCCCGTTCGACGACCTGGTGCCGTGGGTCCTCGCCTTCAACAACCGCGTCCAGGCCGTGGCCACCCGGCTGTGCGCCCAGTACGACTTCGACATCGTGCACGCCCACGACTGGCTCGTGGCCTACGCCGCCGCGGGCATCAAGCAAGCACACGGGTTGCCGTTGGTCGCCACCATCCACGCCACGGAGTACGGGCGCCATCAGGGCTACCTCCCCGGCAAGATGAACAAGCTGATCCACCAGGTCGAGTGGTGGCTCACCTACGAAGCCCGTCGGGTCATCACGTGCTCCGCCTACATGCGCCGCGAGGCCGAGGAGATCTTCCTCCTGCCCCCGGAGAAGGTCGACGTGGTGCCGAACGGCGTCGCCGTGCGCGACTTCCAGCTCCCGGCGGACGAGGTCGCCGAGTACCGCCGCACGCTGGTCGGACCGCGGACCAAGATGGTGCTCTTCGCCGGGCGACTCGAGTACGAGAAGGGGGTGCAGACCGTCCTCCAGGCGCTGCAGACGGTCCGCTCGGAGGTAGGGCCCACCAAGTTCTTCGTCGCAGGCATCGGTACCTATTCCGACGAGCTCCGTCGTCAGGCTCGCGAGCTCAAGCTCACGAACCACGTGCGCTTCACCGGGTTCCTGGAGGACCACGACCTGCGGCTGCACTACGCCGCCGCCGACGTCGCCGTCGCACCGAGCATCTACGAGCCGTTCGGGCTGGTCGCCGTCGAGGCGATGGCCTGTGGAACCCCCGTCGTCGTCGGGGACACCGGCGGTCTCCGCGAGATCGTGTCGGGTGGCCACGGGCTCGCGTTCACCCCGCAGGACGACGAGCACCTGGCCGAGGTCCTGACCAGCGTCCTCACCGACGAGGATCTCGCCGCGAGGCTCGTCGCTCGCGGGCGGGCACGGATCCGGAGCCGCTACGACTGGGGGCACGTGGCGAGCCAGACCATCTCGACCTACGACCGGGCCGTGCGCGAGGAAGCAGACCTGACCGGCGACGACCCCCAGCCACCGCTGCGCGCGATCCTGCACGAAGCAGACATCCTCGAGCTCGGAGAAGCGACCGGCTGAGAGCCTGGGCCCGTGCAGGTGCACCTCTGACCGGTCCAGAACATGTCACGTAGGTGTCACATCCGCTATGAATGGACTCGCCGGGGGGTCTCGATCACGCGGAGGTCTCCCCCCGTGACCGAAGCGGGTTGGGGTCCTCCGGCGCCCGACCCTCCGTCAACGGGTCGCGTCAGGACGCAGAGCTCCGCCGCCCCGCCGCCACGGCGTCCGCCACCGCTGCGAGCGTGTCGTCATCGATGAGCTCGTCGAACCTCGATGCGAGTGCACGGGACCAGTTGGCGTGCTGCTCGCGGCCGGTTCCGGGGATGTTGATCCGATCCTCCGCGGCGATCGCGTCCTCGAGCTGGGCGAGCACGATGCGGTTCGGCGCACGGGCGAGCAGCCGGTGGACCGCGACAACGGCGGTCTCGGCGGACGCGTCGCGCGCGATGCCGGTGCGCTTCGCGATCCGGTCCCGGAGCTGCTCGAACCAGTCGGCATCCGGATCCAGGCCCGCTCGACGCTGGAGCTCCTCGTCCGCACCGGTCCAGGCCCCGGCGACCGTCGGCAGATCGTGGGTCGAGACCGATGCCAGGGCCAACTCGTCCCACTGGTCGACGGGGTCGTCCTCGAACCACCACACCTGGTAGCGGAGCATGTCACGCTCCCGGAGCGTCGGACGCACCCCCTCCTCGACGGTGCCGAGGTCCTCGCCGACCACGAGCGCGTTGGCCCGCTGCGACTCGAGCGCAACGATGTCGAGCAGTTCCTCGGCGGGCTGACGCACGTAGGTCCCCTCGGCGGGGGAGCCACCCGGCGGGATCCAGAACACCCGGAACAGCCCGAGGACGTGGTCGATGCGGAGCCCGGCAGCGTGGCGGAAGCCGGCACGGAGCACCTCGGCGAACGGGGCGTAGCCCGCCGCCCGGAGCTTCCACGGCACGAAGGCCGGCAGCGTCCAGTTCTGTCCCTGTGGTCCGAGCTCGTCGGGCGGCGCCCCGACCGTCACGCCGTCCGCCAGGAGGTCCTGCCACTCCCACGCATCCACGCCGTCGGGATCCGCCCCGACCGGCAGGTCGCGCAGCAGCGCGATCTGCTGTCCCGCGTCCCGGAGCTGCCGGTCGAGCTGCCATTGCACCCAGGCGTGGAAGCGGACGCGGTCCGCTTCCTCATCGGCCAGCCGCTCGACGGCGGTCGCGTCGGGCCGCCGGTACTCGGCCGGCCACCGGCGCCAGCCGCAGCCGAGTCGTTCGGCGATGACGAGGAACGTCGCGAAGCGCGTCAGCTCACTTCCGTGCTCGCGGAGGAAGCCATCGAAGTCCGGCTCGGCCCGGCCGCGCTGCCGGCGCCAGATCGCCTCGAGCGCCGCGATCTTGCGGTCGTACACCGCGTCTCGGTCGATCGTGCGGTCGGCGTTGCTCGCCCGTCCCCTGGCCGCGAGCCAGGAGACCTCGGGGATCTCGCTGGCGCCCGGGATCTCGTCGATGCTGAGGTAGACCGGGTCGAGCCAGCGGCGGGTGCTCGGGAAGTAGGGGCTGGTCTCGCGGGGCTCGGTGGGGTTCACGGCGTTCAGGGGGTTGACGAGGATCGTCCCCGCCCCCTCCCCCGCCGACCAGCCTCCGACCCGTCGGAGGTCGGCGAGGTCGCCGATCCCCCAACTGTCGCGGGAGCGCACCGCGTACAGCTGGAGCGCCCACCCCCACGTGTGGAGGTCGTCCGGGAGCCAACACGTCCCCGGGCTCACGATCAGGGTCCGTGCCTGGTCCTCGCCGGCAACGAGCAGGTCGTGGTATCCGAACGGCGCGTCGAGGGGGACCCGCCCCGCGATCGTGGCGCCCCCGCCGTGCTCGTAGCGAACCTCGCCGCTGTCGACTGGCAGCTCAGCCCCCCGCCGGGTCACGTGAACGTCCGTCGCCGGTGGCGGGCCGTCGTCCGCGGGGTCGCCACCCATGGCTTCGATCAGACGTGCGCGGACCTCGTCGGGAACCTCTCGGCGGTTGCCGAACGCGTCCTCGTACGCGGGAACGATGCCCCACCCGTCGGGGGGAGCGGACCAGCCGCCCGTCACGACTGACGCACGAGCAGCGCCACCGGGAAGTCCACCAGCAGCCGCTCGAGCTCGGGACGGCCCCCGTCGTGGAGATCGCCGGTGAAGGCGTCACGCCAGCGGCCCTCGGGCAGTTCGAGGACGGTGCCCTCCCAGTCCCAGCTCATGAAGTCGCCCCCGAGACCCACGACCAGTCGGGGCGCGACGGTCGCGACCGCGTCGCCACGGAGGAACGCCACCACGTGCTCCTGTCG
The DNA here is from genome assembly GCA_033722375.1 of Nitriliruptorales bacterium. Classification (GTDB taxonomy): domain Bacteria; phylum Actinomycetota; class Nitriliruptoria; order Nitriliruptorales; family Nitriliruptoraceae; genus JAWVZB01. Next base: position 6,512 of record JAWVZB010000011.1, on the reverse strand, counting down.
GGGCCCTCGGGCGTACAGGGGCTCGTAGGACCCACCCCGCCCGAACGCGTCCGGGTGCTCGGCACGGACCGCCAGCGCGCGGTGGGTGACCCACAGCTTCGGGAGGCCCTCGCCCATCCGTGCCAGGATCTCGGGCGGGTGCATCCCTGCGGAGAGCTCGCCGAGCAGCCGCCGGCGCCGGCCGAAGTCGACCGGCCGGCGGTTGTCCGGATCGACCAGCGACGCATCCCACAGCTCGCAGCCCTGGTAGACGTCGGGCACACCGGGACTGGTCAGCTTCAGGAGGGTCTGCGACAACGAGGTGAGCCACCCCGGCTCGACGACGTCGTGGTGGAACCGTTCGACGCTGCCACGGAAGGCCTCGTCGTTGAGCAGCCGCTCGACGAAGCCGGCCAGGTCGGCCTCGTAGGCCTCGTCCACCTCGAGCCAGGAGGTGTGCCGCTTCTCCTCCCGGGCCGCCTTGACCAGGTAGTCGACCAGTCGCTCCTCCGCGATCGGCCACGTACCGACCAGCGTCTGGTACAGCAGGTACTCGTGGTTCGCCGACGGACCCGAGCCCCGCCGGAGAGGGGCGGCGATCTCGCGCCACTCCTCCACGATCCGCACCCAGGTGTCCGGCATCTCGGACAGCACCGCCAGGCGAGCACGAACGTCCTCGGATCGTTTGGTGTCGTGCGTGGACGTGGTGAGCATGCTGGTGGGCCAGTCACGCTGCCGGCGGGCGTTGGCCTCGTGGAACTCGCCGACGCTGCGGCCCAGCCGGGCGGGCGCCCCGCCCACCTCGTTGGCGGCGACGAAGCGGAGGAAGCGGTAGAAGACGGTGTCCTCGACCCCCTTGGCCATGAGCGGGCCCGTGAGCTGCTGGAACCGGTGCACGAACTCCACACTCGCGTCGCTCCCCTGCTCGAGGAGGAGCACGTCACGGATCAGGTCGAGGACGTCGTCCTGCCCGTCGCGCCGGGTCCGCGCCCGTGCGACCGCGTCGCCGACGTAACGCTGGTCGATGGCCTCGACCGTCCCGTGGGCGGGGCGGACGTAGGTGCGGTAGACGGGGAAGGACACGAGCACGTCCGCCAAGGTGGCTGCCAGCTCGCTGCGGTCAGCGACCACGCCGGCGTCGTCACCGACGCGGCACAAGAGGTCGACGAGCCGGCCGAACTCCGCCCGCAGCAGGTCGTCGAGTACCTCCCGCTTGGCGTCGTCGACCTGATCCACGTAGCGACGCCGGTCCTCGACCCAGGACGCGTACAGCTCGTCGAGCACCGGTTCCGCGTCGGGATCGACGAAGAGACCGAGGACGAGGTTGCAGAACTCGTAGCCGACCGTGCCATCGACCGGCCAGTCGGTCCTCGGGCTCTCGCCCGGCTCGAGGATCTTCTCGAGGATGATCCAGGCGCGGGGCGCTGCCGCGCGGAGGCGTTGGATGTAGCCGGTCGGATCCGTCAGTCCGTCGGGATGATCGACCCGGAGCCCGTCAACGGCGCCCGAGTCGACCAGCTCGAGGATCCGGGCGTGGGTCGCCTCGAACACGGCCGGGTCCTCGACGCGGAGCCCGCCGAGACGGCTGACGTCGAAGAAGCGGCGGTAGTTCAGCTCCTCGTTCGCGCGGCGCCAGTGCGCCAGGCGGTAGTGCTGATGGGTCAGGAGGGTCAGGAGGCGTCCCCGATCCCCGGTGATCGCCGTGACCGCTGCTGCGGGATCGTCGGCCGGGAGTCCGACCTCCTCGAGCGTGCCCGGCCGCAGCGGCCACTCGTGCTCGTGGTAGGCCACCCGGAGCTCGCCGTCGCGTTGGGCGAGCCGCAGGTCGCGGCCTTCGGTGATCTCCTCGATCAGCTCGCGCCCGAGCTCGGGGACGAGCACGTAGGGCACGCCGTCACGGCTCCTGCGCCACGCGATGTCGAAGTGGTCCGCGTACTCGCTGTCGGGCCCGTGTCGCAGCACGTCCCACCACCACTGGTTGTGCGGCGAGACGAGACCGAGGTGGTTCGGCACCACGTCCACGACGAGACCGAGGCCGTGCTCGTCAGCGGCGGCGACCAGCTCGTCGAAGCCCGCTGCGCCACCCAGGTCCTCGCTGAGGCGCGTGGGATCGGTGACGTCGTAGCCGTGCGCGCTCCCCGGCGCCGCCTGGAGGATCGGCGACAGGTAGACGTGCGACACCCCGAGGCTCCCGAGGAAGTCGAGCATCCCCGCGACGTGCTGGAAGCTCGACCCGTGCGGGCGGAGCTGCAACCGATAGGTCGCCCTGGGTGCCACGTCCCCTCCCGCTGCCGACATCAGCCGCGCTCGACCGCCCGGAGCAGGACGATCGCTCGGCCACCCACCTTACGCGTACCGCCGGCAACGAGGATCTCGGGCTCGTTCGCGGCGCGCAGCACCGACTCCCACGTGTCGAGGACGACCTCCCAGTGACCGGCCCACGACGCTTCCGGGAGCGTGAACTCGAGCGGTTCGTCGTGGGCGTTGAAGAGCGCGAGGAACGAATCGTCGGTGACCGCGTGGCCGCGGTGGTCGAGGCTCGGGATCGCCTGGCCGTTGAGGTAGATCTGGAGCGACTTGGCGTAGGAGTTCTGCCAGTCGTCGTGCGACATCTCCTCGCCCTCCGGGGTGAGCCAGTCGATGTCGCTGACGCCCTCGCCGTGGATGTCGATGCCCTCGAACCACTTCTTGCGCCGGAAGATCGGGTGCTCGTGACGAAGGCGGATGAGCCCGCGCGTGAACTCGAGGAGGTCGTCGTCCGCCTCGTCCCATCGGAACCAGGAGAGCTCGTTGTCCTGGCAGTAGGCGTTGTTGTTGCCGTGCTGGGTCCGGCCGATCTCGTCGCCGCCGAGGAGCATCGGCACGCCCTGGGACAGGAACAGGGTCACGAGGAAGTTGCGCTGTTGCCGGGCCCGGCACGCCAGCACCTCGGGGTCGTCGGTCTCGCCCTCCTCGCCGCAGTTCCACGAGCGGTTGTCGTCGGTGCCGTCCTCGTTGTCCTCGCCGTTCTCCTCGTTGTGCTTGTGGTTGTAGGACACGAGGTCGCGCAGCGTGAACCCGTCGTGAGCCGTGACGAAGTTGATGCTGGCCGAGGGCCGCCGGGTGTCGGACTGGTACAGGTCGGAGCTGCCGGTGAACCGGTAGCCGAACTCGGGCAGCGTGGCCTGCTCTCCCCGCCAGTAGTCGCGGACGGTGTCGCGGTACTTGCCGTTCCACTCGGACCACAGCGGCGGGAAGTTGCCGACCTGGTAGCCGCCCTCCCCCACGTCCCACGGCTCGGCGATCAGCTTGACCTGGCTGATGACCGGGTCCTGCTGGATCACCTCGAAGAAGGTCGACAGCCGGTCGACGTCGTGCAGCTCGCGGGCGAGGGTCGCGGCGAGGTCGAAGCGGAACCCGTCGACGTGCATCTCGTTCACCCAGTAGCGCAGCGAGTCCATGATGAGCTGGAGCACGTGGGGGTGACGCATGTTCATCGAGTTGCCGGTGCCGGTGTAGTCCTTGTAGTGGCGGAAGTCGTCCTCCATGAGGCGGTAGTAGGCGCGGTTGTCGAGGCCGCGGAACGACAGCGTCGGGCCGAGGTGGTTGCCTTCCGCGGTGTGGTTGTAGACGACGTCGAGGATCACCTCGATGCCGGCACGGTGGTAGGTCCGCACGAGCTGCTTGAACTCCTGGACCACGTGCTCGCCAGCCGCGGTGGCGTACTGATGGTGCGGGGCGAAGTAGGCGATCGAGTTGTAGCCCCAGTAGTTCGTGAGCCCGCGCTTGACGAGATCGTGCTCGGACACGTAGCGGTGGACGGGAAGCAGCTCGATGGCGGTGATCCCGAGCTTCTTGAGGTAGTCGACGATCGCGGGATGCGCGAGCCCGGCGTAGGTACCCCGGATGTCCTCGGGGACAGCGGGGTGGAGCTGGGTCATCCCCTTGACGTGCACCTCGTAGATGACGGTCTCGTGCCAGGGGGTCCGGGGATGGCGGTCGTCGCCCCAGTCGAAGTAGGGGTTGGTGACCACACAGCGCGGCACGTACGGGGCGCTGTCGTCCGAACTGGCCGCCCCGTGAGGATCGCCGAACTCGTAGCCGAAGACCGCTTCGTTCCACTCGAGATCGCCCACGACCGCCTTGGCGTAGGGATCGATCAGAAGCTTGTTGGCGTTGCAACGCAGCCCCTGTTCGGGGTCGTAGGGGCCGTGGACCCGGAAGCCGTAACGCTGGCCGGGGCCGAGGTTCGGGGCGTAGCCGTGCCACACGAACCCGGTGACCTCCGGCAGCTCGATCCGGCTCTCGGCGCCGTCGCCGTCGAACAGGCACAGCTCGACGCGGTCGGCGGCCTCGCTGAAGACCGAGAAGTTGGTCCCGAAGCCGTCGTAGGTCGCGCCGAGCGGGTAGGGCTGACCTGGCCAGAGCTCGAGCGTCATCGTTCCTCCGTCTCCCCCGAGGGTGGTACCAGTCCCGACGTGTCCGACGCGTCCTGTGGGCCGGACCTCCGTGCATCGCTCGCCACGAGCACCGCCACCGATCGCGGCGCGAGCCGCAGCTCCTCCCACACGGGGGCACCGGCGCCCGGGCCCGACCCGGGACCACCCCAGCGCTCGTCGGCCGTGTCGAGCCGGACCACACACGCCCCCGGCATGGCCATCTGCAGGACTCCCTCGCCGTCGGAGGTGTTGACCACGACCCCCACGAGGTCGGCTCCCGCGCCCCGCCACCACGCGAGCAGGTCGGAGCCGACAGGGACGGGGCGCGCGTCCCCGACCGTGGGATCTGCGATGGCGGGGAGCTCACGCCGGAGGCCGATCAGCTCGCGGTAGAGCGCCAGCAGGGTGGCGTGCCAGCCCTCCCCCGCCGTGGACCAGTCGAGCGTCGAGCGTTCGAACGTGTCGACGGCCTGCGGGTCGGGAACGGCGTCCTCCTGCCAGTCGAACGCGGCGAACTCCTCGGCGCGCCCCGCTCGAACCGCTTCGATCAGCGCGGGCTCGGTGTGGGAGACGAAGTAGAGGAAGGGGGCGGTCTCGCCGTACTCCTCCCCCATCCACAGCATCGGCACGAACGGCGACAGCAGCACGGTCGCGGCAGCGGTCTTGAGCCCTTCCCGGTCCATGAGCTCGCTCAAGCGGTTGCCGAGCATCCGGTTGCCGACCTGATCGTGGTTCTGCGCGCACACCACGAACCGGTCGTAGGGGACGTCGGGGGCGGGGCGGCCGACGGTGCGGTCGCGGTAGGCCGAGTAGCGGCCCGCGAACGCGTAGCGGTCCTCGAGGCACCGGACGAGATCCCCGAGGCCCTCGTAGTCCACGTAGTACCCGTCCTGCTCACCCGTCAGCGCGACGTGGACGGCGTGGTGGACGTCGTCGAGCCACTGCGCGTCGAGCGCGAACCCACCCTCCTCGACGGGGCGGACCAGCCGGGGATCCTCGAGGTCGGATTCGCCGATCACGTGGACACGCCGCCCGGCGTGTGCCCCCGCCGTATGGACCGCCTGGGCGAGCTCCTCGAGCAGGTGCACCGCGGACTGGTCCCGGATCGCATGCACCGCGTCGAGCCGGAGGCCGTCGAGGTGGAACTCGGTGACCCATCGAACGGCGTTGTCCACGAGGTAGCGACGGACCTCGTCCGCGCCGGCGTCGTCCACGTTCACCGCATCCCCCCACGGGGTCGCGTGCTTGTCCGTGAAGTAGGGCGCGAAGTCGCGGAGGTGGTTGCCCTCGGGGCCGACGTGGTTGTAGACGACGTCGAGGAACACCGCGATCCCGCTGGCGTGTGCCGCGTCCACGAGCTGCTGGAGCCCGTGCGGTCCGCCGTAGCTGTCCTGTACCGCGTACGGCAGTACCCCGTCGTAGCCCCAGTTCCGCTCCCCCGGGAACTGGGCGACCGGCATCAGCTCGATCGCGGTGATCCCGAGGTCCCGGAGGTGACCGAGGCGCCCGATCACCCCGTCGAAGGTGCGCGCCTCGGTGAAGGTGCCGACGTGGAGCTCGTAGAGGACGTGCTCGTGGAGCGGCGGGTTCTCCCAGGCCTCGTCGGTCCACGCGTGCGCGGTGGGGTCGAACACGGCGGACGGTCCGTGGAGCCCGTCCGGCTGCCAGCGGGAGGCGGGATCGGGGCGCTCGGCCACCTCGCCGTCCCGGTGGAGGCGATAGCGGTAGCGCGTACCGGCCGGCGCGTCGGGGACCGTCGCCGCGAGATAGCCCCGGTCACCGGTCGGCTCCATCGTCACCACGCGACCGTCGCCGAGGACGAGCTCGACACGGTCGGGGCGGGGCGCCCAGAGCAAGAAGGTGGTGGTGCCGTCGCGGTGCGGCGTTGCTCCGAGGTGGGTCAGGAGGTGCTCGATGGGTCGGGACCGCAGGACGGTACTGCCTGGCCCGGCCCGACCAGCGTGGACAGACGGCTCAGGGGTCGGGGCCGTCGCGTTGGTGGAGGGTGGGGGTGCCGTCTGGGTGGCGGTGGAGGGCGAGTCGTCCGTGGTCGTAGGCGCGGTGGTGGTGGCGGCAGCCGAGCCCGGTGTTGTCCAGGGTGAGGGGTCCGCCGTG
>JAWVZB010000010.1:0-42081 GCA_033722375.1 Nitriliruptorales bacterium | reverse complement strand
CCTCGCGGGCGGGGCGCTGCCCGACGACCAACGGACGCTGATCGACTCGCTCGACACCCCGATCCTGCATCAGCGCACCACCCAGGCCGTGGCTGACTATCTGACCGCAGCAGCCCGACGACGGCCGCTGGTGCTGGTCCTCGACGACCTCCACTGGGCGGACACCCTGTCGCTCGCGCTCGTCGAGCGGCTCATGGACCTCACCGCCACGGAGCCGCTCGTGCTGTTGCTCGTCATGCGGCCGAACCAGGAGGACCTCGCGTGGCGCCTGGTCGAGACCGCCGCGCACGAGCACGCCGACCGTCACACCGCGGTCGAACTCGAATCGCTCGACGTCGGCGCCACGGCGGAGCTGCTCCGGCGGCTGCTCGGGGGCCTGGAGCTGGATGAAGGTCTTCGTACGCAGGTGCTCGACCGTGCCGGTGGGAACCCGCTGTTCGTCGAGGAGATCGTCCACGCGCTCAGCCCCACTCACTCCGAGGACGCCGGACGCGTCGCGACCGACGAGATCAGCGTCCCCCCATCACTGACGGGCCTGCTCACCGCCCGGCTCGACCGCCTCGACGAGTCCGCACGACACCTCGCGCAGGTCGCCTCCGTGATCGGACGCGAGTTCGACGCCGAGGTGCTTGCCGCGGTGGCGGACCACGATGACGACCTCGAGGGGCAGGTCGAGGGCCTCGTTCGCGACGGGATCCTCGAGCGGCGTGGTCACCGGCCGCGGGCGTCGTTCGCGTTCCGACACCCACTGATCCGCGAGACCGCCTACAGCACGGTGCTGCTGCGGACCCGCCGGGAGCTGCACGGACGGGTGGCCCGGCAGCTCGTCGACCGAGATCCCGAAGCATCGGCCGAGATCGCCCACCACTTCATCGATGCGGACGAGCCAGCGGCAGCGTTCCCCCACCTCGTCGCCGCCGGCCGCACCGCGGTCCGGTCGATGGCGCTGAGCGATGCGATCCGCTTCTTCTCGGCAGCCCTCGACCACCGCCCCGACGACGCCGACCCCGAGCTCGTCCTGGCCGCGCACGACGGCTTGGGACAGGCCTACGCGCTGGTCCCGGACCTGACCCACGCGTCGGCTGCGTACCAATCGCTCCTGGAGTTCGGGAAGCGCTCCGGGAGGCGCCACCTCGAGGTCGCCGCGCTGAACCGACTGGGGTTCAGCACCGCCACCCTGGCAGCGGACTGGGACCAGGCCATGGCCTACCTCCGCAGCGCGCGGATCATCGCCGAGGAGATCCACGACGAGGACGGGCTGGCCGAGTACCACATGAACGCCTGCCTGGTGAACGCCCTCCAGGGGAACTTCGACACCTCGGTCGAGCACGACACCGAGGTGGCGAGGATCGGCGAGACTGCCGGGAACGAGACCGTCCGCATCGTCGGGCTCTTGCGCCGAACGACCAACCTCGTCGCCGGTGGCCGCTACGACGAAGCGGCCGCGGGCTTCGACGACGCCTGGCAGGCCGCCCGCGAGGTGCAGCACGAGGAGGCCCTCGCGGTCCTCGAGTGCAACGGGCGGGCCGTCCTCCGCCTCCGAGACGGTGACGTCGCCGGCGCCATGGAGCTGCTCCGTCGACACCTGCCGACCCTCGACCGGTTCGCGTCCTTCTACGCGGCCAGCTCCCACCACTGGATGGCGCAGACGGCGCGACTCGCCGGGGACGTGGAGACCGCCCTCGCCGCGTACGCGGCCGCGGAGCGCCTGGGCCGCTCGGTCGGTCAGCCACATGCCGTGTGTGCCGGCATGGCGGGGCGAGCCCACGTCCTCGCCCGCTGCGGGCTGACCTCCGACCTCGGCGAGCTGCGCGCGGAGGCCGAGGCGACGGTCACGACCCCCGCCGGGGAGTTCTACTCCTCGAGCACGTGGACCGACCTCGCCGGGGCGAGCCTCCAGCTCGGCGAGCTCGATCGTGCCGAACGCGAGCTGTCGGTCGCGCTCGAGACGTCCTCGATGACCACGGCCTGGGAGCGACCACGGATCCTGCTCGACCATGCCCGGCTCGCACTCGTCCGCCACGAGCCCGCTGACGCAACGGGGCACCTCGAGGCGGCACGGGGCGAGATCGCGACCAAGGGGCTGCGTGTGTACGAGCCCGAGCTCTTCGTGCTCGACGGGATGCTCGCCACCTCGGAAGGCCGTGGTGCGGATGCCATCACGGTCCTCCGAGAGGCCGAACGGGCGGCGGCCGAGTCGGGCCAACAGCTCGTGCTCGTGGAGGCGCTGGGGCGCCTGGCCGACGCCCGCGATCGTGCGGGCGACCTCGGGGCCGCGCGCTCCCTGCGCGAGCGTGCCCGCTCCGTGGTCGAGGAGGTGGCGGGGCGGATCGTCGACGAGGAGCTCCGAGCTTCTCTCCGCGAGCGGCAGTTCGCAGGTGTCGGGGTCGTGGATCCCGACGCCGCCGGGTCGGGTTGACGCCTACCCGGCCGACAGCGCGGCCTCGACCGCAGCCGGCAGCGTCTCGCCCGCACGGCCGCGCACGACGATGTCAGCCATGCCATCGAACGGCGTGGGCTCGTCGTTGACGATGACGAGGCTCGCGCCGGCCTGCTTCGCCGCCTCCGGAAGTCCAGCGGCGGGGTAGACCTGGAGCGACGAGCCGATCGTCAGCAACAGGTCGCACGACGTGGCGAGGTCGACGGCGCGGTCCACGGTGTCGGGGAACAGCGCCTGGCCGAAGCTCACCGTCGCGGACTTCACGATCCCGTCACACTCGGGGCAACGAGGATCGTCCTCGCCCCCGTCGAGGCGATCGAACGCCCACGTGGTCGGGGCGCGGAACCCGCACCCGTTCGGCACCCCTCCGCGCGGCTGCTGGCCGATGCACATGACCTCGCGGGCGGTGCCGTGCAACTCGATGACCGTCTCCGACCCGGCTGCCTGGTGGAGGCCGTCGATGTTCTGGGTGATCACGGCCTCGAGCGGCCCGTCGTGCTCGAGTCTCGCCAGCGCCTCGTGCGCCGGGTTCGGCTCGGGACGGGCGGCGAAGAACTCGCGTCGCATCTGCCAGGACCGCTGTCGAACGTCCGCGGACTCGACGTAGCGGTCGAAGGTGAAGTCTCGTGGGTCGTAGCGAGACCACACCCCACCCGGCGACCGGAAGTCGGGGATGCCGGACTCGGTCGACACCCCTGCCCCGGTGAACGCCACGACGGACCCAGCGTCTGCGAGGGCTTCTGACAGCGCATCTTCCGGCATGGCAGCTCCTCGACGTCTCATCGCGATGCAACCACAGCGGGATCCGGCACCGCCGTGCGGATGACCCCTCCAGAAGGGAGCAGGTCCCCCCGGCCGTGGGGCGAGGTTCGGGACGGCGGTCTCGTCAGGGGGTGAGCGGGTAGCTGGTGTGGCGGAGTGGGAGCGGGGCGGGGCGAGCGAACAGCCACCCTTGGGCGTGGGTGACGCCGGCCTCGCGGAGGATGTCGAGGGTGGCGTGGTCCTCGACGCCTTCGGCGACGGTCTTGACGCCGAGGCGTTGCCCGAGGGTGGACAGCGCGGTCGCCACGGCGTGTTGGGCGGGGTCGTCGGCGACGTCGTGCACGAGTGAGCGGTCCATCTTGATGATGTCGGGTTCGAGGCGTAGGACGTGTCGGAGGCTGGCGAATCCGCTGCCCACGTCGTCGATCGCGACCCGCGCCCCGCCGTTGCGGAACGGTCGGAGGGCGGCGGCGAGCTGCTGGTAGCTGTCGACAACCGCATGCTCGGTGATCTCGATCACCAGCCGGTCCAGGCGGATGCTGCCGAGGAGCGGTCGCAGCGCCCCGTCGAGGATCGCCCCCGGCGAGACGTTGATCGCGAGGTAGCAGCTCGGAGGGAGCTGACGGATCCCGGCCAGTGCGGAGTGGATCGCGAGCTGTTCGAGCTCCGTGGCCATCCCGACGGACTCGGCATCGGCGAACCACAGGTTGGGCGGGCGGATGTCGCTGTCGGGGAAACGGCTGAGGGACTCCACGCCAGCGACCGCCCCGGTGTCCAGGTCGACGATGGGCTGGTAGTGGGTGCGGATGCTGTTCGGGCGGCTGAGCAGCTGTTCGACTCTGCGGGTCAGCTCGCGATCCTGCACTGCCAGGAGCTGTCGGTGGGCGATCTGGTTGCCGATGATCTCGGCGACCGCCTGCAACACCGACACCTCCGCTGACGTGAGCTCGGTGCGAGGTGTGGTGTCGGCACAGCACAGACTGCCGAAGATCTGCCCGTTGGGCAGGTGGACCGGCACGCCCGCGTAGCACGCCAACCCCTGGTCTGTGGACGGGAGCGTGGCGACCTCCGGCTGCCGGCTGGTATCGACGATGAGGTTGCCGATCTCCCCGCGGATCATCCGCACGCAGTAGGTGTCTTCGAGCGCGACGGTCTCTCCAGGCCGGATCCCGAGCGGCGCCCCGTCACCGTCGACGGCGAGGATGACCTGCTCCGTCTCGGTGAACGCCGACAGATAGGCCACCGGCATGTCGAGCTCGTTGCGGGCGGTGTGCAACATCGAGGACACCAGCGCCAGCATCTCGGGGCGGAGCTCGATCTCGTGGCGGTCGCCTTCGAGGGTGCGCTCGTGCGCGCGAGCGTGGGTGAGCTTCTGGTTCAAGTCGTCGAGGTCCAGCCGCTGTGGCTGGTTCGGCAGCGACACGACGAACCGCGCACCCCCGCCGTCGCGGTCCTCCACCCAGCAATGCCCCCCGTGGAGCTCGGTGAACCGTCGTACGAGCGCCAGGCCCAGCCCCAGACCCGGCGAGGCAGGGTCCAGCAGCGATCCTTGCGCGAAGGGCGAGAACACCTCGTTCTTCAGCTCGTCGTCCAACCCCGGCCCGTCGTCGCAGACCTCGAGGACCGCCCCGTCACCGGTCGATGCCAGCCGCACCCACACGGTGGTGTCGGCTGGGGTGTGGCGACGAACGTTGACCAGCAGGCTCTCGACGATGCGGTCGAACTTCGCCCGGTCGACCTCGATCGTGACCCGCTCGAGCTCCAGGTTGAGCCGACGTGATCCGAGTCCGACCTGTTCCGCCACTGCGATGACCCGGCTCGAGAGGTCGGTGGGTCGACGTTCTGCCAACAGCGCCCCTCGCGATGCCCGGTCGAGATCCATCAGGTCGGCAACGATCTGCTGGAGCCGCGACGACTGCCGCTGGATGCTGGTTCCGATTTCGGCCAACCGCTCGGGGGTCATCTCGAACCCTTCACGGGAGAAGGTCTCCGCGAACCCCGAGATGATCGTCAGCGGAGTCCGCAGCTCGTGGGAAACGACCTCCATCAAGCGATGCTTCATCTCGTCCACGAGTTGGAGCCGGTCGAGCGCGGCACGCTCATCGGCGGCGAGCTGTGGCTGGCGATCCTCGTGGCGACGAACGACCAGCGCCAGACCCTGGCCATCAGACCCGGCCGCGATCGGCTGCATGCGCACGACACTGGGGATCCACGATCCCTGCGCGTCCCGCAGGGGCATCAGGTCGCTCTCGCCTCCGTCCGCCAGATCGGGCCGCATCAGGCACGCCTCGAGGCCCACTCGGCCGTCGGGATGCACCAGATCCAACACCGGCCGCCCCACCAGCTCCTCCGGCCGGTGCCCCAGGCACTCCTCCACCGACGGGCTGACCTCCACGATCCGCCCATCACCGTCCACCAGCAGCACGACGTCGTCCACCAGCCGCCACAAACGACGTGCGGCCTCTCCCGTCGAGGCCATCGCGCCACGGCCGATGTCCTCGCCAGGATCTACCTGCTCGTGGTTCATCGTCCACCCTCGGGGGTCTCGGACCGCCGCTTCTAGGAGTCTGCTGAACAAGTCATGCTGGCGCAGCAGACTCCTAGGGCGTCGGTGGGGCGTCGGGATCGGATGTCTGGTCCTGGGTTCGGCGCTGCGGGAGGCGGAGTTTGAAGGCTGCGCCGCCGTGGGGGCTGTCGTCGACCCAGGCGTGGCCGCCGTGGAGTGCGGCGATCTGGGCCACCATGTGGAGCCCGAGCCCCATGCCGGGGTCAGGGTCGTCATCATCGGTGCGGCTGAACGGCTCGAAGATGACCTGCTTGTCCTCATCGGGAACACCCGGGCCGGCATCCTCGACCGTGACGACGGTTTCTTGACCGGCATCTTCGGCCGATATCCATATGGAGGTGCCGAGTGGGGTGTGCACGATGGCGTTGTGCACCAGTGCCTTGAGAGCGAGCCGGATCTGGGTGGCGTCAACCATCACGGTGTGCCACGGATCGATCTCGACGCTGACCGGGGCGTCCGAATCGGCGAACTCGTCGACAACCTGTTCGGCGAGGTCGTGGAGGTCGACTGGTCTGTTGCGTAGCTGGGCTGCCCCGCGGGTCAGCAGGTCGGAGTTGGTGACGTCCTCGACGAGCTCGGTCAACTCGGCTGCGTTGGCCTTCAGACGTGGCAGCAGCCGCCTGGTCAGGTCGAGCAGTGCGTCGTCCTGTCCGCTGCCCATCACGTTGGACAGCAGCTCTGCGACCCCGTTGACCACCGTCATCGGATGGCGGGCACGGTGGGCGACTGTGGTCAGGAACTGGGTTCGCTGCTGGCGCAGAGCCGTCAGCTGGGCGTTGACCGCCCGTTGCTGCTCCAGGCTCTGCTCCAGCGAACGCTGCTGGTCGACCGGCCGGGCCACGACCACCAGCACGTCCTCGTCGCGGATCCCACGTCCAGTGACCTCCACCCACCGGTAGGTCCCATCGGCCTGCCGGATCCGCTGCCGTAGCGAGAACGAGCCCACCACCGCGGCGGCATGGGCGGTCTGCGCGTCATCGAGATCATCGGGGTGGAACAGGTCGTAGATGTCGCGGCCGACCAGCTCCGGCGGGTCGTAGCCGAACAGCTCCCCCCAGGCGGGAGACGCGTAGCGGAACGTGCCATCCAGCTCGTGCACCGACAGCGCATCGGCCGCATGCTCGATCAGCAGCCGCCAATCCGACGGCCCCGTGGGCACGCTGACCCCCAACAGTCCCGCCACCGTCCCGTCGTGACGGACCGGGGCGTCCAGTGCCCACACCTCGACCGCGGTCCCATCCTTGCGGCGCGCCAGGAACGCCCCCGACCAGGGCTTTCCTGCTGCGGCCTGCTCCACGATCGCGTTGGCCTGCCCCGCCGCACCCACCGGCACCCCCAACTCTGCCGCGCTACGACCCACCGCCTCCTGCTCACCCCAGCCATACAGCTCGCGCGCGGCGTCATTCCACCCCACCACCGTCCCCGACCGATCGACAACCACCGCCGCGGCCGGCAACTCTGCCGATCGCTCAGCGGCCCTTCCCAACGCCCCGTCCGCCTCCACGGCCGCCCCTTGCCCGGAGGAACCCCATGCTCCCCGTAGGCCGCAGTATCCCCCAAGCGCCGCGCGAAGTCACCTTTTCGCCCGGCACCCCCGGACCCGACCGACCCCCCTCCAGTGCCCAGAACCGGCAACCCACGTGTGGCCTTCCGAGGAATCCCCTACCGCACACGCGCCGACCTGTCATGGCCTTGCAGGTAGGCCGCGAACACGCACGCACCAGGCTCGAAACATCCTGTGCTCGGAAGCGCGGCGCGTCAGCGGAGGGTGTGGGATTCGAACCCACGGGACGACTTGCGCCGCCCGACGGTTTTCAAGACCGTTGCCTTCGTCCGCTCGGCCAACCCTCCGGGTGACCGGAGGGTAAGGCGGGATCAGTCGTCCCCGCCGCCGCCGTTGCCGTTGCCGCCGCCGTTGCCGCCCCCGCCGCCGGAATCGTCACCGTCGTTGCTGCCCCCGCCGCCGTCGTCGTCGCTGCCCCCGTCGTCGCCGCCGTCGTCCTCGGGCTCTGGCGGTGGCGGCGGGACGTAGCGATCGAGGCTCACCGTGGGCAGCCGCGGGTGGTCCTGGCCCTCGAGGATCGTCGACATGTACGACTCCCAGATCTGTGCGGGGACCGTCCCGCCGGCGACTCGCCGGAAGCCGAGGATCCCGACCATCTCCTTCGGGATCTCGTAGCCCACCCAGGCGGCCGTGGCGAGCTCGCTGGTGTAGCCGACGAACCAGGCGTCCTTGAAGTCGTTCGTGGTCCCGGTCTTGCCGGCGATGTCGAACCCGGGGATGTACGCCCTCGTCGCGGTGCCTCGCTCCACGACCTCCCGCATCATGGTGGCCATCGTCGCAGCCACCTCCTCGTCGAGGACCTGCTCACACTGCGGCTCGTTCTGGAACAGCACGTTGCCCTCGGCGTCGGTCACCTTGGAGATGGCGTACGGCTCACAGCGGACGCCGCCGTTGGCGAAGGTCCCGAAGGCCTGTGCCATGTCGACGGCGAAGATCGACCCGGCGCCCAGCGCGATCGCACAGACGGGTGGGATCTCGGTTCCGATGCCGAGGCGGTGCGCCATCTCGACGGCCTTCTCGGGGCCGAGTTCGGCGATCATCTTGGCGTGCCAGACGTTGTTGGACAGCCGGATCGCATCGGGCATGTCGAGGACGCCCCGCCCCGTCTCGCTGTAGTTCTCGGGCGTCCAGGGAACGGTCCGCCCGTCGACGTTCTCCGGGCACTCCTCGACCTCGGCGCCGGACTCGGTGCTGAAGTGCACGGTCGTATCGAACCCGTTGTCGAGCGCCGCAGCATCCACGATCGGCTTGAACGCCGACCCGACTTGCCGCCCCGACCCCCCGAGGTCCGGCACCAGCGGCAGGACCTTGGTGACCTCGCACTCCGACGGCTGCTTGTCGCACTCGCCGAACCCCTTGGGCCCGACCGCCAGGGCGCGGATCTTGCCGTCCTGGGGGTCGACGGTCACGAGCCCGCCGAGCGGATCTTCGAGGGGGTTCTCGAGCCGGTTCTTGATCGACTCGATCGCGGTCCGCTGCCATTCCGTCTTCAACGTGGTGTGGATCCGCAGGCCACCGGAGAAGATCGCCTCGATGCGGTCGGCCCGGTTCTCGCCCAGGCGACTGTCGCCGAGCAGAAGAGATTTGACGTACTCGGTGAAGAACGGGAACTCCGGGGGTGGCAGCGGGGTGACGTTCAACAGTTCATCGAGCGGGATCGCCGCAGCCCGGTCCGCTTCCTCCTGCGTGATCTTGTCGGACGAGACCATCAGGTCGAGCGTGGTCTCCTGCGCGGACTTGGCCTCATCGGGATTGTCGATCGGATCGTGGCCGATCGGCTTGCGGATCATGCCCGCCAGCAATGCCGCCTCGGGAAGCGTGATCTCGCCGATGGGCTTGCCGAAGTAGTACTGGGTCGCGGCGGCGACGCCGTAGGTCCCGTTGCCGAGGTACATGAGGTTGAGGTAGCGCTCGAGGATCTCGTCCTTCCCGAGCCGCTGCTCGAGCTCGCGGGCGTACATCGCCTCCTTGATCTTGCGCCCGATGGTCTGTTTCGGGGACAGGATCGCGTTCTTCACGTACTGCTGGGTGATGGTCGAGCCGCCCTGCTCGATGTCGCCTTCCTGGAGGTTCTGGAACAGCGCCCGCACGATCGCATCGGAGTCGATGCCCGGATGGCTGTAGAACTCCTGGTCCTCGGTGGCGATGACCGCCTGCTCCATCACGTCGGGGATCTGCTCGAGGGTCACGAGCGTGCGGTTCTGCTCACCGACCAGGAAGCCGATCTGGTTGCCGTCGGCATCGAACATCAGCGACCGCTGCGAAGGCACGTCGATCTCGGGCAGCGGCGGGACCGTGAAGACCTCCTCCTCGAGCGTCTGCACCGTCGAGGTGGCCATGGCAACCGTCGGGAAGCCGAGCATCCCGATGATCGCACCGACGACGAGAACGACCGCCAACAACCCCAGGAACGGCCGCAGCGGGAAGCCACCAGAAGAAGGTGCGGACGAGGGCGGCAACGGCGCTCCGGGTGATCGACGGCTCGCCATTCACGGTACGAATGGACTGCTCACGCCCCGTGACGAGGTGCCGACGACCGGGCGGTGGTCCGACGGTGGCCTGCCCGAACGGGCACCCCTGCCGGTGTGACCGGTCGGGTCAGCCGCCGTCCGCCAGCAGGACCTCGCGGCCGAGATAGGGCACCAGACGCTCGGGGACCCGGATGCTGCCGTCCGCCTGCTGGTGCGTCTCGACCAGCGCGATGATGGCCCGCTGGATCGCGACCGCGGTCCCGTTCAGGGTGTGGACCAGCACGTTGTCGCCATCGCGGTTGCGGATCCGGGCGGCCAGGCGGCGAGCCTGGTAGTCGGTCGTGTTCGAGGTCGAGGTGATCTCGCGGTAGGCCTGCTGGCCGGGAAGCCACGCCTCGATGTCGAACTTCCTGGCTGCCGACGCCCCGAGATCGCCGACCGGGATGTCGACCACCTGGTAGTGGAGCTCGAGCCCCGTGAACACCTCTTCTTCGATGGACAGGAGCCGCTCGTGCTCGTCGCTGCTGGCCTCGGGGGACACGAACGAGAACAGCTCGACCTTGTCGAACTGGTGGACCCGGAAGATCCCCCGGGTGTCCTTCCCGTACGCACCGGCCTCGCGGCGGAAGCAGGTCGAGAACCCGACGTAGCGGATCGGGAGGTCCTCCGGATCGAAGATCTCGTCCATGTGGAGCCCCGCCAGCGCGACCTCCGAGGTGCCGACGAGGTAGTAGTCGTCGCGGTCGGTGGTGAAGATCTGCTGCTCGTCGGTCGGCAGGAACCCGGTGCCGTACATGGCGTCCTCGCGCACCAGCACGGGGGGGACGACGGGGACGTGGCCGTGCTCCTGGGCGATGTCCATGGCGTAGCGCACCAACGCGAACTCGAGCAGTGCCCCCTCCCCCTTGAGGTAGGCGAACCGCGCCCCGCTCACCTTGGCCGCCCGCTCGAGGTCGATCGCCTTGCCTTCGAGGAGCTCGACGTGGTCCCTCGCCTCGAAGTCGAACGTCGGCTTCTCGCCGACGGTCCGCAGCACCTCGCCGTCGCCCTCCTGGCCGTCCGGCGCCTCGGGGTGGGGCAGGTTGGGGACGCTGGCGAACGCCTCGTCGAACTGCCGCTCGGCGACCTCGAGCTCGGTCTCGAGCCGGGTGACATGGTCCTTGAGCTTCGCGGCCTGGTCGATGAGGGCCGGGCGGCTCTCCGGGGCGGCCTGGCCGATCTCCTTCGACGCCGCCTTCTGCTCTGCACGCGCCTCGTCGACCGCCGCGATGAGCTCGCGGCGGCGCTCGTCCAGCGCGATGAGCTCTTGGACGTCTTCTGCCGAGTAGCCGCGACGCCCCAGGGCCGCGGTCACGGTCTCGGGGTCGTCCCGGAGCAGATGTGGATCGATCATCGCTAGGAGGCTACTCGCGGATGCGGTCGCGCCAGTCGGCGAGCCACGCGGCGGCGTCGCGGTACGCCTGGTCGTCGGCGGCGATCCGGTCGGCCTCGGCAGGCTGTCGCGCCCCGCTCCGCCGGTACGACCCGAGGATCTTGACGTCGCGATGGGTGCGCTTGACCGCAGCCAGCGCGTCCCCCACGCGTTCGTCCGCGAGGTGGCCCTCGACGTCGAGGAAGAAGCAGTACTCGCCGAGCTCGTCCTTGGTCGGGCGGGACTCGATCTTCGTCAGGTTCAGGTCGCGTTCGGCGAAGATCTCGAGCAGTTGGAGCAGCGCACCGGGACGGTTCTCGTTGATGAACACCACCAGCGACGTCTTGTCCCAGCCGGTCGGGGCGGTGAGGTCGGAGCCGACGACCACGAAGCGGGTCGAGTTGGACGGCGAGTCGGCGATGTTCTTGGCGACCACCTCGAGGTCGTAGCGCTCGGCCGCCAGCGGGTTGACGATGGCAGCGTCGAGCTCACCCTCGGCCACGCGCTGGGCGGCCCGGGCGGTCGAGGTCGACGGCACGTGTTCGGCGTCGGCGAGGTGCGAGGTCAGCCACCGGCGGCAGGCGGCGAGCCCGACCGGGTGCGATCCGATGGCCGTGACCTCGTCCAGGGATCCACCGGGGCGGACCACGGCCACGAGGTTCACCGGCAGCTCGAGCTCCGCCTCGATCAGCAGGTCGGTGTCGAACGCCAGCGCATCGAGCGTCGCCGACACCGACCCCTCGAGGGTGTTCTCGATCGGGACCACGCCCCGCTCGACCTCGCCACCCGCGACGAGCTGGAGCACTTCCCCGATGTCGTTGCACGCCAGGAGCGGGGCGTCCCCGCCCGTGACGAGACGGGCGGCCGTCTCGGTGAACGTGCCCTCAGGGCCGAGGTAGGCGACCTCGGTCGCGGCGCCTGCCTGGGTCACGACGCGCGACGGCCCCGGCGGGAACGGGGCTGCTGCACCGTCGTGTCCCCCGTGGGGCCCGACAGCGCCTCCTCGATCGCCGCTTGCTCCTCCGTCGAGAGGTTGTGCTCGCTCTGGCCGTTCCTGACCGCCTTCGCGTACGCACGGGTCTCGCTGCGTCCGTTGATCGCGCTGATGACCACCCCGTGGCCGTCCTCGTCGAGCATGGCGGCGCTGAACGACAGCGCCCCGCCCATGTCTTCGAACGCGTCGTAGCGGACGAGCCCGACCCGCGAGACGGTCCCGCGGATCAGGTCACGCAACACCTCGGTGTTGCCGTGCACCACGCCGAGATCCTCTCGGAGGCTCGCGAGGTCCTTCGACTGACGTTCCACGGACTGGAACAGGTCCTCGCGCCGCTCGGGATCGATCGCGGACGCGTAGGCGCGCTGGAGCCGCCGCAGGCGCAGTCCGATCCAGGTGACGCCGAAGATCAGCAGCACGGTCGCAGCCGCGAGCGTGACAACGACCGCTCCCACCACCTCGTCAGCGAGCACCACCGAGATCTCCTCTCCCCCTGCGTCCGGCGGGGCATCGTACCCCTCACCAAGAGACCTCGAACGCGACCCGAGAACGTTCGGGGGACCTCCGCTAGAGTCGCTCCGGCGACCGGCGGGACCCGACAGCCGTTCAGGAGGCGACGATGGATCGCGAGCGTCTCGCGTTGGTGCTCATCTCGGTCACCATCGGGCTCTTCCTCTCCGCGGCCGCGTCGGCGTTCGGTGCCGAGAGCTCCCCCTCTCCCAGTCCGAGCCCCACCGCGAACCCGACCACGCTGTTCGGCTTCCTCCGGGTCGATGGCGAACCGGTGGAGGGGGTCGAGGTCGCGGTCTCGTTAGAAGGCGAAGAGGTCGAGACCGTGGCCACGGACGAGGAGGGCCAGTGGCAGGTCCGGGTCCCCGCTGGGGGCGAGTTCGAGGTCGAGGTCCTCACCGACTCGCTCCCTGATGGCACGTCGCTCGCGAACCCCGACAACAACCCGATCACGATCACCGTCGGCGAGGGTCGACGTCAGGCGGTCGGGATCCGGCTGGTCGCCGGGGAGGGTGGGGGCCCCGCGGCCGACGGCGGTATCGCGTTCGGGCGCTACATCGACTTGACCGTTGACGGCCTGAAGCTCGGGACCATCATCGCGATCACCTCCATCGGGCTGTCGCTGATCTACGGCGTCACCGGCCTGATCAACTTCGCCCACGGGGAGCTCGTGGTGTTCGGCGCAGCCGTCGCATGGTTCCTCAACGCGTCCGGCGCCGGCCCT
This sequence comes from Nitriliruptorales bacterium, assembly GCA_033722375.1. Taxonomy (GTDB): domain Bacteria; phylum Actinomycetota; class Nitriliruptoria; order Nitriliruptorales; family Nitriliruptoraceae; genus JAWVZB01. The sequence goes on along the minus strand of JAWVZB010000010.1, from coordinate 28,639 downwards.
GGCATGCCGCTCGTCTTCGCGGCGATCATCGCCGTGGCCGCGGGCGGGGCGCTGGGCTGGGGACTCGAATCGAGCATCTTCCGACCGTTGCGTCGTCGCAAGACCGGGGCTCTCGCGCTGCTGCTGCTGACGATCGGACTGTCGATCGGGTTCCGCCACATCATCCTGATGTTCATCGGTGGAGCCGGGCTCTCCTACACCGACTACCGCATCCAGCGCGAGGTGGCGTTCGGCCCGGTCAGCATCACGCCGAAGGACCTCGCGATCGTGATCATCTCGATCGCGCTCATGGTCGGCGTTGGGCTGGTCCTCCAGAAGACGCGGCTCGGCACCGCCATGCGCGCCGTTGCCGATAACCGCGACCTGGCGGAATCCTCCGGGATCGACGTGGAGAAGATCATCCTCGCCACGTGGATCGGCGGTGCCGCGCTCGCTGCCCTCGGCGGCATCTTCCAGGGGCTGACCTCGCAGGTGAAGTGGGACATGGGCTTCAACCTGCTGCTGCTGATGTTCGCCGGGGTGATCCTCGGCGGCATCGGGACCGCCTACGGCGCGATGGTGGGCGGACTCGTGATCGGGGTGATCACCCAGCTCAGCACCGAGATCAGCATCGAGTTGAAGCTCGCGTTCGCGTTCATGGCGCTCATCCTGGTGCTGTTGGTGCGACCACAGGGACTGCTCGGACGTGAAGAAAGGGTCGGCTGATGGACATCGTCGACACCCTCATGGGGGCCCTGCGGACGGGTCTCGGGCTCAGCGGTGCTGTGTACGCGGTGGCCGGCATCGGACTCAACCTCCACTTCGGCTACACGGGGCTGCTCAACTTCGGCCACGCCGGGTTCCTGCTCGTCGGTGCCTACGGGCTCGGGGTCACCGTCGACCAGGGCGGACCGTTCCTGCTCGGGGTGGCCGTCGGGATCATCGCCTGCATCATCCTCGCACTGATCCTCGGCATCCCCACCCTGAGGCTGCGAGCCGACTACCTCGCCATCACCACCATCGCCGCCTCGGAGATCCTCCGTCTCGTGACCCGCGCCCGCACCTTCGAGGACTACACCGGAGGTGTGTTCGGGCTCAACCGCATCGCTGACGCGTTCTACGCCGCGAACCCGCTTCCCGACGGCACCTACGGGTTCGGTTCCCTGACCTACAGCCACAACCTCGCCTGGGTGATCCTCGTCACCTGGGCCATCGCGATCCTCTTCGCGGTGACGCTGTGGCTCTTGATGCGCAGCCCGTGGGGCCGGGTCATCAAGGCCATCCGGGAGGACGAGGACGCGGCACGGAGCCTCGGCAAGAACGTCTTCGCCTACAAGATGCAGAGCCTCGTCATCGGCGGCGTGATGGGCGGCGTGGCCGGGATGATGTTCGCGATCGGCATCCAGAACCTCCGCGCCGACTTCTTCGATCCCCTGTTCACCTTCTTCATCTACGCCGTCGTCATCCTCGGAGGGCCCGCCACGATCTGGGGGCCGATCGCCGGATCGATCCTGTTCTGGGCCATCATCTCCTTCAGCGCCGGGTTCATGGGCGACCTCGTCGATGCCGGAGTGCTCTCCTCTGCCATCTTCAGCGACCAGGACGTCGGGGCGTTCCGCTTCGTCGTCGTCGGCCTCGGACTCATGGCGTTGATGGTCTGGAGACCCCAGGGCCTGTTCGGACGTCGAGAGGAGATGCTGCTCGATGCCCGCTGACACCGCCGCCACCACGCTCGACGACGTGCCGGCCGAGCCCGGCGCATCCAAGCACGACCCCATCCTGGTCGCCGACGACATCCGCAAGACGTTCGGCGGGCTGGTCGCGGTCGACGTCGAGCACCTCGAGGTCCCACGGGGAGTCATCACCGCGTTGATCGGCCCCAACGGTGCTGGGAAGAGCACCTTCTTCAACCTCGTGTCCGGGTTCGACGACCCCGACCGGGGGCAGTGGAGCTTCGACGGGCAGGAGATCTCGAGCAAGGGAGCACACACCATCGCCAACATGGGGATGGTTCGCACCTTCCAGCTCACCAAGTCGCTGATGAAGATGTCGGTGATCGACAACATGCTGCTCGCCGCTCCCGAACAGCGGGGGGAACGCTTCGTGGCGTCGCTCCTTCCGTGGACGTGGCGCTCCCAGGAGCAGGACGTCGAGCAGCGCGCTGACGAGCTGCTCGATCGGTTCGGGCTGTCACGCATGCGTGACGACTACGCCGGGACGCTGTCCGGCGGCCAGCGCAAGCTCCTCGAGATGGCGCGCGCGCTGATGGTGAACCCGCGGCTGATCATGCTCGACGAGCCGATGGCGGGGGTAAACCCTGCCCTCACCCAATCGCTGCTCGAGCATGTCACCGCGCTGCCTGACGACGGCACCACGGTGCTCTTCGTGGAGCACGACATGGACGTCGTCATGGACATCAGCGACTGGGTCGTGGTGATGGCAGAGGGCCGGGTCATCGCCGAAGGTCGCCCCAACGACATCACGTCGAACCGTGCGGTCATCGATGCCTACCTCGGCGAACACCACGGCGAGTCCGCCACCGCCCGAGACGTCGAGGAGACGGACCGATGAACGACACACAGGGTGGCTCCGAGCCGATCGTCGTCTGCGAAGACCTCGTATCCGGCTACCTCCCGGGTGTGGACATCCTCGACGGGGTGAACCTCGAGCTCTACGACGGCGAGATCGTGGGGATCATCGGTCCGAACGGCGCCGGCAAGTCGACGCTCGTGAAGACCCTGTTCGGGCTCGTCCCGGTCCGCGGGGGGCACGTCCTCCTGCGGGGCGAGGAGATCACCAACCTCTCCGGCCACGAACTCGTGGCCAAGGGAGTGGGCTACGTCCCCCAGGTCGGAAACGTGTTCCCCACCCTGACCGTCGAGGAGAACCTCGAGATGGGGGCGTACCTCGAACCGGACAAGTTCGACGAGAACTACTCCCGCGTTGCGGAGCTGTTCCCCCTGCTCGAGGACCGACGCAAGCAGCGGACCGGCTCGCTGTCGGGCGGCGAACGCCAGATGGTCGCAATGGGCCGTGCGCTGATGATGGACCCCAGCGTCCTGCTCCTCGACGAACCCTCCGCTGGCCTGTCACCCTCGAACGTGGACCAGGTCTTCGACCGTGTCCGCGAGATCAACGACGCCGGCGTCTCGATCATCATGGTCGAGCAGAACGCCCGCCGCTGCCTGCAGATCTGCGACCGCGGCTACGTGCTCGACCAGGGGCAGAACGCCTACACGGGCACAGGGGACGAGCTGCTCCAGGATCCGAAGGTCATCGAGCTCTACCTCGGGACGCTCGCCGCCGTCGACTGACGCGAGGCGCGGCGACCTCCGTCTCTCGTAGCCACCCTCTTCCAGGCCCGCGTCCGCCTGTCGAGCATGGACGAGGGCCCGGTGCAAGCACCGGGCCCTCGTGGCTGAGGATGCCTCAGATCAGCCGACACTCTCCTGACGGAGGTTCTCGACGTCACCGTCGGTGAACTGGTAGATGGTGTAGGTACCAGCCGCCGGCTCACCCGGAGGCGCGAAGCTCAGCGAGCCACTCGCTCCGTCGTAGTCGATGTCGGTGGTCCCGCCGTCGATCAGCTCCTTGCAAGCAGCGAAGCTGTCGCACTTCTCGCCGTCCTTGGTGACACCGACGACCTCTTGCATGAAGTCGTTCGGGTCATCGGAACCGGCGATCTGCGCGGCGAGCGCGATGATGATCGCGCAGTCGTACGCCTGTGGGGCGAACGTGTTCTGCGCGTTCTCGGGAGCGCCCTCGTCGAAGGCGCTGCTGAACGCCTCGGACTGCGACGAGAAGTCAGGCGCGGTGCCCTTCATCCCGTCCAGGATGGTGGGGTTCTCCTCGGAGACGGCTTCGGGGAAGTCGTCCGAGGCGGTCCCGTCGGCGCCGTACCACTGCACGTCACCGGGGCCGACACCCTTCTCGATGGCGGCGTTGATCATCGCCGCGCCGTCGTCGATGAACATCACCGAGACGACCGCATCGAGATCAGCCTGAGCGAGCTGCTCGGCCTCCGCGTCGAACGGACCGGTCGAGCGCGGGTCGTAGGGCACCTCGACGGCGACTGTTCCGCCACCGTTCTCGATGGTCTCCTTGACCTGGTTCGCGAGACCCTGACCGTACGCCTCGTTGCGGTACACGAGACCGACGTTCTGGAAACCGTCAGCCAACACGAGGTTGCCGAGCACCTGGCCCTGGAGGGCGTCAGACGGCGCGGTCCGGAAGTAGAACCCGGGGTCCTCGTCCTCGAAGGTCGTGAAGTCCGGTCCGGTGTTCGACGGTGAACACTCGGCGACCTCGGCGCTGATGACCTTCTCGATCACGGCCTTGGTGATATCGGAGGACGCCGCACCGACGATGGCGTCGACGTTGTCGGACTGGAGCAGTCCGTCGACGGCGTCGTTGGCGACCTGTGGATCCGTGCCGCTGTCGGCGGTCACGAGCTCGACGTCACCGCCGAGCACGCCCCCAGCCTCGTTGATCTGCTGGACGGCCAGCTCGACACCGAACTGCATGCCGGGGCCGAACTGCGCGAGCGCACCGGTCTGCGGGAGCAGCGTCCCGATCTTGAGGGTGCCGTCGACGTTCGCGCCGGTGGCCTGCCCCTCGGTCTCTGTCTCGGTGTCGGTCTCGGTTTCGGTCTCGGTCATCTCGGTTTCGGTCGGCGTGCCGGTCTCCGTGTCGGTGGTGTCCGGGTCGTCGTCGCCACCGCAAGCGGCAGCAAGGAGTCCGAACACCATGAGCACGGCGAACCGACGCAGCCATAGTGATCGCTGCATGTTCTCCCCTTCGTGGAGGTCGATGTGGTGGCCAACACGGCACGACGCCGTACTGGCCTCCGGCGAAGCATCCTACGACACCGATAGGAGGAAGGGAAGGGGGCGATGTCCGTTCGTACACCCCCACTCCCCTCACCCAGAGCGGTCAGCGGGGGTCAGATAGCCACTTGCGAACCCCAGGAGCACCACTGTGGCCGACGACGCCGAGCAGCCCGTCCCGATGTTGTTCACCTGCACCCACGGGGCGGACGACCCCGAACGGGCCACGGTGCCGTTCATCGCCGCCAGTACCGCCGCCGTGAGCGGTCAGCACGCCATCGTCGTCTGCACCGTCGAGGCCGTCCGGATCGGCACCCTGGGATACGCGGAGACGGTCAGCGACGACGATCTCACCCCCCTCTCGACCCTCGTGCAGCTACTCGTGGGCAACGGCGGGGAGATCTGGCTGTGCAGCTCGTGCACGAAGAAGCGCGACATCGACGAGGACGACCTGGTCGACGGTGCGCAGATCGTCGGGGCGGCCAAGATCGTGGAGGCGCTCGCGGAGGGCAAGGCCATCAGCCTCACCTGATCCGGTTGCGTCATCTGCCGGGGGCTCGTCGTCCCCGGGATTCAGCGCTCGAGCACCGACTCCACGGCAGCGAAGGCCACGTGCAGGTTCCCGTCGTCGGTGCGGAGCACGACGTGGTCGGTGGCGACCACCGCGACCCGGCCCCGGATCGAGCCGTCGAACCCGGCCGCCTGCAGCTCGACCTCGGCCTCGGCGAGTTCGAGCTCGAAGAGGCGGGCACGCAGGCTGTCGACGCCCTGTTCGGGGGTCCGGCCCTCCGCCGCGTCCGGCTCGATCACCGTCAGCGTGACCGGGACTCCGAGGTTGACGTGCACCGTGCCGGCCGTGGTCTCGACGGTGAGGAGATCGCCGGAGGCGTGGGCGACCTGCCCGCTGACGGTGTGGTTGGTGAACCGCAGCGCGACCTTGTCCCCCCGGAACATCGCGTCGCGGGCGACGTCGGCGAGGGAGGCGTTGCGGCGCGCCGCCTGCGCCGCCAGGCGCTCGTTCTCCTCGGCATCTGCTCGGAGCTCCTCGCCGGCGCCTTGGCGCATCTCACGCGCGATGTCATCGACCGGGTCGCCGGCTGCTCCACCGCTGGCACCACTCACAGCGTGGCCCCGTCCGCCCAGGACGCGACCTCACCGCGATCGGGTCCGCCGTCCCGGAGCCACTCGTCGAAGGACTCCCCGGTCAGGCGCTCGTAGACCTCCACGTACTTCTCGCGGGTCGCGGTGACGATGTCCGGGGGCAGTTCCGGGGCCGGCGGGTTGCGGTCCCATCCCGTCGAGGTGCCGTAGTCCCGGACGAACTGCTTGTCGAAGGACGGCTGGCTGTGACCCGGGGCCCACTCGTCGGCCGGCCAGTAGCGCGAGGAGTCGGGGGTCAGCACCTCGTCGGCCAACACCACCTCGCCCTCGAGCAGACCGAACTCGAACTTGGTGTCGGCGAGGATCACGCCCCGCTCGCGAGCGTGGTCCTGCGCGCGCCGGTAGAGCTCGATCGCGGTCTCGCGCAGCTTCCCCGCCAGCTCCCAGCCGACCGCATCCGCCATGTGCCGGAACGTGACGTTCTCGTCGTGTCCCGACTCGGCCTTGGTGGCGGGGGTGAAGATCGGCGTCGGCAGCTCGGATCCCTCTTCCAGCCCCTCGGGCAGGCCCACGCCGCACACGGTGCCGTCGTCCTGGTACTCCCGCCATCCCGATCCGGCGAGGTAGCCACGCACCACGCACTCGAAGGGGACGATCTCGACCTCGCGGACCAGCATCATGCGGCCGCGGAGCTCCTCGGCATGCTCCTGGGCCTGCTCCGGCAGATCGGCCGTGGACGCCGACACGAGGTGGGCCGGAACGACATCGGCGAGCTTCTGGAACCAGAAGACCGAGAGGCCGGTCAGCACCCGGCCCTTGTCGGGGATGGGGGTGGGGTGCACGCAGTCGTAGGTGGAGACCCGGTCGGACGCGATCAGGAGCAGCCGGTCGTCCCCGATCCGGTACAGATCACGGACCTTGCCGCTGCGCACGTGATCCAGCGCGATCGCCGGCACCGCCACCCTTCCGTCTCCCGCCCCGAGCGTAGAGCAGCGCGTACCCGGAACGGCGTTCGGCTCCGCTCCCTGATGCTCAGGAGCGGGCGGCCTGCTCGGCGATGTCGTTGCGTCGGTGCTGCCCGGCCCACGTGATCAGGTCCGCCGCCTCGTAGGCACGTTCGCGGGCAGCGGCGACATCGCTGCCGTGGGCGGTCACACCGAGCACGCGGCCGCCGGCGGTGACGATCTGTCCGTCCCGCGAGGCGGTCCCGGCGTGGAAGACGTGGACGTCCTCGAAGCGGTCGCGCACGGCGTCGAGGCCGAGGATCGTCTCGCCGGTCTCGTAGCTGAGCGGGTAGCCGCCACTGGCGAGCACGACCGTCACGTAGGCGTCGTCGGACACCTCGAGGGTGTGGTCCGCGACGCCCCGCTCGGGGTCGGCCGCCGCCGCGAGCAGATCACCGAAGTCGCTCGCGACCCGCCAGATGACCGACTGCGTCTCGGGGTCACCGAAGCGGCAGTTGAACTCGAGCACCTGCGGGCCGGAGGCGGTCAGGACGAGTCCGGCGTACAGGAGCCCCTGGAACCTCGCCCCGCGACGCTCCAGCTCGGCGAGGACAGGCCGGAAGACGCTGTCCTTCAGCGCGGCCGCGTCCTCGACACCGAAGTCCGGCACGGGGGTGTAGGCGCCCATGCCGCCGGTGTTGGGCCCCTCGTCGCCGTCGTAGGCCCGCTTGAAGTCCTGTGACGGCGGGAGCAGCGCCACGTCGGTGCCGTCGCAGACCCCGAACACCGACACCTCGGGACCGTCCAGGAACGCTTCCAGCACCACCGTGGCGCCGGCCTCCCCGAAACGGCCGTGGACCAGCGCGTCCTCGATCGCCGCGACCGCGTCGTCACGGTCGTCGGCGATGACCACGCCCTTGCCGGCGGCCAGGCCGTCCGCCTTGACCACGTAGGGCGGGCTGAAGTTCGCGAGCGCCGCAACCGCCTCGTCGCGGTCGTCGTAGGTACCGGAGGCCGCGGTGGCGACCCCCGCTGCCTCCATGACGTCCTTCGCGAAGGACTTGGAGCCTTCGATCTCGGCAGCGGCTGCGGACGGCCCGAAGCACAGGATCCCACGCTCGCGCACGGCGTCGGCGACCCCGGCGACGAGCGGCGCCTCGGGGCCGACGACCACGAGGTCGATCCCGCGGCCCGCGGCGAGGTCCGCGACCGCCTGGGGGTCCGCGTCATCGATATCGGGGTGGACCGGCCCGAGCTCCGCCATCCCGGGGTTGCCGGGCGCGGACTCGACGGCGTCGACCGATGGCGACACCGCGAGGCGCCACGCCAAGGCGTGCTCGCGACCTCCGCCACCGACGACCAGGACCTTCACGGGCGCGGCACCAGCGGGACGTCGCGACGGACCAGTGTCTGGGAGCGCTTCGGACCAACCGACACCCACGTCACCGGGGTCTCGGCGTGCTCCTCGAGGAAGTCGACGTAGTCGCGAGCCTCCTTGGGGAGATCGTCGTACTCGGAGACCTCGGTGATGTCCTCACCCCAGCCCGGGAGCTCCTCGTAGATCGGCTCCGCGTGGTGGAAGATCGACTGGTGCGGGGGGAAGTGGCGGTACTCGTCGCCGTCGTAGCGGTACGCCACGGCGACCCGCAGGGTGTCGAACTCGCTGAGCACGTCGAGCTTCGTGAGGAAGATGTCGGTGAAGCCGTTGACGCGGTTGGCGTACCGGGCCAGGACCGCGTCGAACCAGCCCACGCGACGGCGCCTGCCGGTCGTGGTGCCGTACTCGCCACCGACCTCGGTCATCCGCTCGCCGATCTCGTCCTCCAGCTCGGTCGGGAAGGGGCCGGTCCCGACCCGCGTCACGTAGGCCTTGGTGATCCCGAGGACCCGGTCGACGTGCCGCGGCCCCAGTCCCGCACCGGTCAGCGCCCCGCCCGCCACCGGGTTGGACGAGGTGACGAAGGGGTAGGTGCCGTGGTCGAGGTCGAGCAGCGTGCCCTGGGCCCCCTCGAGGATGATGTGCTTGCCGGCCTCGAGGGAGTCGTGGATGAGCGCGGTCGCGTCGGTGAGCTGCCGCTCGAGCCGCTCGGCGTAGCCGAGGTACTCGTCGGCGATCTCGTCCTTGTTCATGGGGAGGCGGTTGTAGATCTTGGAGAGCATCTGGTTCTTGATCTCGAGCGCGGCCTCGAGCTTCTGGTGGAAGATGTTCTCGTCGAAGAGGTCCTGGAACCGCAAGCCGATACGGGCAGCCTTGTCGGCGTAGGCGGGGCCGATACCCCGCTTGGTGGTGCCGAGCTTGGCCTTGCCGAGGCGACGCTCGATCAACATGTCGAGCTCGCGATGCCACGGCATGATCAGGTGGGCGTTGCCGGACACGCGCACCCGCTCGAACGCGTCGAGCCCCTTCTGGTCCAACCCGTCGAGTTCGCTGATCAGTACCTCGGGGTCGACCACCACGCCGTCGCCGATGACGGGGGTCACGTGGGGGTAGAGGATCCCCGACGGGATCAGGTGGAGCTTGAAGACCTGGTCGCCCACGATGACGGTGTGGCCGGCGTTGTTACCGCCCTGGTAGCGGACGACCAGATCGGTGGTGTCGGCGAGCAAATCGGTGGCCTTGCCCTTGCCCTCGTCGCCCCACTGGGCGCCGACGATGATGGTTGCGGGCACGGCTCACGTCCTCGGTAAGAACAGATCGCGCGGACGTGGACCGAGGCTACCGGACGTTGCGACCCCGGCTGTCAGCCGGTTGGAGGGCCAGCGTCCGGTCGGCGATCTCCGCTGGTCGTTGTGTACGAGGCGGGAGGCCGTCAGCGGTCGCGGCGGATCGACGCGATGAGGGCGATGCCGATGCCGATGAGCACGACCGGGCCGATCCAGTCGCCCTCGATGACGATGGGTCGCAGCTCTCCGGCGAGGCCGAGGGCGGCGATCGTCAGGAACAGCAGGCCGAAGATCAGGGACAGGGCGTCGGTGGAGTGCCGCTCTGCCTGCAGTAGTGAGGCTCGCCGTGTGTCGCGGGGCGCGTCGTCAGCGGCGGTCGAGCCCTGCGTCGTGGTGGTTCGAGAGGTGTCGTCAGACGCTGTCATCACTGGTCCTCCTGCGAGTTGTTGGGTGCGGGGACCGAGTCGACGACGATCTCGCCGAGGCTGGCGTGCAGGTCGAGCACGATCGGCCCGCGGTCTCCGGTGCGGTTGAAGCTGTGGTCCAGACCCGCCCCGCTCGGGCCCTCACCGAGGATCGTGATCTCGCCCATGGCGACGTCCGCGTCGATCTCGAGGGCGGCGTCGTGGGGTACGAGCACCACGATCTGCCCGGCGCCGACGCGCGCCCCGATCTCGACCGGGCCGTCACCGAGTTCGAGCTCGGTCAGGTCGAGTCGCAGCTCCCCGGCGGTGAGCTCGTAGGGGTCGGCCAGCTCGCTCACCGCGGCCGGGGTGAAGGAGCGCTCGCCCACCCCTGCCCCGAACCGGATCCCGCTGCCGTGCAGCGTCGTTGCGAGTACCACGACGGGGACGAGGATCAGGCCGGGGACGATCAGCCAGCGGGCACGGCCGAGCCAGGTGCCGACCACGAGCCCGAGACCGATCACCCCGAGCGCCACGGCAGCGCCGTCTCGGAAGCTCAGGTCGACGAGTCCCGCTGCGTCGCCGAGCCACAGCACGCCGACCGTGATGAGCGCGAGGGCGATGGTGACCCGACCGAGGACGGATCGGCGCCCGGCGTCGCCCCGGGGAGGACCGTCCGCGGCCGTGGGTGCTGCGTCAGTAGCCGGAGGTGGCGTGCCACCGCCCGATGCGGGGGGCGGGGCGTGCGCGGGCGGGGGCGGGGCGGGGGCGGCCGCGGCGTCCTGGGAGGCCCGTGGCGGGGCCTCCTCTCCACCAGCCGGTCTGTCCTCGATCCGCGGACCGGGGGCGCCCGCCGGGCCTGCGTCGCCCTCCCGGCTGGAGCGCCACAGCACGACGCCGATGCCGATGAGCACGAGGGGCCAGGCGAGGTCGCCGGTGACGTCGCTGGCCTGGTCGGCGAGGGCAAGGACCCCGATGACGAGCAGCACGATCCCGATCCAGAACTGCGCCCCGCGGCTGCGCACCACGTCCGAGACCACCGCCTCGTCGCTGCCGTCCTCCGGGATCAGGAGCCACCCGGCGAGGTAGAGCGGGATCCCGAGCCCACCCACGAAGAGCGCCACGACGAACAGGATCCTCGCCACGGCGGTCTCGATACCGAGGGTCCGTGCGAGGCCGGAGGCCACACCCGCGATCATGCGGTCGTCGGTACGCCGGCGGAGCGGCGGACGTCCCGGCGGAGGCGGGGGTGGGGCCTGGGAGGTGGTGTCGCCGGTCATGGTGTCGTTCATCGTCGTCTCTCGTCCGTCGGGCGTGCTCTGCTGCGTTGCCTCCATGGTCGCACGGCCTCGCCGCGAGCGGTATGGGGGACGACCCTGAGACGACCCTGAGATCCCGCGGAGTCATCAGGGCCACCCCCGATGCCGCGATCTGCTCCGATGTGCCACCATCAGAGACGCGACCCGGCGCTGCCGAACCACCATCACGGACCGGATGCGCCAGAACTCGAGGAGGAGCCTGAGTGGCCGCCCCGCATGCCCCGACCGACCAGCGCGCCCCGCTCGGGTTCGTCCGCAGCCGTGACGACCGCGTCGTCGCGGGCGTCGCCGGGGGGCTCGGGGCGCAGCTCGGCGTCGAGCCCGCGGTTCTGCGGTTCGTGCTGATCGCGCTCGGACTGGCCGGTGGCGCGGGCGTGCTCCTCTACCTGGTGGCGTGGGGGCTGTCCCCGGAGGGCGACGTCGCGGCCGACGACCGGCCGACGGACACCCAGCGTCTGCTGGCGCTGGGTGCGATCGTGCTCGGCGCGCTGCTGCTGCTTCGCAACCTCGGCGTGTGGTTCGGGGACGGGTTCGTGTGGCCGATCGTGATCGCCGCCGCCGGCTCGGCGGTCATCTGGTCCCGGGGAACCGAGGACGACCGGCGTCGCTGGTCGCGGCTCGCAGGACGGCTGCCGGGTGACCCGGTCGGGGCGCTCGTCGCCGGCCGCACCTCCCCGTGGCGGGTGTTGCTGGGGGTCGTGCTGGTCAGCATCGGCATCGCGGTCTTCCTGGCTGCGAACGATGCGTTCGCCGCCCTGCGCGACGTGGGACTGGCGGTGGCGGCGACGCTGGCGGGAGCGACCCTGATCTTGGGGCCGTGGGTCTCCCGGCTGGTCAGCCAACTCGGTCACGAGCGACGGGAGCGGATCCGCCAGGCCGAGCGGGCCGAGTTGGCCGCCCATCTCCACGACTCGGTCCTGCAGACCCTGGCGCTCATCCAGCGGGCTGGGGACGACCCCCGTCGGATGGTCGCCCTCGCCCGCCGTCAGGAGCGGGAGCTGCGGGCATGGCTCTACGCCCGCACGACGGACGGGGACAGCCTGCGTGGTGTGGTCGACGACCTGATCGAGGAGATCGAGGCGGTGCACGCCGTGACGATCGAACCGGTCGTCGTGGGCGACGCACCCGTTGACGACCGGGTCACCGCCACGCTCGCAGCGGCCCGGGAGGCGCTCACGAACGCCGCCAAGCACGCCGGCGTGGACCGGGTCGACCTCTACCTCGAAGCCAGCACTGATCACGTGGTCGTGTTCGTCCGCGACCGCGGGCGCGGATTCGATCCACAGACCGTGGACGACGACCGCCGGGGGATCCGCGAGTCCATCCACGGACGGATGCGACGACACGGAGGTACCGCGACGATCACGACCGCTCCCGGTGAGGGCACCGAGGTCGAACTGGCCATGCCGCTGGCGGGGAGTGACACGTGAGCGTCCGGGTGTTCCTCGTCGACGACCACCGGCTCTTCCGCGCCGGCGTGGCGGCCGAGATCGGGGACCGCGTCGAGATCGTCGGGTCGGCCGGCGATGTCGACGAGGCCATCGCGGGGATCCGAACGACCGATCCCGAGGTGGTCCTCCTGGACGTCCACATGCCCGGGGGGGGCGGGCTGGCGGTCATCGAGGGGGTCCGGGAGTTCGATCCCGAGGTGCGCTTCCTGGCGCTGTCGGTCTCCGACGCCCCGGAGGACGTGATCGCGATCATCCGGGCGGGTGCCCGTGGGTACGTGACCAAGACGATCTCGCCGGACGAGCTCGTGGACGCCATCAGCCGGGTGCGGGACGGCGATGCGGTGTTCTCACCCCGCCTCGCCGGCTTCGTGCTCGACGCGTTCGCGGGCGAGCTCCCCGAGGTCGAGGGCGTCAGCGACCCCGAGCTGGACCAGCTCACCCCTCGGGAGAAGGAGGTCATGCGCCACATCGCGCGGGGCTACACCTACCGGGAGACCGCCGGACGGCTCCACATCTCGGTCAAGACCGTCGAGACCCACGTCTCTGCCGTCCTGAAGAAGCTCCAGCTCTCCAACCGGCACGAGCTCACGGCCTGGGCCGCCAAGCGCCGGCTGCTGTGACCGGATGCGGCGATGCCGTACCCCGGAGCCGTACGGTGCGGATCCTGCTCCGAACCACGTGGGGAGACCCGATGACGGGAGGTGACATGGCCGACGCCGACGGTGCGTTCCGCATCGGCGAAGTATCGAAGCGCACCGGCGTTGCGGTCACCACCCTCCGCGCGTGGGAGCGCCGGTACGAGCTCCTCGAGCCCACCCGCACCGACGGCGGACACCGCCTGTACCGCGAGGTGGACGTGATGCGGGTCCGGGCCATGCAGAGCCTCATCGACGATGGCTGGTCCGCGGCGGCAGCAGCCCGCGAGGTCAAGGAGACCGCGCCCGACGAGATCCTGACACCGTCACGCAACGGGCGCCCTGACGTCACCGCGTCGGAACGGCTCCAGGACCAGCTCCAGGGAGCGTTCGAATCCTTCGAGCCGAGCGAGATCGACGCCGCACTCGACGGTGTCTTCGCTCGGCTCGACGTGCCGGCCGCGCTCGAGGAGGTCATCCTCCCGGTCGTCCGCTGGGTCGGTGAGGGATGGCGAGACGACCCGCGCTGCATCGCCCGCGAGCACGTCGCCTCGAACGCCGTCCGCCCGCGGCTGGCTCGGCTCCTGCGGATGGTGCCGCTCATGCGGGGCGCGCCTGCCTGCGTGGTCGCCGCGCCTGAGCACGAGGAGCACGACCTCGGGCTGCTGAGCGCCGCGGCGATCGCCGCCGGGGCGGGATGGCGGGTGCACTACGTCGGCCCGCGAACGCCCAACGACGCACTGGAGGACCTCGTGGAGGGGGTCCAACCGCGGGTGGTGATGATCGGGTGCAGCCACCGCGCGCCCGCCGAGGAGTTCCTCGCCGACCCGCCCGACCTCGGGGACGTGCCGCTCCTGCTGGGTGGCGCCGGGTTCGCCGCCGGCGACGAGCAGCGGCTCGACCGCGCGACCGTCTTCACCGGCCCGCTCCCCGAGCTACCCCACGCGCTGGAGGCGCTACTCGGCTGAGGCGCGCAACGGCCTCAGCGGGTGATGCGGAACTTGATCCGGACGTGGGTGTGGTACTCGCTGATGTCGCCGTTGTCGTCGACGACGGCCGAGGTCTCGAGGACGTCGAAGCCCTCGACGCCCCGCAGCGTCTTGGACGCCTCGGCGAGCGCCTGCTGTGCGGCATCACGCCACGAGGTGTCGGACACGCCGACCAGGTCGATGGTCTTGATGACCGCCATCAGGCGTCACCGTCCTCGTCGCCCTCGGACTCCGCGTCGAGGTAGACGTCGACGAACCGCTGGTAGTTGGCGGCGATGCCCTTGGCGGCCTCGTCGCGGCTCATGTCGCCCGCGACGTAGGCCTCGACCTCGTTGCGCCAGATCGAGCGGCCGATGGCGAAGCCGTGGTAGGCGTCGAGCGGGGCGCCCATCCGCAGCCAGTGGTCCACCTTCTGGTCGTCCGCTCCACGGCCGAGAACCACCGCGACGACGTTCTCGCGGCCCGAGCCGGCACGGATCTTGTCGGCCAGCGCCTCGCAGTCCTCGCGCTTGTCGAGCCCCTCGATCTTCCAGATGTCGGGTTCGACCCCGAAGTTCTGGATCTCGTCGATGGCCTGGATCGTGAGCTCGGGGCGCACCTCGGTGTCGTAGCGGTCCTCGTCACCGTCCACCCGTGCGAGGTCGGCGTCCGACGCCGGCACCAGGAGCTCGAACAGGAACAGCCGGTCGTTGTCGTGCAGCCAGTCACCGAGGCGCTTGAGCCGCTCGCCCTGGGTGGTCTTCTCGTCGTCGGGGTCCGCGGGGTTCCACCGGACCAGGACCTTGGAGAAGTCCGGGTCGAACTCCTCGATGTGCGCACCGAAGTCGTCGCCGTACTCGAACTGGAAGACCGGCTGGCCGGAGGCTTCGACGGGCATCGCGAGTTGCACGCCGCGCTCCTTGGCCTCGCGGGCCACCTCGGCGCCCATCTCCTCGTCGACGAGGATGCCGACCTTGTCCTTCGGGGCGCCCTGGTCGAGGGCGGTCTGGAAGCCCTCCCACACGAGCTTCTTCGCGTCACGCAGCTTGGCGTACTGCTCCTCCGAGGGGTCCTTCGACACGCCGAACATCCGCTTGAAGCTGCCGCGGTGGTCGAACGCGAGGACGAAGAGCTGGCCGTCGTATCCGAGTGCCATGTCTGGCTCCTGTTCCGGATCGGGGTTCTTGGGTCGAGCATAGAACGACCGTCAGCGCGGCCATACCCGTCACGGCGTCCGCTCGGACAGCCGCACGTGAAGCGTTCTGCAGGAAGTTGCAAGCGCAACCCATCCGCCGTGGGCCCCGGCTCCGGATATCGGGCGACCGGTCACTTCCGCACCCACCACTACGAGCAACAGGGAGCAACATCATGAAGAAGAAGCTCATCACGACCATCACCGCCGCGACCGCGGCACTCGCTGTGTTCGCCGGCCCCGCCGCCGCCGCACCGGCCGACGGGCAGTGCGTCGCCGCCGGCGTGCAGTCGCTCAACGGAGCGGCCATCTCCGGTGCCGCCCGGGCCGGACTCGTGTCGACCGTGATCCTCGACCACGTCTTCGACGCCAACAGCCTCGGCATCACGCCGGTCGACTGCTGAGCGGGGGACCCAAGGGGCCCCGGGGAGCACCGGCTCCCCGGGGCCCTCGCCTTTTCGTTGCGGCCTTGCTCCCCCCACGCCGGCGGGCCAGACTGGGCGCGACCGGGGTGGGGGAACCATTGACCGTCAGCAGACAGCTCGAGGCGGCGCACGAGGCCTTCGAGCGCGCCGACTGGACGGCCGCGCACGAGGTGTTCTCGGCTGCGCTGGGCCCGGAGCACGACGATCCCGACGACCTGCGTCGTGCTGCCGAGGCAGCGATTCTCACCGGCCACCTCGACGAGGGGATCGCCCGCTACGAGGTCGCGCACCACCGCTACCTCGACCACGGTGACGTCGGGACGGCGGCCAGGTGCACGTTCTGGCTCGGCATGCAGCTCATGCTGCGGGGCCAGCAGGCACCGGCCATGGGCTGGTTCGGGCGCGGTCAGCGCCTTCTCGACGACGCCGATGCCGACGTGGTCGAGCGCGGCTATCTGATGACCCCTTCCGCGCTCGCCACCCTCTACCAAGGTGAACCGGCTGACGCGCTCGAGTCGTTCCGGGAGATCACCCACATCGCCGACCGGTTCGAGGATCCCGATCTGATGGCGCTGGGACGCCTGGGGCAGGGTCAGGCTCTGGTGGCGATGGGCGACGCCGATGCCGGCACCGCCATGCTCGACGAGGCCATGGTCGCGGTCACGACCGGGGACGTGTCCGCGCTCGCCGCCGGGATCGTCTACTGCGGGCTCGTGACCACCTGTCGCAAGGTGTTCGACCTGCGGCGGGCCAGGGAGTGGACCGCCGCGCTGAGCGACTGGTGCGACCAGCAGGAAGGCCTGCAGCCGTACCGCGGTCAGTGCCTCGTGCACCGCTCGGAGATCATGCAACTCCAGGGATCGTGGGACCAAGCCCTCGAGGAGGTCGAGCTGGCCTGCGACCACCTGGCGGACCCCGTGGACGATCCGGTGATGGGCATGGCCCAGTACCAGCGGGGCGAACTGCTCCGACTGCGGGGCGAGTTCGACCGCGCCGAGGCCTGCTACCGGCGCGCTGGCGAGTGGGGCCATCGGGTGCACCCGGGGCTGGCACTCCTGCGTCTGTCCCAGGGCCGCGTGGACGAAGCGGACGCGGCCATCCGGCGAGTGGTCGCGGAGGCCGGTGACGATCAGGTCCGGCGAGCGCAGGTGCTGGCCGCGTTCGCCGAGATCACGCTCGCCGCGGGCGATGCCGACGCCGCCCGTCAGGCCGCGGACGAGCTCGAGCAGATCGCCCGCGACTTCGGGGCGCCCTACCTCCACGCCGTCGCCACCGCAGCACGCGGCTCGCTCCTGCTGGCGGACGGCGACGCGGCCGCCGCGCAGGAGGCACTGCGTCACTCGCAGCGGGCCTGGCAGGAGATCGGGGCCCCGTACGAGGTCGCCTCGGTCCGCCTCCGCATGGCCGAGGCGTACCGGGCGCTCGGCGACGACGACACCGCCCAGATCGAGTTGGACGCAGCACGCCGGGTCTTCGAGGAGCTCGGCGCCGCGCCCGCCGCCGCACGCGCCCGGGAGCTCGCCGGCGAGGTCGAAGACGGCGTCCCGGGGGACCTGACGCCCCGCGAGCTGGAGGTCATCGGCCTCGTCGCCACCGGCGCCACCAACCGCGCGATCGCCGAGGAGCTCGTGATCAGCGAGAAGACGGTCGCCAGGCACGTCAGCAACATCTTCGTGAAGCTCGACGTCTCGTCGCGCTCGGCCGCGACCGCCTGGGCCTACGAACACGACCTGGTGTAGCCCGCACCAACTCGCGAGCGCCCCGGATCCTCCCTCTACACAGAACTACCCACGTGGGCCGGGAGGTGAAGATGGGCACTTCCCCCGAAGCGCGCGGTGTCCCCGACCGGGAGAGTGGAACCACTCGAACCGGAGGACCCCCATGAACATCCCACTCGGACTCGGCACCGCCTGGACGGCCGGCGACCAGACCCCGACACGCGGCGGCCCCGCGGAGGACGGGCGGAACCCCGACCGCGAGCCGGAGCGGATCGAGACCGTGATCATCGGCGCCGGACAAGCCGGGCTGGCAACCGCCCAGCAGTTGCTCGAGCGAGGACGAGCCTGCGTCGTGCTCGAAGCCAACGAGCGCGTCGGTGACAACTGGCGCCGCCACTACGACTCGCTCCTCCTGTACAACCCGGCCAAGTACTGCCGGCTGCCCGGCATGACCCTCCCGGGCGATCCCGACCACTACCCCACCCGTGACGAGGTGGCCGACTGGCTCGAGCAGTACGTCGACGAGTTCGACCTGCCGGTACGCGTCTCCACCCGCGTGGAACGGGTGACGCCCCAGGGGGAGGGCTACCTCGTGTCCACCGACCGAGGCGACATCGTGGCCAGCAACGTGGTCGCCGCCACGGGAACGTTCGGCAGCCCCTACACCCCATCCCTCGCCGACGACCTCGATCCCGAGATCGTCCAGCTGCACTCGAGCGAGTACAAGAACAGCTCCCAGCTCCGACCCGGCCCGGTCCTCGTGGTCGGGGCCGCCCATTCAGGGGCCGACGTCGCCCACGAGCTCGCCTCGGAGGGTCGGGAGGTCGTGCTGGCGGGGCGCGCCACGGGTGAGGTGCCCTTCGACATCAACGCCCCGCTCATGCGCGTGGTGTGGCCGATCCTCCGGTTCGTGGCCACCCGCGTCCTCACCATCCGCACACCGGTCGGGCGCAAGGTCAGGGAGAAGATGCGGGCCCACGGAGGGCCGCTGATCCGCTACAAGCGCGCCGACCTCGAGCGCGTCGGCGTCGAGTGGATCGAGGAGCGCGTGGAGGACGTCACCGACGGGGCACCCACCTTGACCGAGGGGCGCGTCATCGACGCCGCCAACGTGATCTGGTGCACCGGGTTCCGTCAGAACTTCGGCTGGATCGACGCCCCGATCGCGCAGGACGACGGCTGGCCGCTCGAGGAGCGGGGCGTGTCCACCGTGCTGCCAGGCCTCTACTTCGTGGGGCTCGCGTTCCAGTACTCCGCAAGCTCGACGCTCATCCTCGGTGCCGGCCGCGACGCCGCCTACGTCGCCGACCACATCGACGAGCACAGCGACGAGCGCGTGTCAGCGAGCGCGGCCGCCTGAGATCCCTCCGGGCCATCGAGTCCTCATCGAGGAACCGGCCCACGCAGCCGCCGGATGGCCGGGTCCCCGGTCATCCGGCGCTGAAGGGATTGAAGAGCAGCAGCGTGACCGCCATGCCGATGACCGTGGCGACGCCGGCGATGATCGCGGCGGCGAACCCTCGGCGGTGGCCCTTCACGTGTCCGATCAGGCCGAGGATCATCCCGAGCGGGCCGGTGACGATCGGCCAGATCCCCCAGACGGCAGCGGCAGCCGCCAGGATGGCCAGGAACACGTAGACCGAGGCGCCCCGCGTCGGGATGTCCAGGTCCTCGCGGAGCTCACGCAGCTCGCGTTCGGTCTCGGGCTCCTCGTCGCCCGCCGGTCGCGCGTCGCTGCGTGGGTCCTCGGTCATGCCCGGAGGTTACGGTGTGCCGCCCCGACGACGGAGTCCGCCATGGGCCGCGAGAAGCTCGCGATGAGCGAGGACGAGCTCGACGTGTTCCTCGGTGAGGAGCGTGTGCTGCGGATGGCCACGATCGACGAGGACGGCTGGCCCGCGGTCGTGCCGGTGTGGTTCGTCTGGCACGACGAGACGTTCTGGATCTGGAACCTCGACCGGGCCGCCCGCACCGAGCGCCTGGAGGCGGGGGACACGCACGTGTCGGTCGTCGTGGACGGCGGCGTCGAGTACCAGGAGCTGCGGGGCGTGCATGCCCGCGTCACCTACCGGTTCGTGGGCGACCACGACACGCCGGTCGAGGTGCGACGGCTGTTCGGCCGCAAGTACTTCGGCATCGAGGAGCCGGTCGACCACGTCGACGATCACACCTGGATGGAGCTCACCCCGACCGTGATCCGCTCGTGGGACTTCCGCAAGGTCATGTGACCGCGCCCCGCCTCGCGCGCTCGGACCGGCATCCCGGACCGGATCCGCAATGCCGGAGGAACCTCGGCTGTCAGCCGAGTGCGCGCAGGACGGAGGCGGCGGCGTTGGCGCCGCACATGCCGTGCACACCACCACCGGGCGGTGTCGAGGACGAGCACAGCCACACCCCGGGAAGCCCGGTGCGGTAGGGATCGGGGGACAGAACAGGGCGGCCGAGGAGCTGGAGCCCGTCATGCGAGCCGCCGGAGATGTCCCCGCCGACGGAGTTGGGGGTGTGGCCCTCGAACCAGTCCGGGGTCAGGACCGTTCGTTCCACGATGCGATCCCGGAAGCCTGGGGCGAAGCGCTCGATCTGCCCGAGGATCTGCTCGGTGGCGTCCCCGGCCCACCCGTTGGGCACATGGCAGTAGGCCCAGACCGGATGCACGTCCCCGACCGACCGGCTCGGGTCGGCGACGTACTGCTGTGCCAGCAGTACGAAGGGACGGTCCGGTACCCGGCCGTCGGCGACCGCCTGCTCGGCCTCAGCGATCTCCTCGAGGGTCCCGCCCAGATGCACGGTCCCGGCCCGGCGTGCCGACTCCGCCGTCCACGGCACCCCGCCCTCGACCGCAAGATCGACCTTGAACGCTGCCGGCCCGTAACGCCACTTCGCGTAGCGGCGCCGCGTGATCGGCGGCAGGGCGTCCCCGCAGATCGCGAGCAGTTGGCGGGGCGTCACGTCGAACAGCGCAGCCCGGGTCCGGGGGAGCTCGTCGAGGCCCATGACCCGGGTCCCGGTCCGGATCTCCACGCCCCGCTCGTCCAAGAACTGCACGAGCGCGTCCGTGATCGCCCCCGATCCCCCCTCAGCGACGGGCCAGCCCGCGGCGTGGCCGGCTGCGCCCATCATGAGCGCGAACGCGCTGGTGAACGGCTTGTCGAAGGGGAGGATCGAGTGGGCCGCGATGCCCGCCCACAGCGCCCGGCCGCGTTCGGTCTGGAACCGCCGTCCGACGACGCTGGCCGGCAGGAGGCCCTGGAGCCCGAAGCGGGCCAGCTTGAGGGGATGCTTCGGGACGTGGATGACGGGGCGCAGGATCTCGTCGGCGAGATCGTCCCAACCCTCCACCAGCGGGCTGAACAGCGAGCGCCAGACGTCCCCGTCGCGACCCAACGCGGCGGCGGTCTCGTCGAGGTCGCGCAGCACGCAGGCCGCACTGCCGTCGTCGAGGGGGTGGGCGACGGCCACGTCCGGGTGGCGCCACCGCAGCCCCAGCTCCTCGAGCGCGAGATCGCGGAAGACCGGCGATGCCGCCCCGAACGGGTGCACGGCCGAGCAGACGTCGTGCGCCAACCCGCCGATCGTGAGTTCCTCGGTCTTGACGCCACCACCCGGCGTGTCGCTCGCCTCGAGCACCGCCACGTCGAGGCCGGCGTCCGCCAGCACAGCGGCCGCGGTCAGGCCGTTCGGCCCCGCCCCGACCACGACCGCGTCACGGTCTCCGGGTCCGGTCTCGTCGCCGTTCATCGCACGACCTCGGCGCCACCCGTCTCGGAGGTGCCCCGGAGCGCCGCGACGACCTCGCGCCCCGCCCGCTGACCTGCCTCGATGGCCCCTTCGAGGTAGCCGCTCCAGGCGGTGGCGGTCTCGGTGCCGGCCCAGTGGATCGGGCCGACCGGCTCGCGCGGATCGACGGTCGCCACCTCGACGCCCGGCGCCGGTAGCGCGACCGGGCAGCCGCCGCTCCAAGGTTCCTCGCTCCAGTCCCGGTCGGCGTAGTCCACGACGTCGCGGGCGTCGTCGCCGAACAGGTCCGCGAGATGATCCACCACCGCCTGCCGGCGTCCCTGGCGACCCGCGCCCCGCAGCGCGTCCGCGGGGCGGCCGACGACGAACGCGACCAGGGCAGGGACGCGGCCGTCGGCCGTCGTCGCGTCGAAGGTGACGCTGATCGGGCCGGCGGTCGAGACCGCTTCGCCCGAGAGCCCGGCGTCGCGCCAGAAGGGGCGGTCGTAAGTCAGGAGGCACTTGATGGTCCGGCCCATCGGCGACCCCTCGAGCCAGCGGCGCTTGCCGGCCGGCAGCCCGGGGTCGTAGGCGATCTCGGCGGCCAGGCGGGGTGGGACCGCCACGACGGTCCGGCGGGCACGGACACTCGTGCCGTCGGCCTCCACCTCGACACCGCCAGACACGACGTTGATCCGCCTGACCGGCGCCCCGAGGGCGACGACCGGCCCGAGCTGGTCGGCGAGTCGGAGCGACAGGGACTGCGCCCCGTCCACGAACCTTCGCTCCTGTGCGGCGTCCTCGATCTCGAGCAGCGGCATGACCCCACCCGCCGCCCGGACGTAGCCGAGGAACTCCCGCCAGGAGGTCTCGTCGGGGTCGGCACCGAACACGGTGCGCATCCCGGCGGTGATCACGCCCCGCACGTCGTCGCGCACCTTCCGTTCCTCGAGCCAGTCGGCCAGGGTGGTGTCGTCGGCCAGGGAGGACAGCACCTCCCGCTGCGCGTGGAGGCGGAGAGACAGGAGCCCCGCTTGGAGCTGCGCCAGCGCGAGCATCGGCAGCGAGGGGATCGTGCCCCGGTAGGTCGAGGTCCGCCCCTCGTGTTCGAGCACCTTCTCGCCCTGGTGGTACTGCGCGAAGGTCTCGAGCCCGAGCGCGTCGGCCAAGGCCGCGACCCGGTGCTGGGTGCCCCCGATCCACTGTCCACCGAGATCCAGTCGCGCCCCGCCGACGTCGGTCGTGAACGTGCGTCCCCCGACCCGGTCTCGCGCCTCGAGCACCGCGACCTCGAGGCCGGCGCGGCTCGCGAGGTGGGCGGCGGTGAGGCCGGAGAGCCCCGCCCCGACCACGGCGACGTCGACGCGATCCGTCACTGGTCGACCGGCTGCGGATCGGGTGACGAGGTGCCCTCGTCGTCGACGTACCGCTCCTGGTCCTCGACGACCTGCTGCTCGGCGGTGGCGACCTCGTGGGCTTGGTGCCCGGCGATGCCCGCCGGGCGCCGGTCGAGGTCCTCGAGCCGGTTCCCCGGCCCGTAGATCACGAGCACGTCACCGGTGCGGAGCTCGTGGTGGCCCTTCGGGGCGCCGACGTACTCCTCGTCACCCCGCTGGATGCCGAGCACGAGCACACCCTCGTCGTTCAGGCGGAGGTCGGCGAGGGTCTGGTTGTTCATCCAGTGGTGCTCCTCGACACGGAGCTCTGAGACCGAGTAGTCGCCGTGGATGTGCAGGAGTGACGCGTAATCGCGCACCTCGAGGTCGGTGTAGCGACGCAGCAGGCGACGGATGACCCGCTGGAGACCGCGGTCGACCGTCGGGATACGGAAGAGCCCGAGGATGACCGCGAGACCACCGATGAGAGTGAGGAACTTGGCCCAGTCCGGCAGGTCGGCCTCGGACGAGCCGACGAAGCCGATCACGAAGCCACC
This sequence comes from Nitriliruptorales bacterium, assembly GCA_033722375.1. Classification (GTDB taxonomy): domain Bacteria; phylum Actinomycetota; class Nitriliruptoria; order Nitriliruptorales; family Nitriliruptoraceae; genus JAWVZB01. Next base: position 5,363 of record JAWVZB010000010.1, on the reverse strand, counting down.
GATCACGGTGATGACCCCGGCCGATCCGATGAGCATGAGCAACATGACGATGCGCCGGCGAACCGGGTGGGTCACGATCGCCTCGGCCTCGCTGGTCGTGAACCCCGTCCCGGTGAGTGCCGAACGGGCCTGGAAGCGCGCCGCCTGCTGGGACATCCCCGTGAGGGTGAGCGCGGTCGTGGCGATCCGCGTGACGATGAGCGACGCGAGCACGACGACGAGGATCGTGACGATCGCCGCCACGCTGCATCACCTCCCGAACCGGTGTGGGCCGCCCACCAAAGTACTCGGGGACCGACGCCACGGCGGTACCGTGCCCCTCCACTCCCTCCGCGTCCGCCGACTCCACGAGGCCCGCCATCGTTGCCTGTTCCTGGCGCCCTGCTGTCCTCTTCCTCGCCGCGCTGCTGCTGCTCGCTGCCTGCTCCGACGGGAACGGGGGAACGTCCAGCGCCCCGACCCCCTCCGTCTCGGTGCCCGACGTGGCCCCGGTCGAAGGCAGCGAACTGCCGACCGACCGGTTCGTGGAGGGCCCCGACGAGCCGACCCAGGTGGTCTACGAACTGTCGACTCCCGACGGCACCGAGCAGCTCACGGTGGCCTGGGAGGGCGACCGGTTCGTGCTGATCCGCAGCGACGGGCAGATCCTCCGGCTGGCCAACGGCACCGTCGTCTTCTGCTCCGCGAGTCCTGAAGGTGACATCTGCTGGGACTTCGAGGATCGCGGTCCGCCCTTCCTCCGCGGCATCGCCGCCGACCTCCTGGCGGTCTACGGGCTGGTGGACCTGATCCCGGCGTCGGCACGTGAGCTCGACGACCAGACGATCGCGGGGCGCGACGCGACCTGTGTCGCCTTCTCTCCGCCTGGTGCCGCGACCCCCGCGAGCCCCAGCAGCAGTGGCACCACCTTCTGCTACGACCGCGAGACCGAGGTCGGGCTCCGTCTGGACGTGTCGGCCGGGGACACGACCCAGACGCTCGTGGCCACCTCGGTCGGGGCGCCCGACGACGGGATCTTCAACCCGCCTGCGCAGGTCCTGCCCTACCCCGAGGACGGTGCTCCGCCGGAGTTCCCCACCCCCTGAGCACTGGGCCCGAGCCGTGCCCCAGGGAGGTGGCTGTTCCCTGGCGCTATCCCGCAGGCTCTGTATCCGCTGTGGGTGTCCGCGCGGCCCGGCGCAGTGCCAACGCGCCGAAGATCCCGGCGAGCAACGACGCGGCGATGACACCGATCTTGGCCTCCTCCAACTGCGTGCCGGTGAAGCTCAGGTCCGCGATGAACAGCGAGACGGTGAAGCCGATCCCGGCCACGATCGCGACGCTCCGCCCCTGAGGGATGGTCACGTGTGGTGGCAGCTGTCCGCGGCCCGAGCGGACCATCGCCGTGATGGCCCCCCCGATGCCGACCGTCTTGCCGACCACCAGGCCCAGCACGATCCCCCAGGTGATGGCGCTCGAGACGGCGGCCGTGAGGGTGTCACCCGACAGTCTCACACCGGCGTTCGCGAGCGCGAACAGCGGCAGCACCACGTAGCTGCTGACCGGATGCAGTCGGTGCTCGAGCTCTTCGAGCACCGGCCTGCCCCGGAAGGGCTCCGCAGGCGTCAGGAGCCCCAGCGCCACCCCGGCGATGGTGGCGTGGATCCCGGATTCGAGCGTGGCGACCCAGGCCACCACTGCGACCGGTACGTACCACCACGGCGACGCGAACCGCAGCAGCCGTAGCACCGGGATCAGCATGAGCGCGGCGACAGCAACGGCCAACCATCCCGTCGAGATCCCTTGCGAGTACGCGACGGCGATGATCAGGATCGCACCGATGTCGTCGATGATCGCGATGGTGAGGAGGGCCAGCTTCAGTCCTGAGGGCAGCCGGCGTCCGAACAGCGCGACCACACCGAGCGCGAACGCGATGTCGGTGGCGACCGGGATCCCCCAGCCCCGTGCACCTTCGGTGCCGGCCGTCACCGCGAGGTAGAGCAACGCCGGGAGCGCCAGTCCGGCCAGGGCCGCAACCACCGGCAGGGCGACCGCGCGGGGATCGCGGAGCTCTCCGATCGACAGCTCGCGCTTGATCTCGAGACCGACGACGAAGAAGAAGATGGCCATCAGCCCGTCGTTGACCCAGTGCCGCAGGTCCTCGGTCAGGGCGAAGTCCCCGCTGCCGAGCGTCAGCTTCGTCTCCCAGAGCCCGCTGTAGGTGTCGGAGAACGGGCTGTTGGCCCAGACCAACGCCAGGACCGCAGCCACGAGCAACACGACGGCACCACCGGCCTCTGTCGCGAGGAAGTCCCGCAGCATCTGCGCGGAACGACGTTCGGCGCTCGGGGAGCCTGGCGGGGACGTGGTCGGCACGGTCTAGCCCTCCGAGAGGTAGGAGCGCTGGTCCTCCGGCGGCACGTGGGAGGGGTCGGAGACCTCCTGGTCCGACGACGGCTGCTGGTGGGCGGGGTCGGGGGCGTGGTGCTCGTCGGTCGGCAACCCACGGCGGTCTGCGCGGATCGACGCGACGATCGCGATGGTCAGGATCGCCGCGATCACCCCGATGGAGATCGCGATCGGCAGGTGGTAGACGTTGACGACCAGCATCTTGAGACCGACGAACGCCAGGATGGCGGCGAGCCCGAGGTCGAGGTAGCGGAACCTTCCCGCCAGCCCGGCGAGGGCGAAGTAGAGGGCACGGAGTCCGAGGATCGCGAAGGCGTTCGCGGCGAAGACGATGAACGGTTCCCGGCTGACCGCGAGGATCGCGGGAACCGAGTCGATGGCGAACACCACGTCGGTCGCCTCAACGAGGACCAGCACGGCGAACAGCGGCGTGGCCAACAGCGCCCCGTCGATCCGGACGAACATCTTCTGCCCGTGGTACTCGTTGGTGGAGGGCACGACACGACGCACGAAGCGCAGCACGGGGTTGTTCTCGGGATGCACCTCGGTGCCACGGTGGCGGACCATCTTGACCGCGGTGTAGAGCAAGAACGCCCCGAAGACGAACAGCAGCCACGAGAAGCGGTCCAGCAACGCGACCCCGGCGAAGATGAAGATCGCCCGGAGCACGAGCGCCCCGAAGACACCCCAGAACAGCACGCGGAACTGGTACTTCGGGGGGACCCCGAAGTAGCTGAAGATGACTGCCCACACGAAGACGTTGTCGACCGACAGGCTCTTCTCGATGAGGTAGCCGGCGTAGTACTCACCGGCCGCCAGGCCGCCCTGCCACCACCACAGGATCAGGCCGAACAGCAGCCCGAGGGCGATCCACACGCCGGATTCGATCAGTGCCGCACGGAACGACACCTCGTGGGGGGTGCGGTGGACGAGCAGCAAGTCGAGGAGCAGCAGGACGACGATCGCCGTGACGAGGGTGGCCCACACCCAGGTGGGGACGGTGATGTCGGCGAAGTTGCCGGCACCGCCCGGAGCAGCCGCCAGGATGGTGGTCAACGCTCGTGCCTCCGTGGTCTCGACCGGCTCCCGAGGTCGTCGCCCGACCGCCCTGGCGCGTTCCAGGCATGGGAGGGCGGCGAACGGTACCGGGGAGACCCCCGGCCCCCCAGAGCAGCGGCCAGTGGATCCAGGCTGCTGGGGTCAGGCTGCCTTCATCGTCAGCTGGTCGCCCTCGACATCGAGACGGACGGTCTGCCCGTCAGCGATCTGGCCATCGAGGAGCCGTCGGGCCAGCTCGTCCTCGACCTCCTTGCGGATCACCCGTTTCAGCGGCCGCGCCCCGTACACGGGGTCGTAGCCGCGGTCGGCGAGCCATGCCGCCGCGCCATCGGTGAGCTCGAGGTCGAGGTCGCGTTCGGCCAGACGCCGACGCAGCCGTTCGAGCTGGATGTCGACGATCGCAGCGAGCTCGTCGCGGGTGAGGCGGTGGAAGATCACGACCTCGTCGATGCGGTTGAGGAACTCGGGGCGGAAGTGGCCGCGCACGTCGGTCATCACCCGCTCGCGGATCTGCTCGTCGGTCAGGTCCTCATCGAGGATGTGGTGCGACCCGAGGTTGGACGTCATGATGATGACAGCGTTGCGGAAGTCGACCGTGCGGCCCTGTCCGTCGGTCAGACGTCCGTCGTCGAGGACCTGGAGCAGGACGTTGAACACGTCGGGGTGGGCCTTCTCGACCTCGTCGAGCAGGATCACCGAGTAGGGCCGACGCCGGACCTGCTCGGTGAGCTGGCCGCCCTCGTCGTAGCCGACATAGCCGGGCGGGGCGCCGATAAGGCGGGCCACCGTGTGCTTCTCCTGGTACTCGCCCATGTCGATCCGGGTGAGCGCCCGCTCGTCGTCGAACAGGAACTCGGCCAGCGTCCGCGCGAGCTCGGTCTTCCCGACCCCGGTCGGACCGAGGAACAGGAAGCTGCCCTGCGGGCGGTCGGGATCGGCGATGCCCGACCGCGAGCGGCGGATGGCGTTCGCGACGGCGTCGACCGCCTCGTCCTGGCCGACCACGCGCTCGTGGAGGTGGTCCTCGAGCCGGACGAGCTTCTGGGCCTCGGCCTCCATCAGCTTCGAGACCGGGATGCCGGTCCACTTGGCCACGACCGCGGCGATCTCCTCGTCGGTGACCTCCTCCTCGAGGAGCGACCCGCCCTCGGCACGGATCGCCTCGATGCGGTCCTGGGCAGCCTCGACCTCCTTCTCGAGCTCCTTCGCGCGGCCGTAGCTCAGCTCCGCGGCGCGTTCGAGGTCGCCCTCGCGTTCGGCCTGATGTGCCTGCTCGCGGACCTGCTCGAGCTCCTCCTTGGCCCGCTGGAGCGTCTCGATCGCCTCCTTCTCCTCCTGCCACTGGGCCTGCATCCCCGACATCTCCTCACGGAGGTCGGCGAGCTCCCGGTCGAGGTCCGCGAGCCGCTCCCGGGCGGACTCGGTCTCCTCCTTGGACAGGGCGGCCCGTTCGATCTCGAGCTGGCGGATGCGACGGTCGACCTCGTCGATCTCGGGGGGCATCGAGTCGATCGCGATCCGCAGCCGCGCAGCGGCCTCGTCGAGGAGGTCGATCGCCTTGTCGGGCAGGAACCGCTCGGTGAGGTAGCGGTCGGACAGCGTCGCGGCCGCCACGATCGCGTCGTCGGTGATGCGCACCCCGTGGTGGACCTCGTAGCGCTCCTTCAACCCGCGGAGGATGCCGATGGTGTCGGCGGCGGACGGCTCCGCGACGTGGATCGGCTGGAAGCGGCGCTCGAGCGCGGCGTCCTTCTCGATCTTCCGGTACTCGTCGAGGGTGGTGGCGCCGATCATGCGCAGCTCGCCCCGCGCGAGCATCGGCTTCAGCATGTTCGCGGCGTCCATCGCGCCTTCGGCGGCGCCGGCACCGACCATGGTGTGGAGCTCGTCGACGAAGGTCAGGATCTGACCCTCGG
>JAWVZB010000009.1:0-45763 GCA_033722375.1 Nitriliruptorales bacterium | reverse complement strand
GTCGAACAGTTCGATGGACCGGTCGAGGTGGCCGAGCCCCTCTTCGAGGTCTTCGCCGAAGGACGTGTTGAGCCCGTAGACGAGGTGTGCCTCGCTCAGCAGCGCCCGGTCCCCCTGCTCTTCGGCGATGTCGAGCAGTTCACGTCCGATCGCCGTGGCGTCCTCGAACTCCATGCGGAGCAGATGGAGGGTCGCCAGGCTGCGCAGTACCGGGAACCGTTGTGGGGTCCGGGGGCCGGAACCGGAACGTTCCACGGCTTCTCGGATCTTGCGCTCCACCTCCGCCGTGTACCCGTGGACGGCGATCAGCGAGCGGGCGAGGCTCATCTCCAGTGCGATCTCGTCGCGGATCCGCTCGGGCGTCTCGGGTTGGATCTCGAGCACAGCGAGCAGGTCGTTGGCGAGCTCGACTGCGGCGCCGTACTCGCCCTTCGCATCGTGGTAGCCCCAGAGCGGCTCGATGAGCTCGTTCAGTCGGACGACGTCCTGCTCCTCGACCCAGTGGTCCCAGGCCGCCCGGATGTTCCCGAGCTCGTCGGACAGTGCCGCGAGGACCGCCTCACGGTCCTTGCGGGCGAGCTGTCCGCGCCACTGGTTCGCGACCGCCGTGTAGTGCTCGGCGTGGGCGCGTCGGACCGCGGCGGCGAGATCCGGATGCGCCGCGAGCTGCTCGGAGGCGTAGGCCCGGATGGTCTGGAGCATCGTGAGACGGCGCTGACCGGACACCTCCACCGTGTTCCGGAGCAGGCTCTTGTCGACGAGCGACCCGAGCGGCTCAAGGACGTCACCGACGCCCAGCGTGGGCACCCGCTCGGCGGTGGCCTCGACGTCTGCAACGCGGGCGCCGACGAACACCGAGAACAGCCAGAGGATCCGGCGCTCCTCCTCGCTGAGCAGGTCGTCGCTCCATTCGATCGTGCTCCGGAGCGTCTGCTGCCGTTCGGGGAGGTCACGCGCCCCGCCCTTCAGGACGTCGAAGCGCTCGGCGAGTCGGGTCCGGAGCTCGTCGACACCGAAGAGGTTGATCCGTGCGGCGGCGAGTTCGATCGCGAGCGGCAAGCCGTCCAGGCGCCGGCAGATCGCGACCACGTCCGCGACGTTGTCCTCGGTGATGGCGAAGTCGGGGCGGATCTCGGAGGCGCGCTCCTCGAACAGTCGCACAGCCTCGGACTCGACAGCGCCCTTGACCGTGACCGCCCCGTCGTTGGACATCGGCAGGGACAACGGCGGGGTGGGGAGCAGCTGCTCCCCTCGCACACGAAGCGCTTCCCGACTGGTCCCCAGGATGGTGACGTCGGGACAGTGCGCGAGCAGCTCGACCAGCCCGGGGCCGATGGCGGTCACCTGCTCGAGATTGTCGAGTACGAGCAGCAGCTCCGAGCCCTCGAGGCCGCTCTTCAGGACCTCCAGGGGTGGGTCCTCGGCCGATGCCCCGATCCCCACGGTCCGAATGATGGCGGCGAATGCCGGCCGTGGATCACGCTCGGCACTCAGGTCGACGAAGAAGACCCCGTCGCGGTGGCGGTCGATCTGTGCTGCCGCCGCCTGCAACGCGAGGCGCGTCTTGCCGGTTCCACCTGGCCCGGTGAGTGTCACGAGCCGCGTCTTCCCGGTGTCGAGGATCTCCTCGAGTTGCTCTAGCACGTCGTCACGCCCGAGGAACGCCGAGGCCTGGGTGGGAAGGTTGTTCGGACGGGCGTCGAGCGTGTTCAACGGCGGGAAGTCGTGGCCCAGATCGGGCGCGGTGACCTGGAGGAGCTCCGCCGGGCCGGCGAGATCCTTGAGCCGATGGGAACCGAGTCCGCGGAGGCCGACGCTGTCCGGCAGGGCACCCCGGAGTCGCTCCGCGACGGCGGCGGTCAGCAGGATCTGGCCGCCGTGTGCGGCCGCCATGACCCTGGCGGCCCGGTTGACGTCGCTGCCGTAGAAATCGCCGGCCCGGGGCTGTGATTCTCCGATGTGCATACCGATCCGCACCCGGAGCGGGCCGGTCTCGCCCCACGGCTCGTCCCGCAGTGCTCGCTGCGCCCGGAGGCTGGCCGTGACGGCCGCGGAAGCGTCGTCGAAGGCCGCCATGAGCCCGTCACCCGTGGTCTTGACGACGCTGCCGCCGGCATCCTCGACCGCCTCGCGCAGGATCGTGTCGTGGCGCGCGAGGGCGTCGTGCATGGACTCCGGATGCTGCTCCCACAGCCGCGTGCTCCCCTCCAGATCGGAGAAGAGGTACGTCAGCGTCGTCGTGTCCCCAGCCACACGGCCACTCTACGGCCGCCCTGGCGGCGCGTCACCGGCGTGCGTGATCCGGGATCGGCTGTGGCGGTGGCGGCCCGACGTAGCGAGCCGTGGGGCGGATGAGTCGGTTGTCCGCGGCCTGTTCGAGGATGTGGGCGCACCATCCGATGGTGCGGCTGGCCGTGAACGTCGGCGTGAACAGCGCCGGTGGCAGCCCGATCTGCTCGAAGACGACCCCGGCGTAGTACTCGACGTTCGCGTACAGCTCGCGCCCGGGCTTCAGGTCGGCCAGGACGTCGACGACGGTCTGCTCGACCTGCGCCGCCAGTTCGGCCCGGTCGCCACCGAGGCGCTGTGCCACCTGGCCGAGCATCTTCGATCGGGGGTCCTGGGTCTTGTAGACGCGGTGGCCGAATCCCATGATGCGCTCGCCGTTCTCGACCTTGTGGCGCACGACCTCATCAGCCCGATCGGGATCCTGGATCTCGTCGAGCAGGTCGAGGGCGCGACTCGGCGCCCCGCCGTGCAAGGGGCCGGACAGCGCCCCGATCGCCCCCACGACAGCCGCCGCCAGGTCCGCGCCCGTCGACGTGATGACCCGGGCCGTGAACGTCGAGGCGTTGAAGCCGTGATCGATGGTGGAGATGAGGTACTGCTCGACAGCGCGGGCGTGCTCGGGGTCGGGGGTATCGCCCGTCATCATCTTGAGGTAGTTCGCGGCGTACGGGAGCTCGGGGTCGGGCGCTACCCGCTCGTCGCCCCGTCCCAGCCGATAGAGCGCCATGATCAGCGTCGGCACGACCGCCGTGATCCGCAGCGCCTGGTCGGCGAGCACCTCGGCGGTCAGATCGATGGACGGCTCGAAGCCGAGCTCCGCACCAACCAGGGAAACGGCCGTTCGCAGGCCGTCGAGTGGCTGGTCGGCCGTGGCGGCGACCGCAGGGAGCAGCTCGGCCGTCCGCTTCGGGACCTCGCGCAGCGGCGTGACCTCCTCGACGAACGCCGCTCGCTGCTCGTCGTCCGGCAGCTCACCGCGGAGCATCAAGTGCCAGACGTCCTCGATCGTGCACTGCTCGGCGAGGTCGGTCGCCGAGTACTCCCGGTAGTGGTAGAAGCCCTCCTGCCCACGAACATCGCCGATCTCGGTCTCGGAGACGATCACGCCGGCCAGACCCTTGGGCGCTTCGAGGTCCCCGGGGTGGCTCACGGGCTCGAGATGGGCGACCGCGATGAGGTCCCGCAGCGACACGATCCCGGCGAGGGCCCCGTCGCCATCGACCACCGGGAGGTGGCGGAAGCCGCCGTCCTGCATCTGCTCCAGCGCTGCGGTGAAGCTGGTGTCGGCCTTCGCGGTCACCGGGTCGGAGGTCATCCAGTCCGCGACAGCGTCCTGCAACGACGCGCCCGCGGCGCTGGCGCGGAGGAGGTCACGCTCGGTGACGATGCCGTCGACACGGCCGTTCTCGCCGATGACGAGCGCCCCGAACTGGTGGTCGGTCATCGAGTCCGCGGCGTCCGCCAAGGTCGCCGACGGGGAGACGGTCTCCACCGGCGCGCTCATGATCGAGCCCAGGTCATGTCGTTGCTCGGCCATCGTCGCTCCGATCCGGGTTGGGGGCGGCCCCGCGATCGCGCCGAGGGTGTCCGCTGGCTCCGGACAGCGAGCCACCCGGAGGACCCGGGGTCAGACCCAGGCGAGAAGGGGGCGAGGTTCCTCCCACCCTACTGCCACGATGCGCACCCCTGGAGGGCGCGACCCTGGCTGGGATGCCATCTCCGGTGCTGCGCTCGGCCGCCGACCGTCACGCGACGCTGAGCGGCTCCTCGGCTATCCGCTGCTCTGAGATCAGAGTCCGCTGTCGATCGGGGCGGAAGAGCAGCGCGCTGACCGCCGGCTGGTGATCCAGGTTGAACGCGATGTGGAGCGTCCGGCGATCGGCGTGCACGCGCTGCCGGAGCACACGGGTCCGCAAGGAGATCTCACCGATCTCGAGCGACACCATGTCGGGGATCGGGGCGCTGTCGGGAAGCTCTACCCGCGCACCGGCCAGGGACAGGTCACGAAGCTCGCCCCGCCGCCCGCTGACACGCACCGGCCAGGAGGTGGCGAACCGGACAGCCGAGCGACGGTCGGGACGGTGCCTGGGATCGGTCGCGCGGCGGAGAGCCCGGACGACGAGCAAGCAGTTGAAGCCGGCCCAGAACGTCGACACGATCACGATCGTGAGGCTCGTGTACGGCAACGTGACGAGACCCAGTGCAGCGCCGACGACCCAGCCGAGCACCAGGACATGCACAGCGAGCAGTCCGACGAGCAGGCCCGGAGGACGCAGCTCCTCGTCCACCCCACCCTTCCGAGTCACCTCGAACGGGCGGTCGGGGTCGGGGCTGAACAGGGTGAGGGTCGCGCGGATCGTGGCGGGGAGTCGCAACAGATCGAACTCGATGCTCCGCAGCGGGGTCGCCGAGCCACCGGACAGCAGCCACAAGGCAGCCTGCTGGGCGACGAACGACGTCCCGAAGAGCGCAAGGAACCACCAGGCGTTGGCCGCGATGGGGCTGGCACCGGTGGCCAGCACCGCCAGCGGCAGCAGCGTGAGGACGAACGTCCGCCAGCCGTCGAACCAGGCCGTCAAGGTCGCGAGGTAGCTCCACCGCTGCGCCCAGGTCAGTCCCGGACCCAGGAGCGGGCCGCGGCGCCGCCAGATCTGCATCGCCCCGGTCGCCCACCGGCCGCGCTGGCTGAGGTAGGTCTTGATGTCGGGGGCTGCGAGCCCGACGGCGACGACGGAGTTGTGGAACGTGGACCGCCACCCGTGCTTGTGGAGCTCGATGGTGGTGTCGAGGTCCTCGGTGACGCTGCCGACGAGCACCCCACCGATCTCCCGCAGCGCGGCCGTCCGCAGCACGGCGGTCGTGCCGCACCAGAAGGCAGCGCCCCGCCGCGCCTTGGACGGCTGGATGACGCGGTAGAACAGCGTCTGCTCGCTGATCGGCCCGTACCGCTTCTCGGCGTTCCCCGCCGGGAAGTACTCGAAGGTCCCCGTGTTGTAGAACGCCTGCGGCCCCTGGACGATCGCGACGTCGGGGTCGTTCAGGTACGGCAGCATCTCGGTGAGGAACCCCGGCATCGGGACGTGGTCGGCGTCCAGTACCCCGACGAAGTCGGCGTCCACATGCGCGAGAGCGTTGTTGAGGTTGCCGGCCTTGGCGTGCGTGTTCTCGGTCCGCGCCAGGTAGCGGGCGCCCAGCCGGCGAGCGAGCGCAGCGACCTCGGGCCGGTCGCCGTCATCGAGGACCCAGGTCTCGTGGGCCGGTTCCAGGCGAACCGCCGCGGACACGACCGGCGTAAGCACCTCGATGGGCTCGTTGTAGGTCGGGATCAAGAGCGCGACGCGACCATCGGGGAGGTCGCCGGACGGCGGTTCGGACTTCTCTCCGACGTGCCACAGGTTGTAGGAGAACAACGCCAGCGCCCCGAACGCATGGGCTTCCGCGAGGAGTAGCAGCAGGCCGAGGACACGGGACCAGCCGTCCGGTGGCAGGGTCTCCACCAACCTCCAGGTGAGGTAGGCGAGCGTCAAGCCGAGCGCGACCGCCGTGACAGCCTGTGTCCACCAGCGACGTTCGTCGGACAGCGGCTCGGGGATCCCCGAGCCGACCCCGGTGGCAGCCTCCGCCGGCGGAACGGGCATCGACGGATCGACCGTGGGGGGCGGGGCGCCCCGCGACGGCGAGTTGAGGTCGTGCAGCACGTGCCCTCCAGAGGGTCGTCGACACTCTGGACATCGACCCCGGGGGCGAACCTCTCCATGGCTCGAAGTGACTATCCGGCCCTAGTCATAGCTACCTACGCGGCCGGGGCGGGCTGACTACGGTCTCCGGTGCCCCGAGTCTGGAGGCAGGTCGCGATGATCTTCTTGGCGGTTTTCCTGGCCGCCGTTGCCATCGAGATCTACCGACGAGCTCGGCACTCGTCGACCGCACGGACACTGCGTCCACTCGTCGTGTTCCTCCTGATCGCCGCAGCGTTCGGCCTCTTGATCTCGGGCCTGGTCCCCCTCTGGCTCGGCTTGCTCACCTGGGTCGTGGTCGTGGTCGTGGCGGCCTACATCGGCTACCGCCCGCAGGTGCGGGCAGGTCGGCTCGAGGCGTTCCGAAACGCCGTGGCGGAGTTCCTCGACCCAGCTTCCGAGCTGCCCGATCCACTGCGCAGCTGGGTCGACGAACATGGGGACTGGCGCGAGGTCGCTGCGGTTCATCAGGGCCAAGGCACGCAGGCGAAGCTGACCGCCTTCGACCTCCGGTGGGGCACCGCCAGCCATACCGACACGAGCGACCGAACGAGCGTCGAGGGGGTGTGGACCGTGTGTGCCGCCACGCTCGGGGGATCCCTGCCCGACCTCACCGTCCGACGCGAATGGAGCATCAGCGAGGTGGCGAGGCTGCTGACGATCCGGGACCAGCAGCTCGAGTCCGACCGGTTCAACCGGCGTTACGACGTGACCACCGAGGACTACCGGATGACGACCCGCGTGCTGACACCCCCGATGATGACATGGCTGCTGGACCAACCCGACGACGTGGGCGTGGCGATCCGAGGCAACCAGCTGATCGTGTGGCAGCAGCGCGCTGCGACGAGGGCCGAGGTCCGTGCCGCGATCGACCGTGCCGAGCGGGGCGGGGAGCTCATCAGCTCGCACGTCGGTGACCTCCGCGCGGACGAATGCTGACGAGCTGTTGCTCGCACCGATGACCTTCCCCGACGAGCGGTGACATGAATCGGCTCGAGCAACTTCGCGAACCCCCTTGTCGTGGGTTCCGTCCGCCGAGATCGGTTCGGTTCATCCTGCAACTCGCCGAGATCGAAGTGTGTGGCGAGCGTGCTACCCACTAACGTCGTTGGCCTACTGGCGGGATCTGTACCGCATCGTCCAAAGCCACTGACCAACGCCGAACGCCATGCCGCGCCCGAGCGGGTGACCATCACCGTGCGCTTCCGCAGGGACGACGTCGAGATCACCGTGGCTGACGACGGGCGGGGCTTCGACCCGGCCGCGGTGGCGCAGAAAGCGACCGGCCTGGGACTGTTGGGCATGCGCGAACGGGCCAAGCTGGCCGGCGGAACGCTCCGTATCACCTCGAACGCTGCAACCGGCATCACGGTGCGGGTTGGAGTGCGAACCTAACGGCCGGGGCGCGACGACACCGTGCACGGTTCGGTCCCGAGGCGCATCCACGTCCTCGGAGCGGTCTCGCTTACGGACGCGGCGACCCCCGCCCCTATCCCTGGGGACGAGCGTCGAGCCGATCCAGGATCGCGTCGCAGACGCGGGCGAGGTCATCGACGTCGGCGTCATCGAGCCCGTCGAACACGAGCGACCGGACGCATTCCACGTGTCCTGGGGCGGTCGCGACGACCTTCTTCCAGCCTTCCTCGGTCAACACGGCGTTGTTCGCACGCGCATCATGCGGACAGGGCTCGCGGGTCACCCAGCCACGCTTCTCGAGGCGACTGACCACGTGCGAGAGCCGGGACAGGGTCGCGTTGGATTGGGCGGCTAGATCCTTCAGCTGCAGCGTGCGGTCTGGGGCCTCGCTCAGCAAGGCCAGGACCCAGTACTCGTAGTGGCTGATGTCGGCGTCCTGTTGGAGCTGCCGCTCGAGCTCGGACGGCAGCTTCAGGACCACCGCAGCCAACCGGCGCCAGGCTTGTTGCTCGTTCTCCGTCAGCCATCGAGGTTCGCTCATGCCACCAGCATACCGCCTTGGTTGACCGTTAAACCTTAACTGCAACGACCAGCCTCGGAGTACGTCCAACGACCGGCAGGCACATTACTTGACGCTTCATCTATTATGGTGTACGCTTCAAGTGAAGCGACAACTTGTCGCGGATCCGCAACCACCAAGAGGAGCACCACATGTCCACCGCCACACTGCCCGACACACAGGAACTGACCGGCACCTACACCATCGACCCCGCTCACAGCAGGCTCGGGTTCGTCGCCCGTCACGCGATGGTCACGAAGGTCCGCGGGGGCTTCAACGAGTTCGAAGGAAGCTTCGAGATCGCCGAGGACGTCGAGGACTCGTCCGCGGAGGTCACGATCCAGGCAGCCAGCGTCGACACGCGCAACGCCGACCGGGACGAGCACCTGCGCAGCAACGACTTCTTCGCGATGGACGAGTACCCCGAGATCCGCTTCGTCTCGACCGACATCGAACAGATCGAGGACACCGACTACCGGGTCACGGGCAACCTGACCCTGCGTGGCGTGACCAAGCCAGTCAGCATCGACCTCGAGTACACCGGCGCAGCCACTGACCCGTGGGGCAACACCCGCGTCGGGTTCGAAGGTTCGACCAAGGTCAACCGCAAGGACTGGGGTCTGAACTGGAACACCGCCCTCGACGGCGGGGGGATCCTGGTCTCCGACAAGGTGACGCTCGAGTTCGAGATCTCGGCCACCAAGAACGCCTGACCGACACCCACCTCCACTCCAAGGGGGCCGGGCCGGATGGTCCGGCCCCCACCTACATCCGGCTCCGATCCACGCCAGGAGGCAACCGATGAGCTTCTCCCCCGTCCGTCTCAACCATGCCGTGCTGTTCGTCGCCGACCTCGAACGTTCGGTGGGCTTCTACACCGACGTGTTCGGCATGGAGGTCATCGCCCGAGAGCCGCGCGCCAACGCCGCGTTCCTGCGGCTGCCGCGCTCGGGCAACCACCACGACCTCGGCCTGTTCGGTGTCGACTCGACCACGCCGCCGAAGCGTCGCGGCCAGATCGGTCTGTACCACCTCGCCTGGCAGCTCGACACCGTCGACGAACTCGCCGACGCACGCCAGACCCTGATCGAGGTCGACGCCTACACCGGCGAGTCCAGCCACGGCGCCACGCTGTCCGTCTACGGCGCCGATCCGGACGGCAACGAGTTCGAGATCATGTGGATGCTCCCCCGGGAGGAGTGGGGCGACTACGCCACCGCCGCGCCGATCCACCGTCTCGATCTCGACGCCGAGCTCGAGCGCTGGGCGGGCCACCACACCGGCGGGCCCGCACTCACGAGCGACACCGCCTCGGTCACGTCCTCCTGACCCCCTCGGCAGCGACGGGAAGAACCGGCCGAGAGGCGGCGTCAGGGCGTGGACGACCATCGTGGCTGGCCGCCACCAGTGGCACCGGTCAATGATCCCGGTTGCGGGGACCAGCCATGGCGCCCACGAAACCCCCGAAGGGGACGGCCGCAACCAACCCGGCGATGAGGTGAACCGCCCATGCGGACGCGGTCTGATGGTCTGCCGGCAGCATCAGAGCGAAGCCCGCTCCGATCAGGAGCCCGACCGGGACCCCGATGAGGAGGCCGATCCGAACGCGCTGCGAGATCGTGCGCGGCTCTACCTTCGGGCCGGGAGTGTCGGAACTCGGCATGATGGCCTTTCGGTCTGCGTGACAGGGCATCGAGGACACCGTCGGGTGTCGTCTTGCTCCGGGCTAGAGCGTGAGCAGGACCTTGATGGCCTCCCGTTCTGCCATGGCTCGGTAGCCCTCTGCGGCTTCTTCGATCGACAGTGCCAGGTCGAACACACGACCCGGCTCGATCTCACCGCCGTAGATCATGCTCACGAGTTCTGGGAGGTAGCGGCGCACGGGCGCTGGGCCACCGTGCAGGTGGATGTCGGCGAAGTACATCTCGATGGCCGGGAGTTCGACCCCGAACGGAACACCGACGTAGCCCATGTGGCCGCCAGGTCGCGTGCAGCCGATCGCCTGCATGAACGACTGTTGCGAGCCGACCGCCTCAACGACCGAATGCGCCCCGTGCCCGCCGGTGAGCCCCTTGACCTCCGAGATGCCTTCCTCGCCCCGTTCGGGAACGATGTGCGTCGCGCCGAACGCCTTCGCCAGCTCCTGACGATCCGGATACTTCGACATGGCGATGATCGTCTCGGCGCCCATCTGCTTGGCGGCGAGCACGGCCATGAGCCCGACCGCACCGTCTCCGACAACGGCAACCGACCTGCCCGGACCGACCTGCGCCGCCGCGGCGCCGAACCAGCCCGTTCCGAGCACGTCCGATGCGGCCAACAGGTGCGGGACCTGGTCCTCGGTGGGCGCGTGGGGAAGCTTCACGAGAGTGCCGTCGGCGAGGGGGACGCGGGCCTTCTCGGCCTGCGTGCCGATGTTGCCGTGGAAGAAGCCTCCCTGGACGCACTTCGGCTGGTAGCCGGATCGACAGATCTCACAGGTGTTGTCCGACCACGCGAACGACCCGACGACCGGATCACCGACATCGACGGACGTGACCGCATCGCCAACCTGCTCGACCACACCCAAGTACTCATGGCCCATGAGCAGGTCGTCCACCTCCGCCTCGCGGCCGTGGTAGGCGTGCAGGTCCGACCCGCAGATGCAGGTCGCCATCAAGCGGATGACCGCGTCGGTGGGTTCGACGAGACTCGGTTCCTCCCGGTCGATGACCTCGACGTCGCCAGGCGCGTGCATGACAACTCCGCGCATCATGACGTTCCTTCCTCGGTGGATCGTGTCCGTACGCGCAAGTGGCGTCGGCGGCGGATCACCTCAGTCCCCCCCGCTTGGCCTCGAGCGTCGCCAGTAGTTCGTCGAAACTCTTCTCGAACGCGGCCACACCCTCGTGTTCGAGCCGGACCGCGACGTCGTCCATGTCCACACCGACGTCGGCGAGCTCGTTCCAGAGCCGCTCAGCTTCGTCGACACCTGCATCGATGCGTCGGCTCAGCTCGCCGTGATCCACGAAGGCTTCCAGCGTGGCTTCAGGCAGCGTGGTGACCGTGTTCGGCCCGATCAGACGGTCGACGTACAGCGTGTCCGGGTAGTCGGGGTTCTTCGTGGAGGTCGACGCCCACAACGGCCGTTGCACGCGCGCTCCCTTCGCGGCAAGTGCGTTCCAGCGAGGCCCGCTGAACGTGTCCTGAAAGCGCTTGTACGCGAGTTGTGCCTGGGCGATCGCAGCTCGGCCCTGGAGCGCTTGCGCCTCGTCGGTGCCGATGGCCTCGAGGCGGCGGTCGACCTCCGAGTCGACGCGGCTGATGAAGAAGCTGGCGACACTGGCGACCCGCGTCAGGTCGGAGCCGTCCGAGTCCGCGTAGGCTTCCAGGCCGTCCAGGTACGCCTCCATGACGGCCTGGTAGCGGTCGAGGCCGAAGATCAGGGTGACGTTGATGTTGCGACCCTCGGCGATCATCTGCCTGATCGCGGGGAGACCAGCCTCGGTGCCGGGGATCTTCACCATCAGGTTGCGGCGCCCGACACGCTCGTGCAGGTCACGTGCGGCCGCCACGGTGGCCGAGGTGTCGTGCGCCAACCGCGGATCCACCTCGACGCTGACGTAGCCGTCGACGCCGTCACTGTCCTCGAACACCGGATCGAGAACGTCGCACGCTCCGTCGATGTCGTCGAGCACCATCGCCCAGTACGCATCGAGAGTGGCCACTTCCGCATCGATCAACGCCCGGAACTGGGTGTCGTAGGCGGCTGATCCATCGATGGCCTTCTGGAAGATCGTCGGATTGGACGTGAGTCCCCGCACGCCCCGCTGCCGCAGTGTCTCGAGTTCTCCGCTCGACAGATACTCCCGCTTCAGATTGTCGAGCCACGGACTCTGACCGAACTCGTCGTGAAGGCGTGTCAGGCGGGGCATGTCATCTCCTTGCGGTCAGGGCAACGCGGCGAAGGGGCGGCGGCAGGCCTGGCGATCAGCAAGCGAGCCGGCACCGAGGTCTTCGCCGTCATACGTAGCTCCAAGCGGTCATCGTTCACGCCTCTGCCGACCCTGTCCTGTCCCCCATCAGTGCGGTCATGTGAGCGAAGCTCGTGGCGGCGAAGCGCTCAGCGCTCAGACCGTGATCCGTCCACGTGGCCGTCACGGCCTTGAGTGCGGGAGGGGCGTTGAGGAAAGCCTCGACCACCAGCGGGCCGCTGTACCCGATGGCTGCGAGCGCAGTGACTATCTCCTCGAAGGGGATCCGGCCCTCCCCGAGGGCGCCACGGTGGGATTCCGCGAGGTGGACGTACCCGAGGCGACTTCCGACGCGGTGGATCGCCTCCGAGAACGACGACTCCTCGATGTTCATGTGGAAGGTGTCCAGATGAACGTACGCGTTCGGGACGTCCATCTGTTCGAGGAGAGCGACGGCTTGGTCGGAGGTGTTGAGCAAGTACGTCTCGTAGCGGTTGATGACCTCGATCCCGAGGTTCATGTCGCGCTCCGCGGCGAAGTTGGCGGCCTCTCGGAGCGTGCTGGCCACGGTCTCGAGTTCGTCGCGGCTGGGAGGTGCCTCCGTGAACGTGCCGAGGTTGCCGTAGAGAGCACCTGTCACCCACTCCGATCCCAGATCGTGCGCAACATCGATCGCAGTCTGGAGGAAGGCGAGTGCCTTGTCGGGGGCGGTCGGCAGATGAGCGTCGGCGGGCAGGCCGAGCGAGCACGTGCAGCTCAGCTCGGCGGCGTCGAGAACCTGGATCGTGTCCGTGACGTCGATGCTGAGAGGGTCGAGGAGGGGGATCTCGATGAAGCTGAAGCCCGCTTCTGCGGCTTGTGAGGTCGCCTCACGCGCGCCCCGGTGATCCCAGGTCGGGGCCCAGATGGATGCGTGAGCACCGAGCCGGCGACTGGGATCGGATCTCATCAGCGGGGCGTGGGCGTCCGTGCCCTGCCGGCACCGTCCCGGGCGGAGCGCCCGAGGAGGCCGGTGTCGTGTGCGGGCCAGAGCCGGTCGAGCACGAGTTCGGCTGCACCGATGATGCCCACCGTTCGCCCGAGTTGGCTCGATTGCACCGTCAAGTCTCGGCTGGCCAGCGCGAGTGGCCGACTGTGGACCTCCGCCCTCACGGAGGAGAGGATCAGTGGCTCGATCCCAAGGTCGCCTCCGAGGACGATGACGTCGGGGTTGGCGAAGCTCACGACGCCAGCGAGCACCGACCCGATGTGTGTGCCCGCAGTCCGAACGAGCGACTTGACCTCGGGATCTCCTGAGTGGACGAGCGAGGCGACCGCCCGCGCGTTCTCGGCCCGGCGGCCGAGGGCGCTGACTCGCTTGGCCAAGGCGCCGCCGCCGGCGATCGCCTCGAGGCACCCGTTCCTGCCGCACTGGCACAACTGATCGGCGTGGGCCTCTAGTTGGATGTGTCCGATGTCCCCGGCGGCACCGTGTGCACCGCGGTAGAGGCGATCCCTGACCACGATCCCGGCGCCGATGCCGGTCCCGACCTTGACGAACACGAGCGAGCGGGCCTGAGGCCAGCGGCGACGGTATTCGCCGACCGCCATGAGGTTCGCATCGTTCTCGACGAAGGTCGGAACCGACACCTCGGGTGCGATCGATTCGGCCAGGGGGTAGCCGTTCCATGCCGACAGGATCGGAGGATCGCTTGGACGTTGGGTGTTCGCGTCGATGGGTGCGGGGAGACCGACTCCCACCGCCAAGAGCGGGGGCAGGTCCGACGCAGCGATCAAGTCGTCGATGACTTCCCGGATCACCGGGAGGGTCGGTGACGGGCCAGCGGTGAGGTCGAGTTCGAGGTCGACGGGTTCTGACAGGGGATCCCCGTTGAGGTCGACGCGGGCGAGCGTCGAGTGAGTGATCCCGAGGTCGGCGACGACGAAGGATCCGGCGTACTGGTTGAAGCTGAACTGCTCAGGGGGACGGCCGCCTGTGGACGGCGCTTCCCCTTGATCCAGCAACCCGCTCTCGACGAGGGAATCCACACGACGGGCGACCGTCGAGCGAGCCCATCCCGTCGCCTCCCCCAGACTCGCACGCGTGTGCGTCCCCTGTTGGCGCACCAGACGGAGGATCAACCCCTCGGCTGGATCGCGGGGGCTTGCCTTGTTCATGGGTGCGGAATCACCTTAAGGTTAGAATGGCGAATCTTTTGACTACAATGACCGACTATCCTTCGGCAACCTATCAGAAGTCGGGCTGGGACGCCTGCTCCGGCTCCAGCATGCGGGGAGCTCCGTGTACCTCGGAATCGATATCGGCACCGGTTCGCTCAAGGCCATGGTCGTCGCTGACGACGGCAGTGTCGTCGCTTCGGCGAAGGAGTCGTACGACACCCTCGACCTCTCTGCCGCGACCGCCGACGTGGATCCTCTGATCTGGTGGGAGGTCGGGCGACGAGCGGTGCGGCGGTTGACAGCCTCGGTTGGCCCTTCGATCGATGCGGTGGCGGTCACCGGGCAGATGCACGGGATCGTACTGACCGATGCAGACGGCAGCCCGGTGCGTGAGGCGATCCTGTGGCCGGACCAGCGCGCTCACAGCGTCCTCGACGTCTTCCACGCCTTCCACGAGGACAATCCCAGCACGTTGGGGAACCCCATCGTGTCGGGGATGGCGGGCCCGATCCTCGTCTGGTTGGCCCGCAACGAACCCGAGGCCCTCGCCCGAGCCACGAACGTCGTACAACCGAAGGACTGGTTCCGGATGCAGCTGTGCCGGGGCGGCGTCGTGACCGATCCGAGCGACGCCTCCGCCACGCTGTTGTACGACGTCGTTGCCGACGGCTGGAGCGACACCGCGTGCGAAGCTGTCGGCGTGAGCCGCGATCTGCTTCCCCCGATCCAGCCTTCGGCCAGCGTCGCCGGCACGGTCGACTCGTCGGTGGCGGAGGAGCTGAACCTCCGATCGGGGATCCCCGTTGCCGTCGGTGCCGGCGATGCCCCAGCGGCCCTTCTGGGGGCAGGGATCGAGGATACCGGCCAGATGTTGCTGAACTCCGGTACGGGCGCCCAGGCCATCACCCCACTCGCGGCACCCACGATCTCAGACGCCCCGGCGATGGGCTTGCACCAGTACCGCTCCGCCTCCGACTCGGTCCGCTGGTACGGCATGGCGGCGGTGGTGAACGGCGGACTCGCGCTCGACTGGGTGCGTCAACAGGTTCGGTGTGAGTGGGACGACGTCTACGCCGGGGTGAGCCAGGTGCTCTCCGCCCCCTATCCCGACGACCCGGTGTTCGTTCCCTTCCTGAATCGCGAGCGCGATCCGGACCTCGGCCACAGCAGCGCCGGTTGGACCGGCCTCCGCCTGAGTCACGACCGCGACGCACTGGTCCGCAGCGCAGTCCGCGGGGTTGCCAGCTACATCGGGGCGCGGACGCGGGAGCTGATGGAGCGAACCGAGGTTGACTCCCTCGTGGTAGCCGGCGGAGCGAGCCGACACCGACAGTGGGTCGAGCTTCTGGCGACGGTGCTCGGTCGCGAGGTCAGGACGGCCTCGGCCCATCACCTCACCGTGCGCGGGGCGGCGGTGCTCGCCGGCCGGGCAGTGAACCACCACCTCCCCGTCGTTCCGGCGGGTGACACAGTCGGGCCACGGGCTGGCGTGCAGATCGGCACAACGCACTTCGAAACGGTGCCCACCGCTGCGTCCGCACAATCTTCTGCTTGACACAGGCCATATTTATGCTAGAACATCTACAGAAGTGATCCTGAGAGGAACGGAAGATGGGATCGCTTCGTATCACCCGAACTGTGCGCTACACCACGAAGGCGAGGGACCGACCATGACACCGCGATGGATCAGGCTTGGGATAGTCGTTGTCCTCTTCACGTTGTTCGCTGCTGCCTGCGGTGGTGATGACGACTCCGGCGCCGACGGTGACACGTCCGGCGACGGAGGAACGGAGACCACCGCTGACGACGGCGGCGGCGAGGCTGGCGGGGACGGTGACAAGGTCATCGTGGGGCTCATCACGAAGAACGAGACCAACCCCTTCTTCGTGAAGATGCGCGAGGGTGCCCAGGCCAAGGCGGACGAACTCGGTGTCGAACTGCGGGCCTTCGCCGGCGAAGGCGACGAGGACAACGCCTCGCAGGTGGCCGCGATCGAGGACCTGATCTCCATCGGAGCCGCCGGGTTGCTCATCACACCAGCCGACACGACGGCCATCGTGCCCACGGTCGAGCGAGCCCGAGAGGCTGGTCTCATCGTCATCGCGCTCGACACGCCACTCGATCCGATCGATGCCGCCGACGCCACGTTCGCCACGGACAACTTCCGCGCAGGCGAGTTGATCGGGATCTGGGCGAGAGAGACCGTCGACGATCCCGACAACGCCAAGATCGCCCTGTTGAACATCACTCCCCAGCAGCCAACGGTGGGCGTACTCCGCAACCAGGGCTTCTTGACGGGCTTCGGCGTCGACATCGGTGACCCGAACCAGTGGGGTGACGAGGACGACCCGAGGATCGTCGGGCAGGACGTGACCAACGGGAACGAGGAAGGCGGCCGGGCAGCCATGGAGCGCCTCATCGCCCTCGACCCCGATATCGACGTCGTCTACACGTTGAACGAACCCGCTGCCGCCGGTGCCAAGCTCGCACTCGACGCCGCCGGACTGGACCCGATCATCGTGTCCATCGACGGCTCCTGCCCAGGCGTCCAAGACGTCGCCGACGGCAACATCGGCGCCACATCGATGCAGTTCCCCCTCGAGATGGCATCGCTGGGCGTTGAAGCCATCGCCACAGGTGAGATCCCCGAGAACTCACCTGGGCTCGAGTTCTACAACACCGGCGTCGAGTTGATCACGGACAACCCCGTCGACGCCGTCGAGTCCCAGAGCAGCGAGTGGGGCCTCGACAACTGCTGGGGCTAGCGGAAACGTGGAGGATGCGTACCGAGTCCTTCCCACCGGTGCGCATCCTCCGACCAGCAGGACAGTGATGCACCCAGTTGGGAGGTGATGCATCCGTGACAGACGACACCGGGACAGCAGGCACCGGCACAGCAGCCGGCGCCGGGCGACACGGGGCGGACGACCTACGGGACGCCGAGGAAGCTGCGGGGGCAGCAGGCGGAGAGGTCGCCGCGTTCGATCAGAGCCAGTCGCCCCTAGACCGGCTCCAGCGGTATCTCCACCGCAGGCCACTCGCCAGCCCATCGGTGGTGCTGCTCCTGGCGTTCCTCTTCTTCTCCATCGTCGGAGAGCGTTTCCTCACCGCCACGAACGTGTCGACGATCCTCGCCCAGGTGATGATCATCGGGACGCTCGGGATCGCCCAGACCCTCGTCATCCTCACTGCCGGCATCGACCTGTCGGTCGGCGCGATCGTGTTGTTCAGTTCCGTCGTGATGGGCAAGCTTGCGGTCACGTGGGGCTGGAACCCCTGGCTGGGATTGCTCTTCGGCCTCGGGATCGGTTTGGCAGCCGGCGCCGCCAACGGGCTGCTCGTCACCCGCCTCAGGCTTCCTCCCTTCATCGCAACACTTGGCACCCTCAGTGTCTTCGGGGCGCTAGCACAGTGGTTCTCGGACAACGTCACGGTCCGGAACTCCGACGTCGTGGCCGAAGCTGACATCCTGCTGTGGTTCGGCAACGTCTGGGAGCCTGTCAGCGGCTTCCGGATCACCTTCGGGGCACTGTTCATGCTCCTCCTCTACGCCTTCTTCACCTATGCACTCCAGAACACGGCCTGGGGCGAGCACGTCTACGCCGTCGGCGACAACCCCGAGACCGCCCGTCTTGTCGGTATCCGCGGCGAACGTGTCCTGCTCTCGGTCTACACCGTCGCCGGACTCCTCTGCGGCCTGGCAGGCTGGCTCTGGATCGGGCGGATCGGCGCAGTCAGCCCGATTCCGCTCGTGAACGCCAACCTCGAGAGCATCACGGCTGTCGTCATCGGCGGCACCAGTCTGTTCGGCGGACGGGGCCTCGTCCTCGGGACGCTCATCGGTGCACTGATCGTCGGCATCTTCGACAGCGGGTTGTCGCAACTGGGCTTCGAGCCTCTGTGGCGGGTCTTCGCCGTCGGCGTGCTGGTCCTCGTCGCTGTGGGACTCGACCAGTGGATCCGGAGGGTCGGATCATGACGAGCGAGCGCCCCACCCCGGTTCTCGAAGCGCGCGGGCTCACCAAGCGCTTCGGGCACGTCACCGCCCTGAGCGACGCCGACTTCGAGCTGCTTCCCGGCGAGATACTGGCCGTCATCGGAGACAACGGGGCCGGGAAGTCCTCGCTGATCAAGTGCCTCAACGGTGCCTACCAGCCGGACGAGGGAGAGATCCTCCTCAACGGGGAACCGGTCCACTTCCGCAGCCCGCTCGACGCACGTGACCAAGGCATCGAGACGGTCTACCAGAGCCTCGCCGTCTCGTCGCAGCTCGACATCGCGCAGAACATGTACCTCGGGCGCGAGCGACGCAAGCCCGGCATCCTCGGGTCGGTGTTCCGACTCCTCGACCGCAGCGCCATGCGTGACCACGCCCGAAAGCAACTCAGCGATCTCGGACTCCTGACGATCCAGGACATCGGGCAGGCCGTCGAGACCCTGTCAGGTGGCCAGCGCCAAGGTGTCGCGGTCGCACGCGCTGCAGCGTTCGCGACCAAGGTCGTCATCATGGACGAGCCCACCGCAGCACTCGGCGTCAAGGAGTCCCGGCGCGTGCTGGAACTGATCAAGGACGTCCGCGAGCGCGGGCTGCCCATCATCCTGATCAGCCACAACATGCCGCACGTCTTCGAGGTCGCCGACCGCATCCACATCCACCGCCTCGGCCGCCGCGTCGCGGTCATCGACCCGGCCGACCACACGATGTCGGACGCGGTCGCCATCATGACCGGGGCGAAACAGGTCGACTCGGATGAAGGCGCGAAGACCTGAGTTGACGTGCCATCACGTCGCCACGCCCCGCGGCGGACATGCGGCAGGGAGCGCGGGCACCACGCCGCCTAGTGGCGAGACCGGTCGTCTCGACGGAACCCGCGACTGGCAGCCGCGAAGGATGGAGCGGTCGGGAGCAGCGGCGCCAGGGACGCCTGATAGGCATGGTAGACGTCAGGCTTGCCGGGCCAGACGGTGGCGGAGGGCCGGTTGGAGGGATCGAGCTCGTGATGCCACGAGCCGCGGTCGTGATCGACGAAGTGTCGATCCGCGTACGCCCACCACGTGAGCGCGTCGTCGGCGAACCGCTCTTCGCCGGTCGCGCGTCGCAGCGCCTCGGCAGCCGCCAACGCCTCGGCGAGCACCCAGTGCATGCGTTCGCGGACCACAGGAGTGCCCTCCCAGTCCGTCGTGTAGACGAACCCGGGAGCCCCGTCCGCCGCCCACCCGTCCTCGAGAGCACGGTCGTAGAGAGCGACCGCCGAGGCGGTCCGTGCGTCCCCGCCGCTCGAGGAGAGCGCCACGTCCGTCGCTAGCACGAGGCGGGACCACTCGAAGCCGTGTCCGATCGTGAATCCGTAGGGGCGGAAGGGATCCGCCGGTCGGCTTCGGTTGTAGTCGAAGAGGGGACGCCAGTCTTCGTCGAAGTGCTCAGGCATCCTCCACTGGTTCGGTCGCGCCCAGGACAGGGCGTGCTCCACGATGCGATCCGCCCGTCGATACCACGCGACTTCACCCGTGGCATCGCCTGCGGCGAGATACGCCTCGACGGTGTGCATGTTCGCGTTCGCGCCCCGATACGGCTCGAGTTCCGACCACGCACGGTCCCATCGATCGACGGACAGGCCCTCGTCGTCGTCCCAGAACCGATCGGAGGAAACCTGCAAGGCCTCATCGAGGAGGGCATCCGCGCCATCGACTCCAGCGTGCGCCGCCGACGTAGCCGAGAGAACCACGAAGGCATGCCCGTAGGCTTCCTTGCTCGGATCGACCACCCCCTCGTCGGACACCGTTGCGAACCATCCCCCGTGGCGGTCATCGTGGAGCGGCCCCGCGAGCGACCGAACCCCGTGAGCCGCCAGTTCACGCAAGTGGTCGGCGTCGGGTCCACCAGGTGCCGGCGGTTCGGCGACGAGACTCCCGAGTGCGGCGACGTGCGTCATGCGACTGGTGATGTAGAGCTGCACCGGGCGTGAACTGTCCAGCGAGCCGTCGCGGTTGAGCCATCCGAAGCCGCGTGGCGTGCGCGCACCAGCCGCGAAACGCAGCAGGTCAGCACGTTGCTGCGCGAGGTAGGTGGCATCACCCGGGGTCATGACACGCCCCGCTTCCTCGGAGCAGCTAGAGGCTCTCGGGAGGTCGGCGCCCGGCGTTTCGGGCTCCGACTCCGTCTGCACGATCCTAGCGACCCGCCATCGCCGAGAGCGTCGCCGGAGCGTTATCGCAACAACGATGACGCATGAACCCAAGGAAGCCCAAAACCCCCGAGATCTTGAAGATTCCGAGGGTTCTGGCTAGTAGCGGGGGCAGGATTTGAACCTGCGACCTCCGGGTTATGAGCCCGGCGAGCTGACCAGACTGCTCCACCCCGCGTCGCGGCTCATGAAGGTACCCACGCCCCGTCAGCGCATCAAACCAGCGCCCTCCAACCGTGCGGTCAGGGACTCGTAGTCTCGGTCGGCTGGGGCGAAGGGGACGCCGTGCCACCGTCGGTGGGCTGAGGGGTCGGGGCGGCAACGCCTTCGATCGCGGCCATGCGTTCGAGGACCCGCTGCATCTGCTGGAGCAGCGACTGGTAGCGACCGAGGTTGCCGTCGGTCAGCGCGTCCTGCGCGTCGTTGTAGAGCTCGAGCGCTTGGACGACGAGTTCGCCGATGTCTGCTGACGGGTCGTCCTCTCCAGCATCGTCGTCGTCGGGGGGTGGCTCGTCACCGACGGGCTCGTCGGCACCGACCAGCGACGCGATCGCCTCAGCCAGGGTGTCCTCGAAGGCGACCTGGCTCCCCATCACGACCACGACCTTGTCGAGCTCGGGGATCTCGGCCTGCTCGTTCTGGAGGAACAGCGGCTCGACGTAGAGGATCGACTCCTCGATCGGGAGCACCAGCATGTTGCCTCGGATCACCTGCGAGCCGCGCTGGTCCCGCAAGGTGATGTACTCGGCGATCTGGTCCTCCTGCTCGATCCGCGCCTGCACCTGCGACGGGCCGAGCGGGCTCTGGTCAGTTGGGAACTGCACTGCGAACAGTTCCCCGTACTTGCCAGGATCTGACCGGGCCGCCAGCCACGCCACCATGATCGGCTGGTTCCGCGGCTTGTAGGGCTGGATGAGGACGAACTCCTCGTCGGTCTGGCCGGGCAGCCGCATCAACAGGTAGTAGGGGTCCAGCGGCACCTGGCTCGAGCTCAGATCCTGTCGGTTCGCAAGCTGCGCAGCGTCCGCGGGGATCTCCCAGGCGTCGGCCTTGGAGTAGAACTCGGCTGCCTCCGGGATGTGGTAGGTGGTGTAGACGCTGGCTTGGAGTGTGAAGAGGTCTTCGGGGTAGCGGAAGTGCTCGACGAGCCCCTGCGGCAGCTCCGAGGCAGGATGGTAGAAGTCGGGGAAGATCTGCTCCCACGCACCGATGACGGGATCGTCCTCGTCGATGACGTAGAGCTCGACCGTCCCGTCGTAGGCATCGACGACCGCCTTGACGCTGTTCCGCACGTAGTTGACCTGTGCCCGGACGTCGGCGTTCAGCACACGCCGCTCGGAATAGGGATAGAAGTTGGAGTGGCTGTAGGCGTCCTGGATCCACTTGACCCGGCCGTCCAGAACCACCGGGTAGGGATCGCGATCGAAGAGCAGGTAGGGCGCCACTTCCCGTACGCGGCTGGTGACATCTCGCCGCATCAGCAGCTTCGAGTCGCCGGTCAGCAGGTTCGACAGCACGACGTTCGGGTCCGAGAAGCGGATCGCGAACATGGCCCTGCGGAAGAGGTTCCCGACGCTGACGCCCCCTTGACCGGCGTAGCTCGTGAACGCCTGCTGGGCAGTCTCTGGATCCTCGTAGTCGATCTCTCGGTTGTTGGTGGCGACGATCGAATACAGCGGGTTCTCCCGCTCGCCGTAGTAGATCCCGGCCTGCTCCTGCGGGACGAGCTCTTCCTCCCCCACCGGCGGGATGTCCTCAGCGACGAACACCGGCTGCCCCTCGACGGTGGCGGTGTTGACCTTCGAGGCGACCACCCCGAAGCCGTGGGTGTAGGTGAGGGTCTGGTTCTGCCAAGTCTGCGCCTGCGATGGCAAGCCCGGGATGTCGAGCTCACGGGTCGACAGCATGATCTGGCGCAGCTCGCCGTCGATCATGTACCGGTCGACGTCCACGTCGTTGAACTGGTAGTAGGGACGCAGCGCCTGGAGCTCCGCGTACGTCGTCTGCAGCACCTGGGGATCCCACAGCCGGATGTTCGTGACCGTGACCTCGTTGTCCCGGACCTGCGCCTCCGTGAGGTCGTTGGCGATGGGGAACTGGTTGAAGTCGACGTTGTCCAGCCGGTAGGCGTGGCGCGTCGCCGTGAGGTTGCGCTCGATGAACCGCGACTCCCGCGCGAGTTCCTGCGGCTCGACGCGGAGCCGCTGGATCGCCGCAGGATAGGCGCCCTGCAGCAGGATGCTCGCGAGGATCAGGATCCCGATCGCGACACCGGGCAGCAGGAAGCCCCGACGTCGGACGTTCCACAGCACGAGCCCGATCGCGACAGCGGTGATGATCAGCAGCAGGTTCAGCGCGGGCAGCTCCGCGTTCACATCGGTGTACGAGGCACCGGTGACCTGGCCACGCGGCGAGAAGTTGAGCATGAACCGGTCGAGCCAGTAGCCCCAACCGCGTGCAGCCAGTACCAGTGCCAGCAGCACCGACAGGTGCACCTTGACGTTGGGCATGACCTTCTCGCCCGGGTTCTCGGGACGGATACCCCCGAGCAGGTAGTGCGCCCCGACCGTCAGCAGCAGCGTCAGCAGCAGCGACGTGAACAGCCACGTCTGCACGAACTTCAGCCAGGGCAGGGAGAAGACGAAGAAGCCGACATCGCGGTTGAACTGATCGTCCAGGATCCCGAACTCCTGGGCGTTCTGCCACAGCAGGAAGGGCTCCCACTGGGTCGCGACCGCCGCCCCGGCCGTGAATCCGAACAGCACCGCGACCGCCACGATCAGCCACGGGAGGTAGGGATCGGCCATGTTGCGGTAGCGCTCGATCGTGGCTTGCTGCGGCGTTGACGGCACGAACAGCGGCCGGATCCGACGCACCACCATGAGGTTGCCAGCGACCAGTGCGGCGAGCGCTGCTCCGAACACGATCCCGAGGATCACCTGCGTCGACAGGACCGTGGTGAAGGTGCTGCGGTACCCGAGCGCGTCGAACCACCACAGATCGGTGAGGAAGGTCGCGATCCGGTTCGCGGAGAGGATCAGCAGGACCGCCACGCCGATGAGGACCATGCCGAGACGCCGGCGAAGGAAGTTACGCACGCGACACCACTCGTTGTCTTGGGTTTCCGGCCAGCGCCCCGCCCCTTGCGCCGGCCACGTGGGCTGGAGGGTACGGACTCGCCCCTGCCGGGTTCACACTGGCCCGGGGGGTGGGCTCAGCCGGGGGTGACGGCACAGACACACGCATCGTGCGCGGGCGGCACCTCGTCGCCGCTCGGGAACTTCTCGGAGAGCGCTACCGGCCCCTCACGCTGGTTGGTCTGGCACTGGTTCGCGGGACAGCGGGGTTCCTGCCCGGTGATCCAGGACTTCGAGTCCACCGCGCCGAGCTCCTTCCAGATGTCGACCGCTCCGTACCCGTAGACACGAGTGAGGTGCTCGTTGACCGTGGCCTCCACGACCGGGCCCTTCAAGTCACGGAAAACCCCTCCGACACGCTCGGACAGCGACGTCTCCGGCTCCTCGGCCTCGAGGCCGGCACGCAAGGTCGCAGCCAGCGACGAGTTGATCTCGTGCTGGAGCACCGCTCGGAACGTGGCCGACGCGCCCGACACACGGGATTCGTCCCCACCGTCCTCGGGCACCTCCTCGTCCACGAGCTCGGCCCCGTCCGCGAGGCCAGCCCGGTACGCCGCCGTGAGGAACATCGTCGCGACCTCCCCGAGTGTTTCGAGCTCCTCCTCGGGGGGGATCAGGTCGTCGACCTCGCCTTTCCCTTCGCTGCGACGGATCGCATCGAGGACGACGTTCTGCACGTCCTGGAGCGCACGCTTGAGGCGCCGCAGCATCCCGGGGCGGATGCCTGCCAGCGACTCGTCGCGGAGAGCGATCGGCCGAGCCGGCTCCGGTTCTTCGTCTGTGTCTTCTTGGTCGTCTGTGTCTTCGGCCTCGTCGGTTTCTGTGAGGTCCGCCCCGCCGCTGTGGTCCTCGTCGGCGGACTCCTCGTCGGCAGCCGATTCGGCTTCCGGCTGATCCTCACCGCGTGCTGTCTCCTCCTCCCCGACGCTGGAGGCGAACGAGGCGATCTCGAGGGCCTCGTCGACATCGATCTCGTCGGTGGTCGGGGCGGCGGCCACGGCTGCGGCTACCGCCTCGACGTCGTCGCGGTCCTCTTCGAGCGCAGCGGCAGTGGTCGTCTCGGGCTCGATGTGCTCGTTGTCGGCGACGACATCGTCATCGCTCTCGGGGCCTTGGGGGGCGACGGCCCGACGGAGACGCTCCACGGAATCGTCATCGGAGGCGTCGGGGGGCGTCTCGTCGGCCACCTCCGCGTCCCCTTCGGTGGCGTCCGTCTCCGAAGCTTCCTGGTCGGTCATCGCCCCGGCGTCGCCCGCCGCCAGCTCGGTGGTGCCCGACGTCGATGCCAACCCGCGGACCGCGCCCTGAACACCCTTCATGGCCTCCCGGAGCTCGTGCATCAGGTCGTCCCGGGTCGCTTCGAGCTGGCGGATGTCCTCCGCGATCCCGTTGCGACGCCGTTCGGCGTCGGCCACGATCTTGCTCGCGGTGCGCCGCGCCCCCTGGACCTCCTCGCGAGCTTCGCGCCTCGCTTGGTCCACCTCGTGCCGAGCGCGCTCCTCCGCGCGACGCCGGATCTCCTGCGCCGACTCTTCGGCAGCGACCAGGATGCGGGTGGTCTCCTCCCCCAGCGCCTTGAACGGGTGCGCATCACTCTCGACGGGAGCCGTTCCCGGCGCCTGCGCGGCGGGCTGCATCTCCGACTTGGCGGGGGCCGCTTCGAGCTCCTCCTCGAGCTCCCGGATCCGCGCCTGTAGCGCCCCGACCTCGTCAGCGATCTGGCGCAGGAAGTCCTCGACCTCGCCGCGGTCGTATCCGCGCAGCGAGATCAGGAATTGGCGAGAGGCGATCTCCTCGGGTGTGTGCACCGGCGCCCCTTCGGAGGTGGCAAGGCGGGGGCAGCATAGACCAGCTCGCCCCCTTCCCTCGTGGCCACAGTGGGCACCGGGCGATCAGGGGAGTGGGAGCTCCTCGACCGCTTCGGAGACATCCTCCACTGCCTCGGAGCCACCAGGCACGGGCTCGAGGAGATCGGCGACGTCGTCGGTGGTCTCGTCGATCGTTTCCTCGACCACATCGTCCTCGGATGGGCTCGGGCGGGGACTGGGGCTCGGTTCGGGGTCCTCCGGCTCCGATCCGCCATCCCCACCGTCCGGTGAGGTGTCCTCGTCTGGGGTGGTGGTCTCCGAGGTCCCGGACGCCACTGGAACAGCGGTTCCCGCAGCCTCCTCCTGCTGCCGTGCGCGCAGCGCTTGGTCGGCTGCTGCGCGGAGTTCGTCGGGACCGAGGTCGTGAGCAGCGAGCACGAGCCCCCAGGTCGCCCCGTCCTGGCGCAGCGATCGGATCTCGCCCACGGCGTCGGCCGGGGACAGACCAGCCCGCTCGTTCAGCAGGTCCGTGACGACGACAGCGACCAGCGTCTCCGCAGGCGGCCCGAACCGGTCACCCTGCCGGAAGCGCGACAGGCCCCGCAGCGATTCCGCAAGCACTCCTTCGACCGCCACGAAGTCGGCGTAGAAGCCCGCGGGCTGGAGCGCGACGCCGTAGTCGGCCTCGAAGCTCGCCGTCAGCCGCTCCACCTGGCGGTCGACCGCGATCGCCCGCGCCAACAGCCGCGCGTCCCAGTCGTCGGTGTCGAGGTAGCGCAGTGCAACGCCCCGACCGAGATCCCCCTCGACGATGTCGATCTGCTGGAGCGACCCGATGGAAGCCTCCCGGTCGTTGAGGTCGGTCACGGTCGCCCCGCCCTCGTAGACGCCCACGCGCGGGGAGCTACCGAGATCGACCCGCCACGCGCCCCGCCCTCGCGCGGCGACGGTCGTCGAGCTCACCTCGACCGGTTCCGGCGTCTCGACGAGGATCGAGCCCTGTTGGAGATCGACGGTCCCGGCGTCGAGCCGACCCTCGGTCCCCACGGCGAGGCTCACGGCTCCGTCGCGCGTGCGGATCGTCGCGGCGTGATCGGGGGTGCGGACGCGAGCTCCCTCGGGCACCAGATCCCCGGCGGTGGCGACCCGCCAGGTGCCGTCCACGAGCTGCTCGAGCTGGCCTTCGGTGACGGTGCCGAGGATCCCCGCCGGCAGCAGGTCGCCCTGGCTCGGCGGTGCGAGCACCAGCGCCAGGACCGCTGCCCCGATCGAGAGCCACGCGGACACGCGCGAGCCGAGCGATGCTCGTTCGAGCGCCTCGGCCTCGGGGTTCGCAAGCGTGGTCATCGCTCCTCCGGGGGCAGGTGGACGACGACGTCCGTGCCCTCTCCCTCTTCTGATCGGACGGTCACGTCTGCATTGAACCGTTCGAGGATCCTCATCACGATCGACAGGCCGAGGCCGAGGCCCCCGAACCGCCTCGTCGCGGACCCGTCGACCTGGCGGAAGTCCTCGTGGATCTGCTCGAGTGCCTCGTCATCGATCCCTTCACCCCGATCGCGGATGATCAGGTCGACGGTGCCCTCGTCCCCCCACCTGCCCAGGATGCTGATGGTGTCGTCACTGAACTTGACCGCGTTGTCGATGAGTTCTTCGAGCACCCGGTGGAGCAGGCGAGGATCGACGAAGACGTGGTCGAGATCGCGTGCGATCCGTCGCACGAACTTGCGGTCCGGGTGGCGGTTCCGCCAGTCCTCGAGGACGTCGTCGACGACGTCCGAGACGTCGGTCGGCACGATGTCGACCTCCATCCGCCCCGCTTCGAGCGCCGCGAAGTCGACGAGCATCCCGATGATCCGTTCGAGTCGCTGCGCCGCCAGCGAGATGTTGCCCGCGAAGTCCACGACGCGGACATGATCGAGCTCGCGGTTCCGCAGGACCTCCGCGTAGCCCTTGATGGGCGTCAGCGGCGTCCGGAGCTCGTGGCTGATGTTGGACAGGAACTCGGTCTTCATCCGTTCGGCTTCGACCTCGCCGGTCACGTCCCGCAGCACGTACACCCGGCCGAGGAGCGCCCCGTCGTCGTCGGTGAGCGGGGCGGCCGTGGCTGCCACGGGCGTTCCGGTCCGACCTCTCACGATCGAGCCTCGCGCCGCCGCGGTGCCGCGGTGGCTGGCTCCCCCGAGCGCGGCCAGCAGCGGCTCGCCGCCGACCTCGTAGCCGAGGAGCTGGCGGGCGATGTCGGTGCCGAGGAGCTCCTCTCGCTCCCGGCCCAGCAGCGCGGCGGCGGCCGGGTTCGCTGTCGTGATCGTCCCGTCCCGATCCACCGCGACCAGCGCCTCGCCCATCGAGCCGGTGATGACCTCGAGCCGGTGCCGCAGCTCGGCCTCTGTCGTCGCTGCCCGTCGCAGCGCCTCCTCCCGTTCCGAGAGCGAGGTCGCCATGTCGTCGAACGCGAGTGCGAGACGGCCGACCTCGTCGCGACGCTCGGTACCGAGCTGCACATCGAAGTCCCCAGCTGCGACCCGCTCGGCGGCCGCCGTGAGGTCGCGGACGGGGCGCGTCGTCCGTGAGCTCAGCACGC
The DNA here is from genome assembly GCA_033722375.1 of Nitriliruptorales bacterium. GTDB lineage: Bacteria > Actinomycetota > Nitriliruptoria > Nitriliruptorales > Nitriliruptoraceae > JAWVZB01. The sequence goes on along the minus strand of JAWVZB010000009.1, from coordinate 17,935 downwards.
CAGCGAGGAGCCCGGCGACGAGCAGACCCGCGACCCCGGCGAGGAACAGGGTCCGGGCGGCGTCCTCCTCGGCCCCGGCGAGGGTGGTGGCGTCGAGCGTCAGCACCAGTTGGCCGAGCATGGCGCCGTCGTCGTCGCGCAGGGGCACGGCGGTCACGAACCGACGGTCCCCGCGCACGGTGGTGACCTGGGACCGTGCCCCGGAGGCCACAGCCTCGGCGACCGCCTGGGAGTCCTCTGCGCCGAGGCTCGAGGCAGCGTCGGAGCCGGACACGAGGATCGTGGCCTCGGCCGCCCCCGCCTCGGCGATGTCGGCCACCACCCCCGGATCGGTGATGCGACGGCCGAGCACGAGCACTCCGGACTGCTGGTCGAGCGCCAACTGGCCGTCCTGTCGCGGGGCCACCGGTACCGCGCCGATGGCGAGGAGCTGTTCCTCGCCGAACGCCAGCAGCCCGGTGGCATCCGCGCCCTGGTAGCTCGGGGCGATCAGCTCGGCGCCGGCGATCGCGGCCTCGTCGGCTGCCGGAAGCGGTCCCGGTTCACCGCGCCGCGGGTCTGCGGATCCCGCCACCTGTCCGTCGCGGGTCAGCAGGACGGCCACGTCGACGCCGGGGAAGGCTGCGATCGACGCCGCCCGGCCGTCGAGGCCCGCGCGTTCGCCCTGGCTCACGTCTGCGAGCTCCGCCGCCAGCCGGTCTCCCGCCAGCGGGGTCGCGAGTCGTCGGAGCTCCCCGGGCCACTCGTCGGTGAACTGCAGCGCTCGGGCCGCAGCCTGCGTCTCCAGCGTCTGGAGCTGGTCCCGCTCGATGTCCAGCGAGAAGATGACGCCACTGGCAGCCGCCAGCGCGATCACGAGCACGAGCAGTACTGCCGTGAAGGCACCGACGACCTGGGCGTACAGCGACCGGCGTGCCCGGAGCAGGAGCCACCCACCCGCCGCTGCCGAGCCCGCCAGCGAGAGCACCGCGGCCCACGTGGCGTCCGTACGGGAAACGAGATCACCGGCCGCCCATAGCGCCAGCCCGGCCGCGAGCGGCAGGCTGGCACGTCCGCGGCCGAGCACGCCCCGCGCAGAGGCGACCGCGGCGGCGGCGCCGGCCACTCCCGCGGCGATGTGGGCGGCGGGAGGTGCCACCGCGACCACGACACCGAGACCCACGAGCCGTCCCGCCGCCCCAACGGCGATCCCCGCGTACCCCGCCGCTCGCAGGTAGACCGGCCACGCGAGGTCCCCGGTCAGCAACGCTCCCGTGGCGACGTGCGAGACCGCCAGGAGCCCTCCCCCGACGACGAGCCCGGGCCACGCAGATCCTGCCCCGCGGCGGCGGGCCAAGCCGTAGGCGGCGAGACCGGCCGCCACCGTCAGGCCGAGCACGTGCACCGCGAGGTGCAACGGGATCGACACGCCTCCGGTCATGTCCCACCGAGTCTAGAAGCCGGTTGAGCAGCCCCGCTGATTCCAACGATCGAGCCCGGCTGCGGTCACGGAGCCGACAGCGCCCGGGCATCGACGGGTTCCTCGCCGTCACGGATGGCGCGCAGCGCCGCCACTGCATCGGCCAGCGTGCCGACCGGGACCAGCAGGATGTCCCGTTCCACGGAGGCGGTCTCGGCTTCGACGATGTTCCCCTGGGGTACGAGGAACACGCTGGCCGGCTCACCGTCCTCGGGCGAGCTGGCGGCTCGCACCTTCTGCCGGATCCCGCCGACGCCCCCCACGTTGCCGTCACGATCGATGGTCCCGGTCGCGGCCACGACCGCCCCGCCCAGCAGATCCCCGGGCTCGAGCAGCTCGACCATCGACAACGCGAACACGAGCCCCGCGCTCGGCCCGCCGATCACCCCCGCGTCGATGGCGATGTCCACGGGAAGCTCGAGATGCGAGGTCACCTGCACGCCCACCTGTGCCACCGAGGGGTCGTCGGACGCAGCTCCGAGCTGGAGCGTGATCTCGCGGCGCTGCCCCTCCCGCTGGACGGTCAGCGTCACCTCGTCGCCGGGTGCCGCGTCCTGGATCCGCTCGACGAGCCCGCGGTTGTCCGAGACGGTCGTGCCGTCGACCGCGACGATCACGTCGCCGACCTCGAGTCGGCCCTCCGCAGCCGTGTCTGCCATGACCTCCACGACGCGGGCCCCGTCGAAGTCGGTGTCGAACTCGTAGCCGAGCTCTCGCAGCGCAGCCAGCGTGGCTTCCAGTTGACTGTCGACCATGAGCGCGACGTTCTGCTGACGCACCTCCTCCCGATCGCTGCCGGGCGGGTAGATGCGTTCGCGTGGTACCTGGTCGACTCCCGTACGGAAGGGACCCGCGACCCACTCCAGGAGGTCGAGCTTCGATTCCACCAGGACGGTCGTCAGCAGCAGCTTCCCGGTCGGCGGGTAGGTCCGTGCTTCATCGACCGCTACCAGGCCGAACGTGTTCTCGACCGGCCCCGGATGCAGCGCGACATAGCAGTCGGGTTGCAGCTGCCAGCCCGCGCACGGGATAGCGCCCCGCGCCACGAGGGTCAGCCCCGCGACGACGAGGAGGAGGACGACGAGTCGACGCACAGAACCCCGTCTGAAGGTGGGGATTCAGCCTATCCAGCGGGCGTGACGCCCCTTCAGCCGCGGGAGAACAGCGAGGAGCGCTTGCCGTCCCCGTCGCCGCCGTTGCCCTGCTCCGCTTCCGACTGGTCGTCTGGCGCGTCGTGGACCTGCACCTTGGGTTGCGCCGGCGGGTTGAGCGGCATCGATCCGGGCGGAGGGTCGCCTTCGCTCGACGGTGTCGGAGTCGACTGTGGGGAGCCCGTGCGCTCGAGCTCCTCGTCCGCGACCACCACCTTGTAGTAGGTCTTGAACTCGATCGGGACGTGACGGAAGACCTCGACGTTGCTGGTGCCGGCCTCGTTGCGGAGGCGTTCAACGAGGTTGATCGCTGCCTCGAGGGACTGGACCGTGTCGTACTTGGTCTCGCCGGACTCGAGCTCGTAACGGACGAGGTGCTCCATGGCACTGCTCCCGTGTCGGTTCTCACCGTTCTAGTGGCCACGCTGCGGGTGGGCAAACCGGCAGCTTGACTTCCTGACTTCTCTATCGGCAGCCGGCCGGCATCACTTGACTACTCCGGACTACTCCGGCCGATCCGGGCACCGCGACTCATGACGCGAACTCCCGACGGACGACGAGGATCAACCAGAAGGTGGCGACGACGAGCGCGGCGGCCAGTGACCGCAAGAGGACGACATCGATCCGCGTGACCGCCTCGAGCCCTTGGACGTCGGTCCCGGGGGCCGGTGCCGTGGTGACGTCGGGATCGGCATCGGCGATCGGGGTCGGCGACGGCGTCGGGGACGGTGCGCCGGTGGGCTCGGGTGAGCTCGGTCTGGTGGTGGGGGTGGGTTCCGCGGCCGGGGTGGGTGTCTGTTCGCCTGCGGGTCCCGAACCGGAGGACGGCGAGGGGCTGGCATCACTCGGGGAGGTGGGCGAGGGACCCGGCTCGCGCGAGGGTCCCACCGCTGCCGCAACGTCCAGACGGCCCACGCCGGTCTCGGTGTCGGGACCCTCGGGGCCGAGGTCCTCGGCGGTCGAGCGCACGCGATCGACGGCCTGCCGGTGGTCGAGTCCCTGTGCCCGCAGAAGCGCGATCGCGCCGGCAACCTGTGGCGCGGAGAACGACGTCCCGTCGCCCTCGCCGTAGCGCCGCTCCCGCCGCTCGTCACACGGCTGGGTCCCGCGTTGCGTGTCGCACCAGGTGCTGATGATGTCCACCCCTGGGGCCATGACCGCGTCCCGCCGCCCCGAATCCGAGAACTCCGCCTTCCGGTCGTTGCGGTCCGTGGCTCCCACTAGGACGACCGGCGAGTTCGGCGGATAGTCGGTGAACGGGTTCGAGCTGTTGCCTGCCGCCGCGACCACGACCACGCCCCGCTCCCAGGCGTACCGAACGGCGTCGGTGGGCGCCTGGAGCACCCCTGCGCCCGGCGCGATCTCCTGCGCCTCGAGCGAGAGGTTGATCACATCGGCGCCGTTGTCGACCGCCCAGCGGATGCCCTCGTCCACGTCGTCCCCCTCGCCGGAGCCGTCCTCGTCGAGGACCCGGATCGGCATGATCCTGGCGTCGGGAGCGACACTCGCGACTCCGACCCCGTTGTTGACCGCGGCAGCGGCGATCCCCGCGACCATCGTCCCGTGGCCCTGCTCGTCCTGGGGGTGGTCGTCGCCGTCGATGAGGTCGAGCCCGAAGACGCGCCCATCCGCATCACGGGTGAACTGCTCAACGAGGTCGGGATGGGTGAGGTCGACTCCGGTGTCGACGATCGCGATGACGACCCCGCCACCGGTGGCCGTCTCCCACGCGGTCGGCGCCCCGATCTGGTCGAGCCACCACTGCTGTGGCCGGTACGGGTCCCCGCTGCTCTGCGCCCCGATCGTGGCCAGCAGCAGCGTCAGGAGGAGCGGGGCGAGGACGACGCCCCGACGGTTGATCCTCACGGCGGCTCCGTCGCGATCGCGTCGTCGTGGTGCGTCGCGAGGGTACGCAGCGTGGCCCGGCGGAGCCCGACCGGATCAGGCGTCGTCGGTCTCGCGGGGGGCGAGGGCGGTCAGGGCGGACTGGAACTGCGCCACCGAGGTCACCGGTTCCTGTCGCGAGCGGCGGGTGCCGACGAACCACAGGGAAGCGATGAGGACGACAGCGATGAGTGGGAGGAACGCGAGCGGCACGGGCGAGCCTTGTCGGAGCGGAGCGAGCGGCAACGTACCGCCACCGCTCACGGCATCGAACCAACCTCGACGTCGAACGACCGATCAGGTTCGCGGACCGGGCTGGGCGTCGCTGTCGGTCCCGGGCCAGCGAGCACTGCCGTCCCGGAACTCCTCCCGTTTCCAGATGGGGACCTCGGCCTTCAGTTCGTCGATGAGGGCGCGCGTGGCGGCGAACGCCGCCGGCCGATGCGGCGCCGAGGCCGCGACGATGACGCTCGTCTCCCCGACCGCGAGGCGCCCGAGACGGTGCGCGAGGTAGACCGCCCGGACGTCGGGATGGGCGTCGAGGACCGTGTCCGCCACCGTGCGCATGGCGGGATCGGCGGCCTCCTCCCAGGCCTCGTACTCCAGTGCGGCGACCGTGCCGCCCTCGTCCCGGACCACCCCGAGGAAGACCCCGATCCCGCCACAGTCGGGGCGGGTCACGTGCGCGACGGCGTCCTCGACCCGCAGCACATCCGAGGTCAGCACGACCTCGACGTCGGCGTGGCGGGCTGCGTCGGTCACGGACGTGCCTCGGGTGCGTGGACGAGATCCTCGACCGGGGCGTCCGGCGGCCAGCGCTCCCCCGGCTGGTCAGGAGCCACAGCCGCGAGCAGCACGAACGGGATCGCAGCGACCGGGCCCGTGACGGCCCAGGCCTCCGGCCACCAGGGCATCGCCAGGGTGAGCACCGCGGCCGAGAGCGCCGAGGATCGGGTGGGGCTCAGCGGGATCGTCAGGACCCCGGCAGCGATCGCGGCGATCACCACGACCACAGCGGTAGCGCCCGGCAGCGACTCGGAGCTCAAGGCGTCGCCGGCGGCCACCTGCCAGACGTCGCCGATCGCGATCGCCGTCGGCAGGAGCGCCGCCACCGTCGCCAGGAGGGCGGCCCCGATCCCGACCACGAACCAGCCGGCACGGCGGCCCCGGTACCGACCGAGCCACAGGGGCAGCACGATCAACGGCCACACCGAGATCCCGACCGCCACCCCGAGCAGGGCGCCACTGAGCAACGCCATCCGGTCCGGGCGGTGTCGCCCCGACCAGACCTCGCCGAGCGCCCACCAGGACCAGACGAGCGCAGCACCGGAGATCAGCCCGCCGGGGCTGAGGCCGTGGGCGAGCAGGATGGGCGGCGCCCACGCGACGCTGGCAGCAGTGGCGCGAGCGGTGCCGGTGTAGCCCCATTTCCGCGCAAGAGTCCCCGCTCCGGCCACGATCGCCGCCGCGGCGAGCAGGCCGACCGTGGCCGCGACCGCGCGTGCGGACAGGCCGGGAACGAGCTGGAGGACCCAGATCGCGGGCAACAGCAGCGGTCCGGCGGCGTCCTGGGGCAACGACGATGCCTGGAGGTCGCCCGAACCCCACTCGCGGCCGGCCTCGACGAGACTCACTCCTCCAGCGTGCCAGGCAAGCCCGACGTGGATGACGAGTGCTCCGAACAGCAGCGCCGTGGCGGCGGACGGGCCGGTGCGCGGCTCCCACCGCAGCGGTTGCCCGGCGACGGTCGCCACGAGCAGGCCCGCCAGCACCAGCCAGGGGATCAGTTGCCACAACGAGCCGGGCTCGAGCTCGGGGACGACGAGTGCGGCCATCACGACGACCGCACCCGCGATCAGCGAGGTCGCCACCCCCCATCCCGGGCGACCGGTCGGGCGGAGGACCGCGAAGACGATCACGAGGCCGACCGCCCACACCTCGCGTGGCTCCAGCAGCGGCAGGAGTGCCCCGGGCAGCCCGATGTCGGGCACGGTCAGCTCCGGCGGCGACGCACGATCGCGCGCACGGTCGCAGCCCCGGCGAGCAGGCCGGTGACGGCGGCGATCCGCCGCAGCGTGGACCGCCGCGCCCGCAGCGTCCCGACCGCGATCCAGTCACGGTGCTCCTCGACGAGCTGGGCGAGGGCGTCACGGTTGGACCGCTTCGGTCGCCAGCCGGTCTCGATCAGCTTCTCGGGGGAGACCACCCAGGGGTGCATGTAGTAGGGGACGACGCCGGGCTGGGCTTCGCTGAGCCCCAGATCCCACAGGCGTTCCGTCGTGGTGAACGCGACCTCCTCGGGGACCTCGGCCGGCTTGCGACCGGCCACCGCGAGCACCTCGTCCATCGACAGCCAGCCTTCGGCACTGACGTTGAACGCCCCGGGGAGATCCTCCTCGATGACGTGCACCAGGGCCGAGACCACATCTTCGACGTGTACGAACTGCAGCGGCGGTCGGTGTCCACGCACGAGGACGGGGCGTGGGCTCTCGAAGCTCATCCTCGTGATGAAGTTGTCGACGCCAGGGCCGGCGACGACCGTGGGACGCAGCACGGTCACGGTCAGGTCGTCGTCGTGCTCACGGAGCCACTCGTCGAGCCACCGCTCGAGCTCGAGCTTGTGCTCGGCGTAGGGGAACCCCGGGTTGGCCCGCAGCGGACTGTCCTCGGTGAGGGGGAAATCGTTGTCGGGATGGGCGCCGTAGGCCACCGCGGACGAGTTGTAGACGACCTTGTCCACACCGGCACGCACGGCGGCTTCGAAGACGTTCCTGGTCCCGTCGATGTTGATCGACCGCATGGTGTCGAGATCGCGGATCGGGTCCATCTGGAACGCCAGATGCACGAGCACATCCACGTCGTCGAGATAGCGGTCGAAGTTGGGATCGCGGATGTCGACCTCGCGGAATGCGAGCTTGTCCGACGAGACCTGGTGCGGCGCCGCCAGGTCGAGCCCGACGATCCGGTCCACGGCCGTGTTCCCGTCGAGTTCGGCCGCCAAGCTGCTGCCAAGCAGGCCAGCCACGCCGGTGATCGCCACGGTGACCATCGCGTTGCCCCCTTCTCGTCGGTTCGCCAGACTACGGGAACGGGGCGCCGACCCCCACCCGCCGGCCGGTCCCCCTCCATCGTCGAGGTGGCGGCCTCGCGTGTCGTCCACGTGGCTGCGAGACTGGGGGGTGCTCCCCGACACTGGACCCCGATGAGCGACCTGCCCGACCCCGACGATTTCTTCGGTGGCCTGCCACCCGAACTGCGCCAGATGATCGAACAGCTGGCCGGCTCGGGCGGTCTCGCCAACCTCGGCAGCGTGCTCGGCGGTGGCCAGACCGGCCCCGTGAACTGGGACCTCGCACGTCGCGCCGCGATGGAGAAGGCCAACGAAGGCGATCACGCCCCCACCGCCGCCGACGAACAGCGCTTCGAGGAGGCGCAACGCGTAGCGGAGCACTGGCTCGACGACTCCACGCTGCCAGCCCCGCCGGATGCGGGGCGGCTGCTCGTCGCGAGCCGTCACGACTGGATCGATGCTGCGCTCACGTCGATGCGTCCCATGATCGAGCCGGTCGCGGCTGCCTCGACGCGCGCCATGGGAGACGTCACGAAGCAACAGCTCGGCGACACCGACCTCGACGCGATGGGACTGGGGCCGCTGGCGGGGATGCTCGGCGACCTCGACCTCGACGCGATGATGCGCCCCGTCGGCGCCATGCTGGCCGGACTCCAGGCCGGCCAGGTGATCGGTCAGCTCTCGCGGCAGCTCCTGGGGCAGTTCGAGCTCGGCGTGCCGACCGCCCCGCGCGCCACGGCTGTCCACATCACGCCCAACATCACGGAGACCTTCGCAGGGTGGGAGCTCGACGACACCGAGATCGCCGTCTCCCTCGCCCTCGTGGAAGGCGCCCACCGGCGGCTGTACCACGCCGTCCCGTGGCTCGAGGCGCACCTCTACGGGCTCATCGCCCAGTTCGCGAACGGCACCGAGATCGATCCCCGACAGCTCGAGGACATGGCTCGCGAGCTGATGGTCGAGCTCGACCCCGACGACCCCGAGGCGATGCGTGACGCCATGGCCAGAGCCGGCCAGTTCCGGCTCGAGCCCACCGAGGCGCAGCGGCGCGTGCTCGAGCGGATCCAGGGCGTGGTCGGCCTGGTAGGCGCCTGGGCCCGCCGCGAGATCGACCGCTCCGCCGGCGACCGCCTCCCCAACCGGGACCGTATGGACGAAGTGCTCCGCCGACGTCGGGCCACCAAGGGAAGCGGGGAGGAGCTGCTCGAGCAGTTGCTCGGGCTGGATCTCAAGCCTGCCGACGAGACCCTGGGGGACCTCTTCGTCGCCGCGGTCGAGGACCGTCGTGGCCCACAGATCCTGCGCCGCGCACTCGCGCACCCCGAGAACCTGCCCGACACGGCCGAGCTGGCCGACCCGAACCTGTGGCTGGAACGCATGGAGACGACCGACGACGTTCCGGACGATGCCGCCGCACTGTTCGGCGACCTCGGTGACGCCCCGGTCGAGCCGTCTGCCGACGAGCGCCTCGAGGGCCCCGACCGCGACGACGACGGGGCCGACGAGAGCTGATCAGTCGAGGCCGTCGGGGAGGTCGATCCCCTGCCGTGCGGCAGCGAACTGCCAGCCGTCGAGGAAGCCCCGGGCCCGCTCGTGCTCCGGGTACCGGGCGACCAGTGCGTGGAACTCGTCGGAATGGTCGGGGACGACCAGATGCGCGAGCTCGTGCACGAGCACGGCTTCGAGCACGAAGCGGGGCGCGGCAGCGAGCCGCTCGCTGACCCGGATGCTCCCTGACGTCGGGGTGCAGGAGGCCCATCGCCGCTGCATCCGCGTCGACCATCGCACCTCCTGGGGCCGCACTCCGTCCAGGTACCGGTCGGCGAGTGACAACGCGAGGTCGCGGAGCTCGGCATCGCCGGCGACCTGGTCCGCGCGATCGATGCCGGTGACTCGACGGACCAGCCCCTCGATCACCTCGTCCTCGTGATCGGCGTCCAGACCCGCGGGGAGCTGGACAACGATCCGGCCGTCGCGGGGGAAGGCGCTGACGGTGCGCTTGCGACGGGTGCTCCGGACGAGCTCGAGGGGCGGCAGCCCGGCTCGGGCGGGGCGGTACTCGACGGTTCGTCCCACGGCTGCTCCGGGTGGTCGACGGGTGACGAGGGTGACACATGCCGGCGACCGCACGGGTCACGATCCGGCACCGCCCTGTGGAGTGCGTCGGGCGCACATCGGGGTGCGAGAGCGACAGATCGATCTCTATCCACAGGATGTGGATTGCGTGTGGATTGCTCCCGCCGCAGGTCAGAAGCCCCGCGAGCCGGCGGCTCGGGAGCGCTCCTCGGCGAGAACGGGGAGTTGTCCCCAGGCTGTCCACAACCTTTCCCACATGATCCCGGGGGTCATCCCCAACCCCTGTGGACAACCCGGTTGACCGCACCCGGGGGGGTGTGCGTACGTTCGCACCAACGAGGTCCCCAGCGACGGATGAACGGGACGCGCTCCACGGGGAAGGGAGCGCGTACCGGGCACCCGGTGTCTGGGGATCTCGTCGTTCGACCAGGGAGGGACGCTGCCGTCGATAGCCTCGAGGTGCCCCCGTGGAGGAGCACACCGATGGCCACACGCGCCGCAGCCTTCTTCGACCTCGACCGCACGCTCATCAGCGGCGCTTCGGCGTTCCACTTCGGCCTGGCGGCCTGGCGCAATGACATGCTCGATGCCGGCGAGCTCGTGCGCGACGCCACCAACGCGCTCATCTTCCGCCTCTTCGGCGCCACCGACGAGCGCTCGGAGGCAGTCAGGGACAGGATCCTCAGTGCCGTCGAAGGCCAGGAGCAGAAGAAGCTGATCGATCTCAACGAGGAGATCATCCCCAACCTCCTCGAGTCCGTGCGGCCTGAATCCCGCGGCCTGATCGAGATGCATCACGAGGCGGGGCGGCACTGCTACATCGTCTCTGCCTCGCCGATCGAGCTGGTCGACCCGCTCGCGAGCGCGCTCGGTATGGAGGGCGGCATCGGCACGGAGTCCGAGGTGGTCGACGGGTGCTACACCGGTCGGCTCGCCGGCCCGTTCGTCTACGGCGAGGGCAAGCGTGAGGCGATCGAGAAGGTCGCGGCCGAGAAGGGCTACGACCTGCGCCTGTGCTACGCCTACAGCGACTCCGCGAGCGACCTGCCGATGCTCGAGATGGTCGGCCACCCCGTCGCCGTGAATCCGGACGGGCCGCTCGAGAGCCTGGCCCACCAGCGCGGCTGGCCGATCGTGATCTTCTCGCGGCGCACGAAGAAGGTCATCAAGACCACCACCGCGTCCCTCGGCGCGGCCGGGTTGGCCGCCGGCACCTACCTGCTCGGCCGCCGTCACGGGCGGATCCAGTCCGAGGCATTGCGGGGACGCATCCTCCGTCGGCTCCAGGACCGATGACCGAGGTCCGGTTCGGGCGCAGCACCCATCTCGTGGATCTAATCGCAGCCGTCGAGCGGCTGGCCGAGCGGCTCCGCGAGCAGCCGGACCCCGATCAGGACGTCGCGGAGCGGCTCCGGGAAGAAGCTGCCCTCGCCTCACTGCGCCTCGACGGATCGCAGATCGAGCAGGTGCCGACCGCGACACCAGCCGCCTCTGCGACCGGCCAGACCCCGAAACCACGACAGGGCACCTGGCTCGACGCGATGGCCGAACGGCTCGACGAGGCCGACGACGAGGAGATCATGGCCCGCGAGTACCAGGGGGTGCGGGCAGCCATGGCGGCCGACGACCTCGCCGACGAGCTCCTCACCGCCCCGATCGACACCTGTGCCGAGCTGCACCGGCGACTCACCACGGGGCTCCTCGCCGAGGAGCATGCGGGGCGTCCCCGGGTCAGCGAGCAGGCGGTGCAGGACGCGAGCGTTGGCCGCATCATCTACTTCCCCACCGAACCCGCCGACATCCCCTCGCACCTGAACCTGCTCGCTGGCTGGCTCGAGACCACCGGGGCCCGGGAACATGCCCTGGTGACCAGCGGCGTCCTGCACTTCGAGCTCCTGCGGATCCACCCCTACGAGGCTGCGAACGGTCGGCTCGCCCGGGCGGCGAGCCGCCTCGTGTTGCGGGCACGGGGGCTCGATCCGTCGGCGGTGGCCACGCCAGAGGTCGCGCTGGCGCGAGATCCGATCGGCTACTACGAGGAGGTCGCCAAGACCATCCGCCGCCGCGATCTGACCATCTGGCTGGAACGGTGGGGCGAAGCGGTAGCGGCGGGCCTGCGGCAGGCCGTCACCGAGGTCGTCGGCCAGGTGGCGCGGCCACCTTCTCGCCGCCCGCTCGAGTTCGTCGACGGGTGGGGCGAGCCGGCCTTCACGATCGCCGACTACCGGGCCCGCGTCGGCGTCGGTCCCGAGGACGCGAAGAGCGACCTCCGCGAGCTGCTCGACGCCGGGAGGGTCCGCCGTGTTCCGGGGTCCCGGGGGCTGCGTTACGAGCTCGTGTACTGACCCCTGGCGAACCGGGCCACGAGTTCGCCGAGCTCTTCTCCGGCGTCCTCCTGGAGGAAGTGGCCAGCGGGGCTGAGCTCCTCGATCCCGACGGAGCCGGGGATCGTGTCCGCCCAGCGCCGGCCGACCTTGACGGGCAGGATCGGGTCGTCGGCTCCCCACGCCACGAGGGTGGGTGTCTCCCACGAGGTGAGGGCCTGGTTGGCCTCCCACTGCCGCTGGGCCCCCTCGTCGTCGTCGTTCAGCGGGACGCGCAGCGGCAACGCGAGCGCACCGGCGTGCGCGGTGGGCTCGTGGAAGGGCGCCTCGTAGGCCGCCTTGACCTCGTCATCGAGGTCGGTGGCGCAGGCACCGTCGACGAGGAAGCCGACCGGCAGCTCATCGGCACGCTCGACGAAGTCCCGGAAGTCCATCCAGGCCTCGGACATCTTCCCACCGGGGACGTAGAGCCCGGTGTTGCAGATCACGAGCCGTGAGACGCGGTCGGGGTGCTCGACCGCCCACACGAGCCCCAGCAGACCCCCCCAGTCGTGGACCACCAGCGTGAAGGGGTCCTCGAGCCCGGGCGCCCCGAGCTGTGCATCGAGTGCCTCGGACAGGCGGTCGTACTGGTACCACTCCCCGTCCGTGGGCTTGTCGCTGCGCCCGAAACCCGGCAGGTCGGGCGCGACCGCTCGCAGACCCGCATCGACGAGCGGTGGGATGACCCGGCGGTAGAGGTAGCCCCAGGTCGGCTCGCCGTGGAGGAGCACGACCGTGTCCCCGTCGTCTGGCCCCGCTTCGGCCCGGGCGAGACGGAGACCCTCCCACTCGAGGTAGCGGGGCTCGTGGTCCCAACCGGGGAGCCCGTCGAAGCGGTCATCGGGGGTCCGGGCGACGTCCATCGCGACTCCTGTCGACGTGGTAGGGCCGAACGGCTGACGGGAAGGGATCGTTCGGCCCGTGTTCGGTCTGGGTGGGTGGCGTGAGACTACGGGGAGCAGGGAAACGGGAGCAGCCGATGGGCGGCAACGACGTGCCCGGTCGAACGGTCGACACACAGGGGCTCGAGATCCTCGGGACCTCGACGTGCCTGGAGCTCGTCAAGAAGGAGTACGTGGGCCGCCTCGCGCTCGCACCCGGCAGCCGCCCCACGATCCGTCCGGTCAACTTCGTGCTCGACGGTCGGGATCCCGTGTTCCAGACGGCGCCGGGGACCATCCTCTCGCAGGCGGAGCAGGGTGCGATGGCCGCGTTCGAGGTCGACGGCGTCGACGAGCTGTACCGCACCGGTTGGAGCGTGGTGGTCGAAGGCACGCTCGAGAGCGTCACCGCTGACCGGGAGCGCCAGCGCCTCAGTCGCCTCCCGCTCCGCCCGTGGGCGAACCGGATCGCTCGCCCCCACTGGGTCCGCCTCCGGTCGGAGACGATCAACGGGCGCCGGATCGTCTGACACGCCGCCCATCCCCCTCTTGCCCGGTGGACGCTTCTGTGCACGTCCCTCCGGCCGACAGGTGGGGTGCACCACCTGCGCGGTCGCAGAGGTGCGGAGCGTTACGATCACGACGGCGAGAGGACCCGACACGTGACCGACCCCCGGCAGCGGCACTCGGATCTGGCCTCGCTCTCCGCCGCCGACGTCGGTGACCTCCCCGGCACGCGCTCGCCGGTCCGGATCTCGATGCTGCAGCTAGCGGAGCGCTTCCGCCCCGAGGATGCCCGTGGGATCGACGCGACCTGGACCGTGGATGTCCAGGGCCACCCCACCTACACGATCCACGTCCACCGCGGCCGGTGTCTGATCTCGCCCGGGTCGGTGCCGCGACCGTCGGTCCACCTGCGCACCGACGCGGACACGTGGCTCGCGATCGTCTCCGGTCGCGTCGACGGCCTCGAGGCGTTCATGACCGGCGACCTCGTGGTCGAGGGCGACCTCCACCTCGCGGTGCGGCTCGAGACGATGTTCACCCCGGGCCCAGAGACCACGCGGATCGTTCGCACCACCACCACCCGGGTTCGTGGCATGGAGCTCGAATCCCTGGTGGTGGGTCACGGGACACCGGTGGTGCTGCTGCACGGGCTCGCGGCCAACAAGCTGTCGTTCGTGCCCACCCTTGACGGGCTCTCCGACCGCTTCGAGGTGCACGCGCTCGACCTGCCCGGATTCGGCCGCTCCGACAAGCCCCTCCCCCACGGTCGGCGCTACAGCCCGGCCTGGATGGCCAGTGTCGTACGCGGCTACCTCACGAACAACGGGATCCGTGAGGCCTATCTCGTCGGGAACTCGATGGGCGGCCGGGTCGCGACCGAGGCGGCGCTGCGCTACCCGAGGATGCTGCGGGGCTTCGTGACGCTCGGATCCGCGGTGGCGTTCGACGAGTGGCAGCCATACGGCCGCCTGCTGCGCAGCATCCGCGGCCAGTGGATCGGCCTCGCGTCCCTGCCGCTCCGACTCGACTGGATCGAGTCCGCGATGATCGACGTGCTCTTCCACGACCCGTCCGCGATCCCTGCCGCCAACATGCGAGCGGGGGCAGAGGACGTGCTCCACTCGTTCGGGGATCGTCGCTACCGCCTCGCGGTTGCCGCCGCCGCCCGCCACCTGGTGGGCGAGCGTGCCGACGGCAAGAACGGCTACTGGAACCGGCTCGCCGACCTGCACGTCCCGTCGTACTGGATCTGGGGCCGGCAGGACCGGCTGGTGAGCTCACGGTACGCAGACCGGGTCAAGGAGATCCTGCCACACGCCCAGGTCGAGGTGTGGGACAACATGGGCCACGTCCCCCAGTTCGAGGCGCCGGAACAGATCAACGACGCGATCGCGCGGTTCCTGACCCGGATCGAAGCCGGTCACTGACGGAGCACCGCCGGTGAGCGGCGGACTCAGGCGCTGGCGGGCGCCGGAACCTCCAGGCTTGGCTCCGACACGACGAGGTCGAGGTAGCGGTCCGGCCATTCGATCATGGGGACGTGCCCGCAGTCGTCGAGGATCTCGAAGCGCCAGTCGGGGCGCCGCTCACGCAGATGATCGATGACGTGGCGGCCGACGAGCTGGTCGTGCTCGCCCCACACGACGGTGGTGGGGCAGGTGATGGCATCGATGGCCGCGTGGACACGCCGCCGACCGACGTGGAGCGCGACGAGCGACTCCGCTGCCGCCACGAACGCGGGCAACCGCCAGTCGGCCTCGCGGCCGAACTCCACGTTCGCGAGCGCGATCTCTCGGACCGCCGGTCGCACCCGTGTCGGGTCGTGGTGGACGAGGTCGAGGGTCATCTCGTAGAGCTGCTCGGCATCGAGGCGGCGGTAGCGGCGACGCAGCACGCGCTGCCCGAGTCCCGGCACCACGAATGCGGCGAAGGTCACGAGCGCCATGCGCGGGATGCGGTGTACGGCTGCGACCGGGGCGGGGAGGCCCGGCGCAACGAGGAACAGACGGTCGACGAGCTCAGGAGCATCGGCTGCGACGAGCGCCGAGAGCAGCCCTCCCATCGAGTTCCCGTGCAGTTCGACCCGGTCCCAGCCGAGCTCGCGCGCTAGCGACCACACGAACCGAGCGTTGTTCTGAACGCGCGCCGCCCCAATCCGGGGTGGCTCGGTGCGGCCGAAGCCGGGCAGGTCGGGCGCCACCACCGGACCCCGCTCGGACAGTCGCGCCATCACCTCGACCCAGTTCGTGGCCGAGCCGCCGAGCCCATGAACGAGCAGCAGTGGGGTCCCGTCAGAGGGGCCGTCGGCACGGAGGACATGCACGGGATGTCCCGAGACCTCGATCCACTCATCGTGGATCCCCGACCAGCGAGGGTCGAGCTCACCCCAATCGGACAGCGTGTCGGTGTGTGTCATCAGGGCGGAAGGCTACTCGGCGACCGGTCGCTCACCGAGCCAGCAGGACCGCTAGCGCCGCGGGCTCGGTCACGGGGCGGTCACACACGAAGTCGTGGCACACGTAGGCGGCCGCCTTGCCATCGACCTCGCCCCGCCCCGCCAGCAGCGGCACGACGTCGGCCGCGTCGGAAGCGGGGGCGGCAACCGCCAGCACCGTGCCGGGCCGGGGCCAGCTCCAGTACTCCTCGACGAGTTCCGTTCGCGCCTCCTCGTCCCCGACGATGGCCACCTCGCGAGGCCCCGCCAGCAGGAACTCCACGGTCTGGAGCAGCTGGCCGAAGCCGGTCGGGGCGCGACGGATCCCCCCTTGGAGGAGTGCGACGATCTCCTCGCCACGCTCACGCCAGGTGTGGTCCCCCGTCAGCGCGGCGAGGCGCACGAACACGTCGGCGAGCAGGGAGTTCCCCGAGGGGGTGGCGTTGTCCCACACCTCCTTCGGGCGCGTGTAGAGGTCCGCGGCGTCGTGGGCGGTCTGGAAGTACCCACCGTTGGTGTCGTCGTGGAACCGTGACACCGCATCGTCCGCCAGTTCACGCGCCCGCTCGAACCAACGGACCTCGCCGGTGATCTCGTAGAGGGTGAGGTAGGCCCACGCCAGAGCACCGACGTCCTCGAGGAAGGCCGGAACGCTCGCGTGCCCGTCCTTCCACGTGTGGTGGAGCACACCGTCGACCAGGTGGTGCTCTTCGACGAACCGCGCGGCGGCTTGCGCGGCCTCGACGTACCGGCGCTCTCCGAGGTGGACGCCGGCGAGCGCGAGTCCGGTGATCGCGAGCCCGTTCCACGACGCGAGGATCTTGTCGTCCAGCCCAGGGTGGACCCGTTCCTCGCGGCGGTCGTAGAGCGCCTGACGGACCGCCTCGAGTTCCTTGGCGAACTCGTCGGGGTCCAGCTCGCGCTCCTCGACGAACCGCGCCCGCGGGACGGGTTCGTGGAGGATGTTGGTCCCCTCCCAGTTCCCTTGCTCGCTCACGCCGAAGAAGGCAGCCCAGCGGTCAGGGTCGCCCCCGACCCCGCTCACCACCTCGCTGAACTCCTCACGGCTCCAGACGAAGAACCTGCCTTCCTCGCCCTCGGAGTCGGCGTCGGTGGCCGCGTAGAACGCCCCGCCCTCGTGTCGCATGTCGCGCAGCAGGTAGTCGGCGGTCTCGCGTACGACCCGGTCGAAACGCTCACCTCCGGTCAGCGTCGCCGCCCGCGCGTAGGCAGCCAGCAGCAGCGCGTTGTCGTAGAGCATCTTCTCGAAGTGCGGGACGAGCCAGCGACCGTCCGTCGAGTAGCGGGCGAACCCACCTCCGACGTGGTCGTAGATCCCACCCCGTGCCATCGCGTCGAGGGAGTGGGTCGCGGCCTCGAGGACCTCCTCCTCCCCCGAGCGGACGTGCCGGAGCAGCAGGAAGTTGATCAGCATCGCCTGGGGGAACTTCGGGGCCCGGCCGAAGCCCCCGTCCTGGCGGTCCCACGCGCGGTCGACGACCAGCCGGGCGGCGTCGTCGCTGAGCGACAGGTCGACGGCGTCCTCCGCCTCCGCCGCGGTCCGCCGATCGAGGGCGTTCTTGATCGCGGCGGCCTGCTCCTCCACGTCCTCACGCTTGGTACGCCAGGCATCCAGGACCGAGGCCAGCACCTGCCGGAACGAGGGCATGCCTCCACGGGGTTCTGCCGGCCAGTAGGTGCCGGCGTAGAACGGTTCCCCCGATGGCGTGAGGAACACCGACATCGGCCAGCCACCCCGCCCCGTCAGCGCCTGTACCGCCTCCATGTAGACCGCGTCGACGTCGGGGCGCTCCTCGCGATCGACCTTGACGTTGACGAAGTGCTCGTTCAGAACCTCGGCGGTGTCGTCGTCCTCGAAGCTCTCGTGGGCCATCACATGGCACCAGTGGCACGACGAGTAGCCGACGGAGAGGAAGATCGGCACGTCGCGACGCCTGGCTTCCTCGAACGCCTCAGGGCCCCAAGGAAGCCACTCTACGGGGTTATCCGCATGCTGGAGCAGGTACGGCGACGTCTCGTCTGCCAGTCGGTTGATGGACCGTCCTTCCTGCCGGGTCGGCACCGTCGCAACGAGGTCGCGAAGGTC
>JAWVZB010000008.1:0-47277 GCA_033722375.1 Nitriliruptorales bacterium | reverse complement strand
TCCTGCCCGCCGACGCCGCCCGGCTCGGCGCCGCGCGCGGGGGGATCCCGGTCGGCGTCCCCGTCTGCGCGGCCCTGGGGGGCGCCGCCGGGCCCGTCGGCGACGCAGCCGCCGGCGGCGCGAAGGTGGTCTGCTCACTCAACGCCTCGCCCTACCACCGTCGCAAGCGCGACGATCGCGAGCGGTGGGTCCGCCACCACGCCACCACGCACGGCATCCACCTCGTCTACGTGAACTGCGTCGGCGGGCAGGACGAGGTCGTCTTCGACGGCGACTCCATGATCGCCGCACCAGACGGCGACGTCGTCGCCCGAGGAGTCCAGTTCGATGAGGACCTCGTGGTGGTGGACATCGAGGTCGACGACGAGCCAGGTGACGAGCAACGAGCTGTGGTGCCCCGCGCGGCCGGCTTCCAGGGGACCCGCCCCGACCTCGAGCCCCACCAGCCACCGGACCGG
Source organism: Nitriliruptorales bacterium (assembly GCA_033722375.1). Taxonomy (GTDB): domain Bacteria; phylum Actinomycetota; class Nitriliruptoria; order Nitriliruptorales; family Nitriliruptoraceae; genus JAWVZB01. Next base: position 46,819 of record JAWVZB010000008.1, on the reverse strand, counting down.
CTCGGCGACGTCGCCGAGGTGTGGCACGCGCTCAGGCTCGGGCTCCGCGATTACTGCCACAAGAACGGCTTCGAGTCCGCGGTGCTGGGGCTCTCGGGAGGCATCGACTCTGCTCTGACCGCCGCGTTGGCCGCCGACGCCCTCGGCGCCGACAACGTGACGGGCGTGGGGATGCCATCCCCCTACTCGTCGGACCACTCGCTGCGTGACGCCGAGGCGCTCGCGAAGAACCTCGGGATCACCTGGAAGCGGATCCCGATCGAGCCCGGCATGGATGCCTTCGACGCGATGCTCGCCGAGACGTTCGAGGGCACCGAGCCCGACGTGACCGAGGAGAACATCCAGGCGCGCATCCGCGGGATGCTGCTCATGGCGTTCTCCAACAAGTTCGGCAGCATCGTTCTCGCGACCGGGAACAAGTCCGAGATGGCGGTGGGCTACGCGACGCTGTACGGCGACATGGCCGGCGGCTTCGCCGTGCTCAAGGACGTCCCCAAGCTCCTCGTCTACGAGCTGGCCCGCTGGCACAACGAACACGGCCCGGGGCGCCACGGCGGGATCATCCCCTGGAACTCGATCGAGAAGGCACCTTCGGCCGAGCTCAAGCCGGGACAGACCGACCAGGACAGCCTGCCGCCCTACGAGGTGCTCGACGACATCATCGCGAGCTACGTCGAGGAGGACCTGGGCGTCGACGAGATCGTCGCGCGTGGGCACGACCGCACCGTCGTGCGTGAGGTCGTCAACCGCATCGACCGGGCCGAGTTCAAGCGGCGCCAGGCGCCACCGGGCGTCAAGATCACCGATCGAGCGTTCGGGCGCGACCGGCGGGTGCCCATCACGTCTGCCTGGCGCGGATGACGGATACCTCACGCTCCGGAGCCACGGCTCGGCCCGACACCCGGTGGAGCACGATCCGTGCCGTGGGCACGATGGTCGGCGTCGCCCTGGTGGTCGTCACCGGGTCGGTGGCGCTCCGACCGGATGCCGACACGATCGCCTCTGCCGCCGAGGGACGACCTCCCGACATCGCACGCGTGGTACCGGTTCCCGGCGAGCCACCTCCGCCCGACCTCGTGGTGCCAGCCGAGCCGGAGCTCGACGTCGAGGTCGAGACGCTCGCACCGGTGCCGCCCGAGGACGACCAGTCTCCGGGGCTCATCACCATCGTCGCCTCGACGCGCACCGACGCGCACGGCGAGCTCGTGCTCACCGCGTGGGCCGCCGCCCCGGACCAGCTCTGCCTGTCCGCCCCGCCCATGACTGCCGACACCGGGCTGTGCGCCCCGCCCCCCGAGCGGGGGGACGCCCTGCGCCTGTCCGGCGACTGGACCGACGAATCGCGTGAGCCACCCCTGACGTGCGTCGCCGCCCTGCTCCCGTCCGACGCGGTCGAGTTCGCCGTCGACGGCGAGGCGTTGCCACTCACCGATGCATCGCTCGACGGCAACGACGTCACCGCGGTGCTGGCGTGCTGGGACGAGGTGCGCGACGTCGGCGGCTGGAACGTGACGTTCGCGGACGGCGGCGGTGAAGGGATCGCGCGCTGACCGGACGGTCGGCCGTCACGCTGCGGCGTCCGGCTGGCACACTGTGGGTACATCGTTCGACGACCGCTGGACCCGACGCGCGTGCGCGACACGCTCCAGGGCCGGCAGGCAAGGATCCGCGATGTCCGTTCACTCCTCCTCTTCCGACTCGTCGCCCGACGCGACCTCCGCACGCCCCGTCCGCATCCAGGACCTCCGGGCGATGAAGGAGCGCGGCGAGCGCTTCGCCATGCTCACCGCGTACGACTACCTGTCGGCGCAGATCCTCGAGCAGTCGGGGATCCCGATCATCCTCGTCGGCGACAGCCTCGGGATGGTCATGCTCGGCCACGAGTCCACGCTGCCGGTCACGCTCGACGAGATGATCCACCACACCCGCGCGGTCCGGCGGGGCGCTCCGACCCGGCTCGTGATCGCGGACATGCCGTTCGGCACCTTCCAGGGCGGCCCCGAGCAGGCACTCGCCAACGCCACGCGCGTCATGAAGGAGACCGGCGCGACCGGGGTCAAGATCGAAGGCGGTGGGGACATGGTCGCCGTGACGGCGCGACTGGTCGACTCGGGGATCCCGGTGCTCGCCCACCTGGGACTGACGCCACAGTCGGTCAACCAGTTCGGTGGCTACCGCGTCCAGGGCCGCGACGACGAAGCGGCGGATGCGATGGTCGAGGACGCCCGCCGCCACCAGGACGCCGGTGCCTTCGCGATCGTGCTCGAGGCCATCCCGGCGGCTCTCGGCCAGCGCGTCACCGACGCGGTCGACGTGCCGACGATCGGCATCGGGGCGGGCCCCGACACCGATGCGCAGGTCCTCGTCTGGCACGACCTCCTCGGGCTGACCGGTGGTCGGCTCCCCCGGTTCGTCAAGCAGTACGCGAACCTCCGCTCCGAGATCACGAGCGCCGTCAAGACCTTCATGCACGAGGTCGCCGACGGCGAGTACCCGGGTGACGAGCACGTCTACTGAGGTTGTCGTCTCCTGAGGTTGTCGCCTCCTGAGGCTCACCTCCGGAGAAGGCTCGGTCGGGCTCCGTCGTGCCCGCCCGCGCTCCGGCGCGTTCCCGGCCACTGGCCGTTGGTCGGCAGGGAACGAGGGAACGCGCAGAGAAGTACTGACGTGGCGTAACCCGCGCCCCACTCGTTCGTTGAACGGGTCGAACCTGCCGACCGACGCCCCACACCAGTCCAGCCGGGCGTCCCGACCCCTCCAGGGGGCGCAACATGAAACGAGCACTCATCGCCACGACCGCCGCACTGGTGGCACTGAGCTCCGGCTCGGCACTGGCGGCCCAACCAGAGACCTTCGTCGGTGATGCCAACGCCGTCGGGCTCGAGCTGACGATCCAGGGCAGCGGGTCGATCGAAGGCGGAGGCCTCACGATCGGCTACAGCGAGGCCATCGTCGAGGAGAGCGGCGAGGGCGCTGCCGCGGAACGGTGCGCCGCGGAGGGCGCAGTCTCCTGCGCCATCGCCGCCGGCGAGCTGGCACTCGGAGACACCGCGAGCTCGTGGTGGCCAGGCAACGCCGGCACGAACAGCGCCACCGCGTTCGCGCTCCCACCGGACGTCAGCGAGCTCCTCACCGCCGAGATCGGCGAGGCGGTCGCCACGACCGCCGAGGCACCGCGGGCGATCGCCGAGGGTGGGGCGGCCGAGCTCACCGTCACGGCAACCCAGACGCTCTACAACGCCCTCCCCCAGGAGCTCCGCGACGGCCTCGAGGAGCTCACGACGACGCTCGAGGAGCAAGCGTCGAGCGACCCGACCGACCTCATCGAGCGGGCGTTCGCCACCACCGACCAGCTCCGCGAGAACATCGAGAGCGCCCCGATCCTCCAGGTCTACGCCGGCGGCTCGAACTCGATCTCGGAGGTCGACGGTGACGTCACGACGTCCACGGCCGAGGCGATCGGCTCGACCATCGTGGTGGCCCCGTTCGCCGACAGCACCGAGACGAACCCGCAAGGCCTCGTGATCATCGAGATCGGCAACGCCACGGCGACGGCCACGAGCGACCAGTTCCAGGCCGCCGCCGACTTCAGCCCCGCGATCGTCACGCTCCGGGTCTTGAACCCGGCGACGGGCGAGTACGACGTGCAGGACGTGGAGGGCGAGACCGCGTGCCCCGAGCCACTGGTAGGTACACCCCTCGAGGTGTGCGTGACGGCCGGCTCCGGTTCGAAGACCGTGGACGGATCGTCAGCGGCCGCCCGTGCCGACGCGGTCCGAGTCGAAGCCTTCCCGGACACGCTCGCGGTGAGCTTCCGTGCCGCCAGCGCCGAGGTGGGGGTGGCCTCCACGCCGACCCCTGCCCCGCCGCCCGAACCGGAGGAGCCCAACATGCCGCGCACCGGTGGCGGCCTGATGCTCCCGGGGCTCCTGCTCCTGGGTGGTGCGCTCGGGCTGCGGAGGCTCAAGAACTGATCGTGACCTGACGACGACCCTGAAGCGGGGATCTACACGGATATCCGTTTGGATCTCTCCACGCCCGCGGCTCGGGCTCCACACCGGGCCGCGGGCGCTACTGCGTCCGGCGCCGACGTCGCTGCTGCAGTCGCGCGAGGCTGCGGCCAAGCCGCACGAGGTCCCCGATCGCCTGGGGCGTCCGCGGGCCGTACCAGGTGAGCGCGGTGCCGTCGATGAGCCGCACCGCAACATCCCAGTCGTCGAAGGCCTCCCGGTCAGCTTCGCCGAAGGCGTAGGGCTCGTCGGGCAGCAGGACGACGTCGGGATCCGTCGCCGCCACGGCGTCGAGGTCGAGCTCGGGGTAGCGCTCCACGGCGGGGACGACCCGGAACCCGCACTGCTCGAGCAGGTCGGCGGCGTAGGTGTCGCGTCCCGTCGCCATCCACGGATCACGCCAGATCGGCACGAACGCATCCAAGGGCGGCTCCACACGCCGGCGCGAGGCCTGTGCCAGCGCCCGCTCGATCGACTGTGCCAGCCCCCGCCCCGCCTTCGCCTGTCCGACGAGCCCGCCCACGTCCGCGAGGGTCGCGGCGGCATCCGACACGCTGCGAGGGGCCGTCACGTAGACCGCCACACCGGCGTCCCGCAGGCGTTCGACATCGAGCCGGCGGTTCTCCTCCTCGTTCGCGATGACGAGATCGGGGTCGAGTCCGACGATGGCGTCGACGTCGGGGTTCTTGGTCCCGCGGACGCGCTCGGCCCGGGGGAAGCCGTGCGGCGGGGCGACGCAGTAGTCGGTCACCCCCACCAACCGGTCGGCGACGTGGAACCACCACAGTGCCTCCGACAGGCTCGGCACCAGCGACACGAGGCGCTTGGGCTCGTCGGGCATCGCGACGCTGGCCCCGAGCTCGTCGGTGACGGTCTTCATGGTCGCTTCGCTTCCGCTGCCGCAGGTGTCAGCGCTCGCGCACGCGCGAGGGGACGTGGCGCCCCTCGACCTCGCGCGCCAAGACGTAGAGGAGGTCCGAGCAGCGGTTGAGGTAGCGCAGTGGCGTCTCGTCAGGCAGCAGATCGCTGCGCTTCATGGCGACGACGGCCCGCTCGGCGCGGCGGATCATGGCACGTCCGAGATCCAGCGCGGCCGCGGCACGGTTGCCGCCGGGGACGACGAACTCGTCGGGCAGCGGATGGCGTTCGGTGGAGGCGTCGATCCGTTCCTCGAGCGCAGCGACCATACCGTCGTCGACCTTGCTGACCCCGACCTCCAGACGGTCCCAGTCCTCGCTCTTCGTGGCGAGCTGAGCGCCGACGCAGAAGAGTTCGCGCTGCACCTCGAGGATCACGTCGTGGAGGTGGTGGTCCTCCGCGATCTCGGCACGGGCGAGGCCGAGGGCAGAGACCGTCTCGTCGACCGTTCCGTAGGCCTCGGTCCGGAGATCGTCCTTGTCGACACGACCGCCGTAGAGCAGGCCGGTCGTGCCGTCGTCCCCGCGCTTGGTGTAGACCTTCATGATGTATCGACCATGATGTATCGACCTTCTTCGAGGCGAGGCTACCCCGGCCCGGGCGGGCCGAACTGCCGTCTGTTCACGTTCCCGGCCACTCCACCATTGCGGTGCGTCTCCGGGCCCGGGTACCGTCCGCTCTCCCCTCGGGCCGGAGCTGGACAAGGCCGGTGCCGGACGGGCCCGAGCCCCCTCGAAGAGGATCCCTTGACCGAAGACGCCGATCGCTCGCCCCGCCGGGACTTCCGCGTGCTCACACGCACCCGGTCCGGCTACGACGGTGGGGTCATGTACGACGTGCAGCTCCAAGTGGCCTCGAGCGGGGCGCTCGTGTGGGCCCAGACCTTCACGGACCAGGAGCAGGCGGACACCTTCCAGGAGGAGGTCGAGGGCGACCTCGACCGGCTCGACAACGACGAGTTCCGCCGCAAGTACAGCGTTCCGTCCTCGGTGTGACCCTGGTCGGCGTGGACCGGCTGGCCGCCCCCCCACGGGACGAGGATGGCCGCGTCGACCTCGACCGGCTCGCGGACCGGCTGGGTCCGGCCACGATCGTGCTCGAGTCCAGCCCCGGCACCCCGCACGCGCTCCGCTGGAGCTTCCTCGCCCTGCCGTCGCCGTACACGCTCGTGGACGACGGTGTGACGTCCCGCCTCCACACCGCCGGAAGGACCCAAGCCCTCGGCACCGATCCATTCGCAGCAGTCGACGAGGTGTGCGACCGGCTCGGGTTGCACCCCGACGCCGCACCGATGCCCGACGACGAGCCGCCCTTCACCGGTGGCCTGGTCGGGGCGTTCTCCTACGACCTCGGCCGGCGCATCGAGCGCCTGCCCGAGGAAGCCGCGCACGACCGCCGACACCCGGCCCTCCACCTGTCTGCTGTCACGACGACGATCGCCGTCGACCACGTCACCGAGGACGCCTGGCTGATCCACCGCTCCCTCCCCGGGGTCTCGGACGTCGCTCCCGACGAGATCCGCTCCCGGTTGGGAACGGCGGACGGACAACCTGACCCGCCCGACGAGCCACCGCCGCGGACGGTGACGAGCTCGCTCGATCGCCGGTCGTACGAGGCCGCGGTCGAGGCGGTGCTCGAGCACATCGCGGCCGGCGACGTGTTCCAGGTCAACCTGTCACAGCGCCTCTCGACGCCCTGGACGCTCGGCACCCGGGCGCTCTACCGCCGGCTCCGCGGGGCGAGCCCAGCGCCCCATGCCGCCCTGCTCCCAGCGATCGGGGTCGCCTCCATCTCGCCCGAGAGCTTCCTCCTCGCCACCGGACGACACGTCCGCACGCGACCGATGAAGGGAACCCGCCCGCGACACACGGCACGGGACGAGGACGTGGCCGCAGCCGAGGAGCTGGCAGCGTCTGCGAAGGACCGTGCCGAGAACGTCATGGTGGTCGACATGCAGCGCAACGACCTCGGCCGGGTCTGCGTCGAAGGCACCGTCACGGTGCCGGCGCTGTGCGAGGTCGAAGCACACCCGACGGTGTGGCAGCTCGTGTCGACGGTCTCGGGGCGGTTGTCGAACGGTGTCGGGTGGGGTGGGCTCCTCCGTGCCACACTCCCGTGCGGATCGGTCACGGGGGCTCCCAAGGTGGCTGCGATGCGGTTGATCGAACACCACGAGCCCGTCCGGCGGGGCTGGTACTGCGGTGCCGTCGGGTGGCTCGGTCCGGGCACGCTGCGACTCTCGGTCGCGATCCGTACCGCGGTCGTGACCGAGGGGACCGCCGAGTACGGGTGTGGTGGCGGGATCGTGGCGGACTCAGACCCCGACGCCGAGTACGAGGAGGCCGTCACCAAGGCCGGGGCCTTCCTCGAGGCCGTCAACGGCACGCTCGACGGGGCGGCGGCGTGAGCGGTCTGATCGCGTCCGTGGACGGACGGTTCGTCGCGGCCGCCGACGCCACCGTGTCGGTGTTCGACCTCGGCTTCCGGACCGGCGAAGGCGTGTTCGAGACCTTCCGCAGCTACGGCGGCCACGTCTTCCGGCTCCACGAACATCTGGCCCGCGCCTACGACGGCGCGAGGAGCCTCGGCTTCGACCCCGGCCCGCGCGAAACGGTCGCGGCGGCGGTCACCGACACGGCGGAGCGGAACCTCGAGGCGCTCGAGGGGGGTGACGGGGTGCTGCGACTGACGCTCACCCCCGGGCGCGTCTCGCCGGATTCATCGTTCCCCGGCGCCGTGGAGGGACGACCCACGATCGTGGTCACCGCCCAGCACCTGCGGATCGATCCGGCCATCTACCGGGACGGGATCCGGGCGGTCCGGGTCGCCGCCGCACGCGAGCTCCCCCACGTCAAAGCCCTCTCCTACCTCGCCCCGAGTCTCGCCCGCGCCGAGGCACGGCGCCGCGGCGCGGCGGAGGCGCTGCTGATCGACGACCAGGGGCGCGTGCTCGAGGGCGCCACGTCGAACGTCTTCGCTGTCCTCGCCCGGCAGATGGTCACCCCAGCGCTCTCGGAGGGCATCCTCGAGGGCGTGACCCGCAGCGTCGTCCTCGAACGGGCCACCGAGCTCGACCTCGACGTCCGCTTCGCCCCGCTCGATGCCGAGCTGCTGGGGGCTGCTGACGAGGTGTTCGTGACCGCCACCACCCGCGAGGTCGTCCCGGTGGTCACGATCGACGACGAGCCGGTGGGTGAGGGAACACCCGGCCCGGTCACCGCCCGTGTCCACGCTACCTACCGGGATGCCGTGCGAGCCGAACGAGAAGGTCGCTGACACCGGGACACCACCCGGGACACCATTAGGAAGGCGGATCCTCCCTGTCTTCCGTGGGTCCCAGGGGGACGACCAGCACGGAGCTCCGGCACGACCGGCGCGCCTCGATGCAGAACTGCCGGTAGAAGTCGCTGTCGAAGAAACGATCGGCTGCGCGTTCGTCGGGGAACTCGATCGCGATCGACCAGGTGGGCCCCTCCTCGACCCGACGGAGGTTCCAGGTGGGACCCACCACCTCCTCGAGCCGCTGCGCCAACCGCTGGCCGAGCATCCGGTCCCGACAGTCGTAGACGATCTCGTAGGCGATGCGGCTCAACCTGGCCCCTCTCCCGGCGCGTACCACGGAACCGTCAGGCTGTGCGTCACCCGGTGCCACCGTCGCCTGACCAGTCCGTGCGCTGAGCGTGGAGCGACTCCTCGTCGGGCTCGATGCCGTCGATCAACAGCCCTGCCTGGGTCCCGTAGTAGCGGTTGATGGACAGGAGCACCGGGGTGATGTTCTCGATGTATTCGCTGTTACGGAGTGGGCCGCAGAACACCCCCCACATGCCGTCGATGCGAGCCGCCAGATGGGCGACCCGGTGGGCCGCCTCCTCGTCGTCGCTGCAGATCAGCACGTGGGTCACGATCGCTTCGTCGACCCGCCACAACCGCCGGCTCGACACGTCGTGGAACGCACTGACCACTCGGGCGTCCGGCCACAGCTCCTGGCATTCCTCCGCTGCGCTCCCAGCCTCGACGGGGACCGCAACGGGGCCGAGCTCGTCGAAGGTCATCGGGTTGACGACGTTGAGCGTCACCTTGTCCCCGACGACCTCACGGAGAGGCGGCAGAAGGTCCTGCTGGGCGTCGTAGGGCACCGACACGACCACGATCTCCGCGGCCTCCGCCGCGGCGGCGTTGGTGCCCCCGTGCACGGCGGCGCCCTCTCCGGCCCGGTCGCTGATCTCCTCGGCCGCGGCGGCGCCCTTCTCCTCGGTCCTCGAGCCGATCCACACCTCGTGGCCGGCCCGCGCCCAGCGAGCCGCCAAGCCCTTCCCTTGGGCGCCGGTGCCACCGATGATGCCGAGGACCTCGCGGTAGTCGGGGCTTGTCATCCATACTCCGTTGGTCGGGTGCTGGGACTCGGCTCCCTGCTGGAAAGCATGGCAGACCACACGCGATCCGGCAGAACCGAGGGGCCGACGGTGGGGAGAGCCGAGGGTCACCGTCGACCACGGATACGCTGGCCTGAGCTGGCCCTCATCGCGGGGCCGTCAGGCCATCATCGTCCGACCGTCGAGGAGTCGCGTTGGCTCGTTCGGGCACCGATCTCCGCTGGCACCGGACCACCCTGGACGGGCGGGTGGCCGTCTACGGGGACGCGGGCGACGGTGACCCGGTGGTGTTCCTGCACGGGTGGGGGCTGACCGCTCGCGCCTACTCCGGCACGATCCCCAAGATCGCCGGCGCTGGCGCCCGCGTGATCGCTCCGGCGCTTCCCGGGTTCGGCAAGAGCGATCCGTTGCGCGGCGAGTACACCTGGGAGAAGCTCGCGATCTGGGTCGAGCAGCTGCTCGAGCATGCCGGGGTCGACGACCCGGCGTTCTTCATCGGACACAGCTTCGGCGGGGCGGTCGCGACGGTGACGGCATGCCGCAATCCCGCTCTGGCGCGATCGCTGGTGCTCGTGAACTCGATCGGTGGCTCCGTCTGGAAGAACGGGGACGCCGGTGAGCGCTCGATGGCGGACCGGCCCTTGTGGGATTGGGGCCTGCACTTCCCCGGCGAGTGGACCCGCAAGCACTACCGGCGGGTCCTGCCGGTCGTCGCTCGCGACTTCCTGACGAACGCGCTCACGAACCCCTCCGCGTTGCGGCGGGCCGCCAAGCTCGCCCGTGCGGCCGACCTGCGGGAGGAACTGGCCCAACTGGCCGAGCACGGCATCCCGGTCTCGATCCTGTGGGGCAACCAGGACCGGGTCGTTCCCGAGGCGACCTTCCTGGCGATGTGTGAAGCCGCCGGCGCCCCCGGTGACATCATCGAATCCGCTGGTCATTCCTGGCTCCTCGCCGACCCCGACGGCTTCGGCGAACTGATGACGAACTCGCTGACCGTCCACTCGCTCCTGACGCGTCGAGCGCAAGAAGCTGGCGCCGAGGACGACAGCAGCGCCGCCTGACCACGATCCGACCCGTGCGACGACCCGATCCCGCCCAACCCATCGCGCCCGGCCACTACCGCACGGACGTCGCCGTGATCGGCGCCGGCGTGGCGGGCCTGTTCACGGCCGTCAAGCTGGCTCGCGACCTCGACGCCGTGATCGTGGACAAGGGCTCCGGTAGCAGTTCGGGGTCCTCCCCGTGGGCCCAGGGCGGCATGGCCGCGGCCATGGGCGAGGACGACTCCCCGGAGCTCCACGCCGCCGACACGATCGCGGCGAGCGACGGCCTGACCGACGCGTCGGCCGTCGCAGTGCTCACGAACGAGGCACCCACACAGGTCCGGGACCTGATCGAACTCGGGGCCCGGTTCGACACTGTGGACGGCCAGCTCCACCTGGCCCGGGAAGGTGGCCAGCGCGTGGCTCGCTCGATCCACCGTGCCGACGCCACGGGCGCCGAGATGGTCCGCGTGCTCCGGAACGCGGCGGCGCCCCGCGTGACCCGTCTGGCCGGCACGGCGTTCGAACTCGCCCGAGTCGGCGACCGTGTGACGGGCGTGTGGGTTCTCGGCGCGGACGGACGGCCCGCCCTCCTCGAGGCTCGGGCCGTACTGCTCGCGACCGGGGGCTGCGGTGGCCTCTTCGCCGCCACCACGAACCCCGATCACGCGACGGGTGACGGTGTGGCGCTCGCGTGGCTGGCGGGGGCAGCGGTCCGTGACCTCGAGTTCGTCCAGTTCCACCCCACGGGACTCGCGGTGTCGGGCGCGTGGCGCTTCCTGTTGACCGAGGCGCTCCGCGGCGCCGGGGCGACGCTGCACGACGACGCCGGCGAGCGCTTCATGCTCACGGTCCACCCGGACGCGGAGCTCGCGCCCCGCCACGTGGTGTCGAAGGCGCTGCTCGGTGCCGGGACCGGCTACCTCGACGCCACCCACCTCGGTGAGGAACGGCTCCGGGAGGAGTTCCCGACGGTCCTCGACGGCGTGGCGGAACACGGCTTCGACCTCGCCACCGAGCGCGTCCCCGTCACGCCCGCTGCGCACTACATGGTCGGCGGGGTACGCACCGACCTCCAGGCGCGCACCTCGGTCACCGGGCTGTACGCCGCGGGCGAGGTGGCCTCGACCGGCATCCACGGCGCCAACCGCATGGCCGGCAACTCGCTCAGCGAAGCGCTGGTGTTCGGGGCGCGGGCCGCCGCCGCCATCGCTTCAGATCTCCCGGAGCCACCCGCCACGGCACCCCGAACCCCGGACCTCCCGTCTTCCTCGGTGGACACGTCCGGCCTCCGGCAGCGGCTCCGCACCACCATGTGGAACGGCGCCGGCCCGGTTCGGGACGCGACGAGGCTCGAACGGACGATCACCGACCTGGGCGCGCTCGCCGCCGGGCTCGGCGGGGCTGCGGCCGCCCCCGAACATCTCGAGCTGTCTCTGGCAGTGGTGACCGCGCGGCTCATCGCGACCTCCGCCCTCCTGCGTACCGAGAGCCGCGGAGGCCACTGGCGCGAGGATCATCCCACGAGCGACGAGGCCTGGAACGCCGTCCACCTCGAACGGATCCACCCCGCCACCTGACGCCCCGACTGGGAAGAGGGGCCCCCTCGGCTCACTCCACCAGGTCCTCGAGACCCAGCTCGTGCATGCGGCGGCGATGGTTCTCGAGGACCTTCATCGCCATCCGTTTGACGAGTTCGTCGCCGGACGTGTCCGGGGCATCCTCTGCCTCCTGGAGGAGAACGCCGAGGGCATCGGTGTCGCCGATCCCGGCCTGGAACCCGGTCAGCGCCCGACCGAGCAACTCCCCCACCGCGTGCTTGATCTGCTCGCGCTCGTCCTCTGCCGCCAGGTGCTCGCGCAGCTCCTCGCGCGCGAACTCCTCGAACGGGCCGCGGTCGGCCAGCGCCCCGACCACGATCATCGCGGTCTCGGGTTCCAGCGCCGGTGCGAGCTCGCGGGCGAAGTCCGCAGCCATCGGGAGACCGACGGCGAAGAAGGTGCACGCCCCCACCCAGTCGTCGATCGGGGCGTGGTCGAAGAAGGCATCGAACAACGGCTTCTGACGATCCATCACCGCGCCGCCGAGATCGGTCAGCGACACCAGATGGTCACGCAGCACGCGGTACGACGCATGCTCGTGGATCGAGAACTCCGCCACGCGATCCATGCGTCTCGCATCAGGGGCACAGGTGACCGCACGAACGGTGGTTTCGAACGCCCGGAGCTGGCCGTACGCCAGAGCACCGAGCAGCTCGACGGTCGCGAGAGCGCGCTCTTCGCTCACCAGGATCCCCCTGTTCGGCCCGCAGGCTAGTGGGGCCTGGCGCGGCACGACATCCGTCCGGTCACCGGGGCGAGTACGGTCAGTGACACGACCCGGAGGTGAACATGCGCATCGGGATCCTGACCGGTGGAGGCGACGTCCCCGGCCTCAACTCGTGCATCAAGGCGATCGTCGAGCGTGCGGTCGGCAACGGGCACGAGGTCGTCGGGCTCCGCCGCGGCTGGGCGGCACTCGTGGAGTACGACCTCGACGACCCGGTCCGGTCACGCGCCCAGCTCGTCCAGCCGCTCGACCCCTCGAACGTCCGCACGATCGACCGCAGTGGTGGGACGGTCCTCCACACGTCGCGCACGAACCCGAGCCGGGTCCGCCACGACGACCTGCCGGCCCACCTCTCGGCGAGCGACGGCCGGATCCGCGACGAGGAGGCTGAAGGGATCGACCTCACCGACTACGCCCTGCGGGTCCTCGACCATCTCGAGATCGACGTCTTGGTACCCATCGGCGGCGACGACACCCTGAGCTACGGGCTCCGTCTCCACGACGAAGGGATGCCGGTCGTGGCGATCCCGAAGACGATGGACAACGACGTGCACGGCACCGACTACTGCATCGGGTTCTCCACCGCCGTCACCCGTAGCGTCCAGTTCATCCACCAACTACGGACCTCGACCGGCTCGCACGAGCGCATCGCGGTGGTCGAGCTGTTCGGTCGCTACAGCGGGGAGACCTCCCTCATCTCGGCGTACCTCTCCGGGGTGGACCGCGCGGTGATCTCGGAAGTGCCGTGCGACGTCGATCGTCTGGCGGCACTCCTGATGGAGGACCGCCGGCGCAATCCGTCCAACTACGCGATGGTCACCGTCTCCGAGGGGGCCGTGCTCGAGGGGGGCGAACTGCATGTGCGCGGTGATGCCGACGCCTACGGCCACCGCAAGCTCGGCGGCATCGGCCGCCAGCTCGGTGAGCACCTCAAGGAGCTCACGGGTGTCAAGACCGTCGAGCAGACGCTCGGGTACCTGATGCGTTCAGGTAGCCCCGACTCGCTGGACCTCATGGTCGCAACGAACTACGCGGTCATGGCCACCGACCTCGCACTCGAAGGGTCGCAGGGCCGCATGGTCGCGCTGCGCAACGGCACCTACACCAACGTCCCGATCAGCGTGACGCGGGAAGGTGTCAAGCGGGTCGACGTCGACGCGCTCTACGACGTCGATGCCTACCGCCCGAAGGTCCGGCAGGTGGCCGGCAAGCCGATGTTCCTCTACTAACCGCTTCCCGGCCCGGCGCGGATCGGGCCCTACGCCTGTTGTTGGGCCCGCGTGCGGGGGCGCCAGCCGAGGCGTTCGGAGATCTCGCGGGCTCCACGAAGCACGCGGAGCGCCACGTTCTCGGGGTCGGGGAGGCGTGCAGTCGGGGCGACGATGCCGACCGCCGCCACCGCCCGGCCGGTGTGATCGAACACCGGAGCGGCCACACCTGACGCACCCTGCTCGAGCTCGTCCCGCGTGTAGGCGACGCCCCGCTGCCGAACGGGTTGGAGCTCGCTGTCCTGGGCCCCCTCGGGCAGGAAGGCCAGCAGGGCTTGGCCGTGAGCCGCGACCCCGAGCGGATGGCGGAACCCGACCCGGTAGTTGACCTGCACGAAGCGGTCGCCGGGCTCGATCACCTCGACGACCACGAGATCGTCGCGATCGCGGACGGCGAGGCACGCGGTCTCGTTGGTGTCCTCGGACAGCGACCGCAGCGCCGGACCCGCCAGCCGCCGCACCTCGAGACCCTGGGCGGCCCGGACCCCGAGTTCGAGCATCGACAGGCCGAGCCGGTACTTGCGGGTCTCGGGATCGCGGGTGACGAACCCCTCGTCGGTCAGCGTGTCGAGCAACCGGTAGAGGACCGCGCGGTCGAGATCGGTCGCCTCCGACAGGCCCGAGACGGTCTCCCCCTCTTGCGCGTCGCCGAGGGCCTGGAGCAGCGACAGCCCGCGCGCCAGGGTGCGAGACCCTGTGGACCGCTTCTTCTTCTTCTTGCTGCCCGTGTCCTTCTTGCTGCTCGTGCCCTTCTTGCTGCTCGTGCCCTTGCCTTCGTCGGCCAAAGGAGCGCCCCTGGTCTCGTGTCTTCGCGGATGGGTGGGCGGTGCATGGTGGACGATGGGGGTGTCACAGCGCCTCACCACGGCCACGCGCGCGGCGTGCGACCTCCGCACCCTGTGCGCGGTGTAGCGTGCCGACCGTGGGCCTGAGGGTCAAGGCCCGAGTCCGGATCATCTCCGCTCGGCGTCGTCGCCCGGGTCGCTGTCCCGTCCGAACGGACGTGGAGGAGGTAGGAGAACGGCGGCCGCACGTCGAAGTCTTGGGCGAAGTCCTCAAGCCAAGGTCCATCCGGACGATTGGAGAACGGGACTAGGCTGCCGAACCCCTCCGTGGCCGCTGCGTCGGCGTACTCCGGGCAGTGCCCGGCCGAACACCACCCCAGGGGGGCTCGCAGCAGTCGAACGACCAGCCACCGGGAGCCAGGAGCCGACCGTGCCGAGCGTCAAGGACGGCGTCGCCCAGTTGGGTGGTGTCACCTCCATGGGCATCGACGGCGCCCTGTCGATCCGGCGCGGCTTCCCCTTCCGCGAGTTCATCGAGCAGTGCTGGTTCATCGCCAAGGTGACGATGCTGCCGGTCGTCCTCATCTCGATCCCCTTCGGTGTCATCATCGCCCTGCACGTGGGTTCGCTCGCCGAGCAGATCGGCGCCGAGAGCCACATCGGCGCCGCCATGGTGCTCGCCGTCGTCCGTGAGGCCGCTCCCGTCGCGACCGCACTGCTGATCGCCGGGGCTGGGGGCTCGGCCATGACCGCCGACCTCGGGTCGCGGCGCATCCGCAGCGAGCTCGACGCGATGGAGGTCATGGGCGTCGATCCCATCCACCGGCTCGTGCTGCCCCGCCTCGCCGCCGCCACGGTGGTGGCGGTCCTGCTCGACGGCGTCGTCTCCGCGGCCGGCATCCTCGGCGGCTGGGTGATGGCGGTCCCGGTCCAGGGGGGAACGACCGGCGCCTACTTCGCGTCGTTCACCGAGCTCGCGCAGCTCCCCGACTTCTGGTCCGCGCTCGTCAAGGCGGCGCTGTTCGGCTACATCGCCGCCGCCATCTCCTGCCACTACGGCTACAACGCGCGCGGCGGACCGAAAGCCGTGGGGGATGCCGTGAACCGGGCGGTCGTGCTCACCTTCATCATCCTGTTCTTCGTGAACTTCATCCTGACCGCCCTGTACTTCAACCTCGTCCCTCCGAAGACCTGAGGCCCGGATGAGCACCGTCGACACCCCCGCCCAGCCGTCCGCAGGCACCCGCGCCCTGCGGGCAGCGTCGCGGCCGCTCTCGGTCTTCGAGGAGTTCGCCGACCAGATGAAGTTCTGGGGCGAGTCGCTCGGGGCGATGCCCTACTGCCTCAAGTGGTGGCGCTCGGTCATCCTCCCGCAGATCTCCGACGTCGTCGTCGGTGCCGGTTCCTGGATCGTCGGTGGCGGGATGATCTTCGTCATCGCGAGCCTCGCGTTCTTCACGGGCACACAGGTGGGACTCGAGGGCTACGCGGGGCTCGAGCAGATCGGGGCGCAGGCCTACGTCGGCCTCGTGTCCTCGTGGGCCAACGTGCGAGAGATCACCCCACTGATCGCCGGGATCGCGCTGGCCGCGAAGATCGGGGCGGGGTTCACCGCCGAGCTCGGCGCGCAGCGCATCAGCGAGGAGGTCGACGCGCTCGAGGTCATCGGCGTCCGCCCGATCCCCTACCTCGTTTCGACCCGGATCTGGGCCGCACTCATCCCCGCCATCCCGCTGTACCTGCTGTCGCTGTTCGCAGCCTTCGTTGCCACGCGGCTGATCGTGACCGGGTTCTTCACCGTCTCCCCCGGCGCCTACGACACACGGCTCGAGCTCTTCCTCCCCTTCATCGACATCGTCTACAGCGTGCTGAAAGCCATCATCTTCACGGTCGTCGTGGTGCTGATCCACACCTACTACGGCTTCTACGCCAGTGGCGGTCCCGCCGGGGTCGGGGTCGCCGTCGGCCGCGCCATCCGGGCGAGCATCACGGTGGTGGTCGTGCTCAACATGATCCTGTCCCTGGTCTTCTGGGGCGCAGGCGGCGAGACGATCAAGATCGCTGGCTGATGCTCGACAACATCGTCGTCCGTCGCATCCTCGGCACCGCCGCGGTCGTGATGCTGATCGCGCTCGGCAAGGTCGGGCTCGACTGGCGCTACAGCCCGCCGGCGGGCTCGTACACCGTCACGGCCGTGCTCGGCGACGCCGGTTCCGGGCTCGGCCAGAACTCCGACATCAAGGTTCGCGGCGTCAACGTCGGCCAGGTCGAGAGCCTCCGGTACGAGGATGCGACCGCGATCGCAACGCTGCGATTCGACCCAGGTGTGCAGCTCCCCCCACCCGACCAGCTCGAACTGGTCGTGACCGCCAAGACCCTGCTCGGCGAGAAGCAGATCGAGATCGGCTTCCCCGACGACGCCTACGGCTCCGCGCCGTACCTCCAGGAAGGCGACACGATCGTCGCCGCTCGGGAACCGACGGAGCTACAGGAGGTGCTGAACGAGATGGCGCCGTTCTTCGACGCCATCCGGGGCGAGGACCTGGGCGCGATCGTGGACGCCTTCGGCGAGCAGCAGGGCGAGGGCGAGCGCATCGCTGAGAACATCGAGCTGTCCCAGCGGCTCGCGAACTTCGGTGGCCGGACCGCCGACCAGCAGCTCGAGAACCTGCGCAACTTCGCCGACATCGCTGCCGCGCTCGAGACCACCGCCGAGGACTTCAACCGCCTGAACGATGCGATCCCGCGGGCGGCCGGGTTCCTGCCGGACAACCAGGCACGGGTCCGCACCAACCTCGAGGCGCTCTCGGAGTTCGCCACGGGCTTCGCGCGGTTCCTCGAGGTCGAAGAGGACACGATCTCGGCCTTCCAAGTGACCTCAGACGCCGTCGGCGTGCTCATCGACCGCCACCCCGACGCGATCGGGAGCCTCGTCGAGGGGATCTACGAGTACACCAAGCGTCTCGGCAAGCACGGCGGCAACCTCACCGACGGCACGGAGTGGGGCGGCTTCATCATCCTCCTGAGCGAGCAGGGCATCGAGCGGAGCGTCGAATCCATCTGCCGGGCCTTCCCGGAAGCCCCGGCGTGCACGGAAGGGGGCTCCGATGGGTGACAAGCACCCCCTTCTCTACTTCGTCGCGTTCACGTTCGTGTGTCTCGGCTTCGCCGCGTGGATCGTCGGAACCATCGGCAACATCAGCCCGTTCGCCGATCGCACCTCCTACGCGGCCGAGCTCGCGGACGTGACCGGCCTCATCGTCAACGACGCCGTGAAGGTGTCCGGGGTCACCGTCGGCAAGGTCACCGGCATCGAGGTCGTCCCGGGCGGGACCGCACGCGTCGAGTTCCAGGTCGACGACGAGCTGCCGCTGACCGAGGACACGATCGTCACCGTCCGCTGGCGGGACGTGTTCGGTCTGCGGTTCCTGTACCTCCAGCCCGGTGACGGGCCGGAGGCAGACCCTGGCTACGCGTTCCCGATCGAACAGACCCAGTCACCGGCCGACCTCGGCGTCCTGCTGCAACGGATGGTGCCGGTCCTCAACGCGCTGGCGCCCGATCTGCAGAACCAGGTGCTCCAAGCCTTCCAAGAAGCCCTGGTCGGGAACGAGCAGCGCATCCGGGAGCTCATCTCCGAAGGGGCGTCACTCACGCAGACGATCGCCGATCAAGAGGAGGAGATCGAACGCCTCCTCCGGAACTCGGCCACGATCCTCGAGGCGTACGCGGAACGGCAGCAGGAGTTCCGCGACTTCCTCGGCAGCTTCGCAGACGTCTCGGAGACCGTCGCCGCGAGGAACGACACGCTCGAGCGCGCCATCGTGCAGCTCGCGTCCGCCCAGGAAGAGTTGCGTCGCATGGTCGACCGCAACGACGAGGAGCTCGACGCTGCCATCGACGCGCTCGACGCCGTCACCACCGTCCTGTCCGTCAACCACGACAACCTCGAGGACGTCGTCCAGTTCTCGGGGCGGGGGATCGTCGGCTACCACCTGATCTCGAGCACAGGACAGTGGTTCAACGTCAACGCGGTCGGTGGCAGCAGCGACTACCGGACCTTCACCTCCAAGAAGGGTGCAGAACTGCCACGTGAGGAGGACGTCGAGCACTTCGACGACTCCGAGGCGAGCGCCGCGGCCCTGAGTGCCTTCTTCCTCTCTTCGTTGGGAGGTGGCGGCTGATGCTCCTCGAACGCAACCAGGCCGTCATCGGTGCGATCGCTGCCGCGGTGCTCGTCGCCGGCACGTTCTTCGCGGTCGTGCTCTCGGGCGGACTCATCACCCGTGGCACCGAGCTCGAGGCGGTCTTCACCGACGCCGCGGGACTCGCACCCCGGAGCTTCGTGTTCGTCGCCGGTGTCCGCAGCGGTGAGGTTCAGTCCGTCGAGATCGACGGCGACAAGGTGCGGGCCACCTTCACGCTCACGGCCCCCGGGATCCCCGACGACTCGACGGCCTCGATCATCCTCCAGAACACGCTGGGCAAACGCGCCATCCGCATCCAGCCGGGAGTCTCGAACACCTTCTTCGAGAAGGGGGACGTGATCCCCGTGGAGCGGACGAGCACCCCCATCGACCTCCCGGAGCTCGGGGACGAATCGGCACGGCTCCTCGGCGAGGTCGACGCCAACGCGATGAGCGACATCGCCAACTCCCTGGCCGACATCACCGAAGGCCAACGGGAGGAGGTCGCCGATCTCCTCGACGGCATCAGCCGTCTGTCGCAGGTCCTGGACGAGAACAAGGACGAGCTCGAGACGGTGCTGAAGGAAGCCGAGACGTTCATCGACGCGGCCGCCGACCAGGATCAGGAGCTCGTCCGCATCATCGACAACTTCGGCTCCACCCTCGACGTCCTCGTCCGGCGTCGCAGCGACATCACGGAGCTCCTCACCGAGACCGCCCGCGCGACCAACCTGACCGCGGACCTCGTCGAGGAGAACCGCACCCAGCTCGACCGGTCGCTGTTCGAGCTCCACGAGTCGCTCGAGATCGTCGACGCACACCAGGTCGACCTGGCCCACATCCTCGCGTACGCCGGCGTGTCCGTCCGGGGCTTCTCCTCGATCGGGTACTGCTGCGGCGAGGCGCAGGAGGACCAGCCGCACTGGGGCAACGTCTTCGTGACCGACCTCGGGGCGGCCGGGATCGAGGCGCTGCTGGCCTGTGACGGCTCCCTCGACCAGCTCTTCACCGAACTCATCGGTCCGAGCTCCAAGTGCGAAGGCAACAACGAAGGCGATCCGCCGAGTGAAGAGGCGAGCGCCGCCAGCGTCACCACCGTGACCTACTCCCCCGTCGACGCGTTCTTCTCCACGCACATCCACGGGGGTGCGTCGTGACCCGCCGCCTCCCGCTCATCGCGCTCCTGCTGGCGTTGTCGCTGGCCGGCAGCGCCTGCTCCGCGCTGCCCTTCGTCGGCGACGGCACCTACGAGGTGCGAGCCGAGTTCGACCGCACCTTCAACATCTTCCCCGGCTCCCCGGTGCGGGTCCTCGGAGTGGACGTCGGCAAGATCAGCGAGCTCGAGCTCTCCCCCGACAAGCGTGCCGTCACCGCGGTCATGCTGATCGACGAGGGCGTCGAGATCCCCGCGGACGCCAGTGCCATCATCGTCCCCGAGGCGCTGCTCGGCGAGCGCTACATCCAGCTCACCCCGCCCTACACCGGCGGGCCGACGATGGAGGCCGGCTCGCTGATCCCACTCGCGCAGACCGAGGTGCCCTTCGAGTTCGACGAGGTGCTCGAGGGTCTCAACGACTTCGTCGGGGCGCTCGACGAGGAGGCGGTGGGACGGTTCTTCGCGAACCTCGCGGAGGTCCTCGAGGGCCAAGGCGCCACTGTCGGCGAGACGCTCGACAACGCCCATGGCGCGATCCAGGCACTCCAGCAGAGCGATGAGGAGCTCGTGGCCCTCGCCGGTCGCCTCGCCGATCTGAACGAGACGCTCGCGACGCGCGACGAGGCCATCGGTGAGATCATCGAAGACTGGAACACGGTCACCGGCAGCCTGGCCGACGACCGTCAGCAGATCGACGCCGCCCTCGAGGGGCTCGTTCGGCTGACCCGACAGGTCGGGGGTCTCCTGACCACCCATCGAACCAACCTCGAACAGGACATCGCGACGCTCACCCGCGTCGGCCGGACGGCACAGCGCAACCTCGACCAGCTCTCGCTGCTGGTGCTCGGGAGCGCCGAGCTGTTCCGCCACGCCGAGCGCGTGATCAACCGCGACCGCAACTGGCTGCCGTTGCTCGACCACAAGAACGCCGACGCCTTGTTCGGGTTCATCGCGGAGGACCTCGCCGACCGCCTCGAGGGGCTGTGCACCAGAGACCCCGACATCCCACAGGAGACGTGCGACTCGATCGACTTCGAGGGACTCGTCAGCGGCGAGGTCTGCATCCCCGAGCTCATGGAATGCCCCGACGACGTCACCACCATGGCCGAGGCGATCAGGAACGTGGCCGAGGCGTCCGAGGAGTTCCGTGACGGGATCCTCAGCGACGACTCCGAGGACCTGTCGTCAGCCGGTGACATCCACGACTCGGCGTCACGGATCTACGACGAGAACGCCACCTCGGGTTCGGGGGGTGTGCGATGACGCACCGACTCCGCCGTCTTCTCCGCTCAGCCGTCACCTGGGTCGCCCTCCTGGCACTGCTGGCCGGGGCGTGCTCCCAGGAGGGCGGTGAGCTCACGATCCAGGCGACCTTCGACGACGTCATCGATCTGGTGCCCAAGGCGCACGTCCGTGCTGGGGACGTCCCCATCGGCATCGTCACCGACATCGAGCTGACCGACGACCTGCAGGCGCTGGTCACGATGGAGGTCCAGGACGGCACAGGCCTGCCGCACGAGACCGAGGCGGTACTCGCCAAGACCTCCATGCTCGGGGAGCGCTACATCGACCTGCGCCCCGCCGGTGAGGGTGGGTCGCTCGAGGACGGCCAGCTGATCACCGACACATCGATCCTGACCGACTTCGAGGACCTGGTCCGCTCCGGCAACGACCTGCTCGCGTTCGTCGCCGCTGACCGCCTCGGCGCAGCCGTCCAGACCGGCGCCGTGGCGTTCGGTGGGCGCGGCAGTCTGCTGTCACAGTTCGTGACCGACCTCGAGGTGTTCGTCGGCCGCTACGAGGGCGGGAAGGACGATCTGGTCCGCCTGATCGAGGAACTCGACGGCTACACCGACGTACTCGCCGACAACGCTCAGGACAACGCCGATGCCTTCGCCGAGCTGGCACGGTTCTCCCAGGCACTCGAGGAAGAGGACGACCGCCTCCTCGATGCCCTCGACGATCTGACCCGGCTCGCGGTCGTCGGGGAACGGATCCTCGCGAACCATCGGGAGGAGATCGACGGCAACACCCGGCGCCTCCGGATCCTGCTCCAGCAACTCGTCCGCATCGACGGGGCGCTGCAGAATTTCCTCACCTGGATCCCGCGGCACAACGAGCACGTGCCGAACGGTGTCGTTGACTTCGAAGGTCAGGTCTGGCTCGACTTCATCCTCTGTGGCGAGAACGACGACCAGAACGACCCGTCCGAGGACTGCACGCCGGACAACCCCGGCGAGCCCACCGACAACCCCGGGTACCACCCCTTCCTGCCCGAATGCTGGGAGGACCACGCCAACTGCCCCGGCGAGTCCCGTGACGAACGGGAGGGTGGCTGATGGGACGTCTGTCCGCTCGCATCGCCGCCAACGCCGTCTGGGTGCTGATCTTCAGCGTCGTCGTCGTGCTGGGTGCGTTCCTGACCTTCGCCTCAGGCGTCGTCTTCGACGACAAGTACCCCATCACGGTGCCGATGCCCGAGGCCGGCGGGGTCCTGCCCGGCCAGGAGGTCACGGTCATGGGCCGCGCGGTCGGCATCGTCGAAGACGTCGAGCTGACCGATGACGGCGTCGACATCGTCCTGGCGATCAACGATCGCTTCCCGGTGCCCGAGAACGCCCGCGTGCGCGTGCTGCGGCGCTCCCCCATCGGCGAGCAGTCGGTGAACTTCGAGCCGCTCGACGAGGAGTGGACACCGGCGGAGAAGGGGGCGCGCATCGTGCCCGCCGAGGCCATCACCCCGGCCGAGGTGCCGTTCCTCCTCGAGGAGACGGTCGATCTGTTCCGTGCGATGGAGCTCGAGGACGTCACGACGGTGTTCGCCGAGCTCGGGGACGCTCTCCGCGGGCGGGGCCAGCTCCTCAAGGACCTCAACCGTGACAGCCTCGACCTCAACCGCACGCTCGTGGCGGGTATCCCCGACTTCGAGCGCGTCATCGAGTCGTCCGACGCGATCCTCACCGAGCTGCGCGACCACCGCCAGGCTCTCGCCGAGAGCTTCACGAACGCCGCTGACCTCACCGAGGAGCTGGCCGAGCAACGCCCGACGATGGAGACGCTGCTCGACACCGGCACAACCTTCCTGCGCGAGTTCGACGCGTTCATCGATGATGACCAGTCGAACTTCCACTGCCTGATGGCCGACTTCACCGACGTCAACGAGATGCTGCTCGGTCCGACGACGGCGACCGGTGCGCCTGCCCGGTTCTACGAGACCAAGCTGGACGAAGCGGAGATGGCACTCGAGAAGCACCGCTTCTTCTTCCAGGAGGGCTACGCCATCATCTCGCAGCCCGACCTGTCAATCCACGGCGACGGCATGGGAACGGGCGCGGACTGGATCCGGGTGCTGATGCTGCCGCCCCAGGAGACGATGGGCGAGGCGTACGAGGAGCGGGTTCCGACACCCGCGACCAAGCCCGGTGCCGCCTGCGTCACCAACGAGTGGGGGGTCGGGGTCAACGCCGTCCGCCAGCCCGACCATCAGCCGCCCGCCCCGACCTCGCCAGGGATCGATTTCGCCCCGCTCGTCGAGGGCGGCAGCCAGGCCGGGGCCGACGACGGGGACGATGACCAGGCTGCCCAGCCGCTCCCGGCGACCGGCGGCGGTGGCGTGGTGGCGCTGACGCCCCTCGTCCTGGGACTGGCATGGTGGCTGCGGAGGAAGCGATGACCGTGACGACCGATGACGACGAGCGCCACACCGAGCCCGATGCTCGGACGGAGAGTCATGCTGGCGATTCCGCGGAAGCGCCCCGTCAGCCGCCGTCGCGGTTCTGGTTGGTCGCCCCCTGGGTGCTCGCGGTCCTGGGACTCGCCGCCGCGGCCTTCAGCACGTGGCAGTGGCTCGACCTCAAGAGCGCCGAGGACACCAGGGCCGAGGTCCAGGCCGCCGCCACGGACTTCGTGCTGACGCTGACGAACTGGGACGCCACCGACGGACTGGACGACACGGTCGACGAGCTCCGTGCCGCTGGCAGCGAGCAGTTCCTCGAGGAGATCGACCAGCTCTTCGGTGGGGATCTGCGCCAACAGCTCGAGCAATCCCGCGCGGTCTCGACCGGCGAGATCCAGGACGTGTTCGTGCAATCCATCGACGAGCGCGAGGCGGTGGTGTTCGCGGTCGTGATCCAGCGGCTCGAGCTGGGACTCCGCGACGAGTCGAGCTCGATGGTGCGCTCGGCCCGTATCTCCCTCAAGCCCAGCGGCGACGGTTGGCTCGTGAGTCGGG
Source organism: Nitriliruptorales bacterium (assembly GCA_033722375.1). GTDB lineage: Bacteria > Actinomycetota > Nitriliruptoria > Nitriliruptorales > Nitriliruptoraceae > JAWVZB01. Next base: position 22,517 of record JAWVZB010000008.1, on the reverse strand, counting down.
TCGAGCTCGTCAACGACAGCGGCGTGGGGCCGGACGGCGGCGACACAGAGGAGGGATCGTGAGTTCCTATCGACACGTGATCGTCGGCACCGACGGCTCCGGAGGTGCGACCTGTGCCGTCCACGCGGCGGTGACGGTGGCCGGCGCCCTCTCCGCCCCGCTCCACATCGCCACCGCGTGGTACCGGGACCAGCCGGACGAGCCGGTGCCCTCCGAGCGCTCGCAGATGCCGGGCGGCTCGCCGGCCGGGCACGAGTCGACCTGGGCGACCGAGACCACCTCGGAGGCCGCCGCGGTCGCACGCCAGGCGGGGCTCGAGGACGTCCGTCAGGCGCAGCCCATCGGCGGGGCGGCCGACGCGCTCATCCAGGTCGGCGAGGATCACCCCGAGAGCCTTCTCGTGGTCGGGACCCGTGGGCTCGACAGTCGCTCGGAGCGGCTCGTCGGCAACGTCCCCCACCAGCTCACACACCATTCGACCAGGGATCTCCTCCTCGTTTCGACCACCCGGGACTGCGAGGACGGTCGATCGTGGGACCGCGTGGCGCTCGCCACGGACGGCTCGGAGACCGCCGCCGTCGCGTGCGAGCACGGCCACGCGCTGGCGCAGACCCTCGGGGCGACCCCCGTGTTCCTCATCGTGGCCAAGGACGAGGACCGCGGTCAGCAGGTGGCGGAGCGTGCCTCCCGGGCCTACGACGGTGCCGCAGAACTCGACCACGAGGTCGTCATCTCGGGCTCCGTCTCCGATGCACTGGTCGACGCCGCCGGCGACTACGACCTGCTGGTCATCGGCAACAAGGGGATGAGCGGGCCCTCCCGGCTGCTCGGCTCCGTCGCGAACCGCGTGACACATCGTGTCCCCACCGATCTACTGCTCGTCAACACCTCGAGGTAGGAACCGCCATGGCTGTTGAGTACGTCTCCAACTTCGACCCCGACGGGGCCGGCATCGGGTTCGGCGGCAAGCGCCTCCACCAGCCACCCGAGGACTACGACAAGCATGACGACCCCGTCTACCCGGGCAACACCCGGGTGGAGGACGCTGCCATCTCGGTGCGCCACATCACGAAGTCGTTCGGCAACAACACCGTCCTCGAGGACATCTCGATCGACATCCCCCGTGGGTCGATCACCACGGTGATCGGGCCCTCCGGAACCGGGAAGTCGGTCTTCCTCCGCAACGTCATCGGACTCCTGAAGCCCGACGAAGGCGAGATCTGGGTCGGGGACGACAACATCCCGACGCTGGGCCGCAAGCGACTCCTCGAGGTCCGCAAGAAGTTCGGTGTGCTCTTCCAGGACGGGGCGCTGTTCGGGTCGATGGACGTCTTCGACAACACCGCGTTCCCCCTCCGCGAACACACCAACAAGCCCGAGGGCGAGATCCGCGACATCGTCATGGAGAAACTCGAGCTCGTCGGGCTCGAGGGGGCGTCGGACAAGATGCCCGACGAGATCTCGGGTGGCATGCGCAAACGCGTCGGCCTTGCGCGCGCGCTCGTGATGGAGCCCGAGATCCTGCTGTTCGACGAGCCCGACTCCGGTCTCGACCCCGTTCGCGTGGCCTACCTGAACGACCTCGCCCGCGACATCCGTGACGAGGCCGGATCGACGATCCTCATCGTGACCCACCACATCCCGTCAGCCCAGCAGGTGGCCGACTACGTCGGGCTGCTGTTCCGTCGCAACCTCGTCGCGTTCGGGACGGTCGAGGACATGTTCAACAGCTGGTACGCGCCGGTCCAGCAGTTCCTGCACGGCATCACCGACGGCCCGATCGGGATGTCCGAGGAGAAGGACCGTCCCGAGCTGCTCTGACCTCCACCGGAAGCCGTCAGCCGCGCTGCGGCAGCAAGTGCCGCAGGTAGCTCTGGGGATCGGTCAGGTAACACCGCCAGGACGACACCAGCTCGAGTTCCTCCCAGCTCGTCTCACGCATCCCCCACTCCCCCACCTCGAGCAGGCTCGCGCTCGGGAGCGCCGTCAGGAGCGGCGAGTGGGTGGCGGCGATCACCTGGCATCCGGCCTGAGCGAGGTCGTCGAGGACCGCGACGAGCCCCAGGGTCGACGTGAACGACAGTGCCGCCTCGGGTTCGTCGAGGAAGTAGACGCCGGGCTCGGTGAAGTGGGTGCGGAGCAGGGTCAGGACCGCTTCGCCGTGCGACCGGGCCACGAGTTTCCCCTCGCCGTAGACCCGACCCGCGGACGGGCTCCGGTCGGCGGCGACCAGGTGCTGGCGGAGGGTCTCGCTGCGCAGGAAGAACCCAGCTGGGGACGCCATCGGATCGGTGACGGCACGCAGGTTCCAGCGGAGTGGCGAGTCCTCCTCCTGCGGCCGCGCGCCCGCGGACGGGGCGAAGGGGTTCTCGACGCCCCGCCGCGGATAGACCGCCGCGAACGCCTCCACCAGGGTCGACTTCCCCGACCCGTTCTCGCCCACCAGGAAGGTCACCCCCGCCGGGACGTCCCAACCGCCGTCGTCGATGAGCTGCCCGACAGCGGGGATGTCGAAGGGCCAGCGGCCCCGGTCGACCTCCCCACGGGAGGGATGCCACTCGATCCGGTGGAGGTGTCGCACACTCATCCCCGCGGAGGGTAAGTGGTCGCGCGGTGGCGACGGCCTGCGCCGAGGTCGCTCAGGTCCGGGGTGGCCCTGCGGACCGGTCAGTACCATCCGCGGTCGCACCACCCATCGACGAGAGGTGAGACCGTGGCGGAGCTCGAGGACCTCCTCAGCGGCCAGCAGCGCGCGTTCGACAAGCTGTTCGACAAGCGCATCCTGTTCCTCAAGGGACCACTCGAGGACGACGTGGCCGACACGATCGTGGCCCAGCTGTTGGCACTCGACGCCGACAGCCAAGACGACATCACGCTCTACGTGAACTCCCCCGGTGGGGTGATCAGCGGCCTGTTCGCGATCTACGACACGATCCAGCTGCTCGGGTCGAAGGTCAACACGCGCTGTGTCGGCATGGCGGCCTCCGCAGCCGCGGTGATCCTCGCGAGCGGCACCGGGACGCGCTCGGCCACCGAGAACGCACGCATCATGATCCACCAGCCGCTGGGCGGGGCGCGCGGCACCGCGCGCGACATCGAGATCCAGGCCAAGAACATCATCTTCCTGCGCAAGCGCATCAACGAGGTGCTCGCGGAGAAGACCGGCAAGGATGTCGAGCAGGTCGCGAAGGACACCGATCGCGACTACTGGATGACCGCGGAGGACGCCAAGGAGTACGGCCTCGTCGACGAGGTGGTCGCTCCCAACGGGCGCCCCTGAGCCGGCGCTAGAAACCCTGGAGCGTCAGCGTCCGAGGACCCAGTCCTGCTCGATGGACTGGATGACGTGAGCCGAAAGCCGCTCGCCACCCGCGGTGGTCAGATGGATCCCGTCGGCCGCCCGCACCCGCACCTCGGTGCCGGACCGGTCTGCCAACCGGTCGGCGTAGCTGCTTCCCTCGGTCGCGAACAGCTCCCAGCTCGAGACGTATCGGATCCCGGGGTGGGACTCCGCGACACTGCGATAGATGTCGTTGAGGATGCCCATCCGCTGGCTGTAGGTCGCCGGGCGCGCGATCGGCTGGCCGACCCAGTAGACCGTGCGAGCACCCACCGACAGTGTCTCCGCCGTCTGTTTCACACGGCGCCGGTACTCCTCCATCCAGGCTGACGACCCGAAATCGACCCAGCCCCCGCTGGTCTCGATGGCCTGAGCATCGTTCGCCCCGATCATGAACACGATGATGTCGAGCTCTCCCTCAGCAAGGCGCCGCGCCAACCGGGCGGGCCAGTCGTAGAAGTCGGGGCGGGTGAGCCCCGACGAGTAGCGGAGCTCGTGATCAGGGAGCAGCACGCCGGTGGCCCGCGCAGCCTCCGCGAGAGCCGGACCGAAGGTCTCGGTGAGCGAATCCCCGACGATCCACAGGTCCGCAGGAGCGGCCGCGGTGGCCCGCAACGGGGGCGCGGTGCTGGCTTCGACCGAGGGCTCTTCCCCGACGGGTTCCGTCACAGCCGGCTGCGGACGGGGAACGTGCTCGCGCGGCGAGGCGTCCGCCGGAGCGGTCGCCAAGCGCCGCTCCTGGCTCCCTCCCGGGGACGGGGTGGCCGTGGGGTCCGGGGCGGTCTGGACGGCGAGACCAAGTATCAGGACGGCGGCCGACGCCACCCCGACCGCGAGCCACCGTCCTGGGTGGCGACGTCGGCGGATCGGATGGGCGGTCCAGACCGTCTGGTCGCGATCGGAACGGCTCTGCGTCACGGTTCCACGCTCCAGGGGCGGGGGACTCCAGATCGGGAGCCAACGAGACAGGTTGGCCGGAACAGCGTCCGGAGGGCAGAGGCGACCGGCCTCGTACCAGGGGTCCGACGACCCTGCCTCCCATCCACCGCTGATGGTTCGCTTGCGCCGATGAACGCGCAGCCGGTCGGGACAGCGACCCATGCCGCCGCGATCGACGACTCGAGCTCGCCGGAACGGCGCGGTTGGGGGCTCGCGGCGGCCATCCTCGCAACTGCGGTGGCCATGCTGGTGGCACCCGGGGCGTGGACGGCGGGTCCCGCCTCACTCGAGGTGGACTACCTCGGCACACGCGTCGCGTCCGCGGACGTGGAGCTCGGCACCGAGGGTCCGGTCAGGGTCGATGCCAGGTCGGGGGCGGACGCGCTGACACTGTCGTTCCCCGACGGCATCCCGACCGGTGAGGCGATCCGAGGCACGCTCACGGTCGAGCGCAACGGCGCCCGCGTCCGCCCCGCTCTGGACGAAGCCACGATCACGCTGGCGTTCCCGGATGGCACGACGGAGCCGATCCCCCTGCTGGCCTGGGACGACGAGCAACAGGCGCTCGTGGCCACCCGGCATCCGCCGGTCCAGGCTGCGACGGCACTCGGGCTGCTGGCCGCGGCCGTGGTGCTCTGGGTCACGGTCGCGATCCCCCTGTTCGCGACCGCGATCGCGATCCCGGTCGTCCTGGCCGTCTCGGGCGTCGCCGGTCCCGTCGAAGCCCTGTCGCCCTTCTTCCATCCGATCATCGCGCTGTTCTTCGCGGGTTTCCTGCTCGCCGAAGCGATGCGACGGGTCGACCTCGACCGCTGGGTCGCCACCACGGTGATCCGGTTGGCCGGGCGCAGCCCTGCCTCGCTGTTCGTGGCGCTCATGGCGACCGCAGCGTTCCTGTCGATGTGGATGTCCAACACGGCGGCGGTCGCCGTGTTGATCCCGATCGCGCTGGCGGTCGCCGCTCCCATCGGCCATCCGGGGTTCACCAAGGTTCTGGTCCTCGGCACCGCCTACGCCGCCACGATCGGCGGGGTCGGCAGCGCGATCGGAACGCCGGCGAACCTCCTCGCCATCGAGTTCCTCGACACCTTCGCCGTGCGGGAGATCACGTTCGCCGGCTGGTTCGGCTACGGCCTGCCGATGGTGGCCGTCTTCCTCCCGTTCCTGGGTGTCTACCTGTGGTGGCGATACGGCGTCCGTGTCCCGGCAGAGACGGCCGACGGGCTCCGCGACGCTGCACGAGCACACGTGACGGGCGAGGCCTTCGGTCGTGACCGGGCGCGGGTGCTGGCGGTGTTCGCGGCGGTGGCGGCCACGTGGCTGCTGCAGTCGTGGCACGGGATCCACCCCGGGTTGGTGGCGCTCGGCGGCGTGGTGGTGCTCGCGTTGACGCGCGACGTCCGGGAGGACGATCTGTCACGCATCAACTGGACCGCGCTGCTCACCTTCGGAGGCGGCCTCACGCTCGGGCTCGCGCTCACTACGACCGGCGTTGCCGACTGGATCGCCAGCCGGCTCGGAGGTCTCGGGGGGCTCCCGGATCCCGTCGCGGTCGCGATCGTGGCCGCCGTCACCCTGCTGCTCACGACGGTGGCGTCCAACACGGCGTCGGCCGTCACCCTCATCCCGCTGGCCATCCCACTGGCTGGCCTTCTGGGGGTGGACGTCACGACCCTCGTCGTGGTGGTCGCGATCGCCTCCTCGATCGACTTCGCGCTGATCATCGGGACCCCACCGACGATGCTCGCGTACTCCACAGGTCTCTTCCGCCCCGCCGAGATCCTGCGCGCGGGTGCAGTCCTCGATCTGCTCGGCCTGGCGTTGCTGCTCACGGTGGTCACGTCGATCTGGCGCGAGCTCGGCCTGGTCTAGCGCCGCGACCGGCACCAACCACGGGACCCTGACCCGCCGAGGTCGTGCCTTTCGGCCCTAGGGGGAACGACACCCATGCGGGACGGTCGGAGAGACGAGGGAAGGCGGAGCGATGACACTGGTGGTCGATCATCTCGAGCGACGTGGGGTGCGCTTCGAGGTACTCCCCCATCCGCCGGCGACCACCGCCCAGCAAGAGGCCGAGGTGCTCGGGGTCTCCCCGCTGGAGGTGCTCAAGGTGCTGGTGCTCGACACCGACTCCGGACACGCGCTGGCCGTCATCCCGAGCTACCGCCGGCTGGATCTGCACCTTGTGCGTCGGCTCCTCGGCGATCGCGGGGCGCGACTGGCGACCGAAGCAGAGATCGCCGCCCGTCTCCCCGAGTTCGAACTCGGTGCCGTGCCGCCGCTGCCTTCGCTCCTGCATCTCCCGATGCTGATCGATCCCGAGGTCTTCCGACACACGAAGGTCACGTTCGCAGCGGGGCTGCAACGCGAGTCCGTGCGTCTGGACCCACACGATCTGCTCCACGGCGCGACCATCACGGTGGCGCCGATCGTGGGGCCGGTCGACGCGCGGATCGACCCGGCGATCGAGTTCGCCGCCGGCTGACGGCGGACAGAACGTCGTCCCACAGAAGCAGTAGCAGGCGGGACTTCCCGCGCCGGACTGAGGTCCTCCTGCCCTAGCCGGCTGAGGGATCCGACGAGACGCTCCCTACGAGGTCACCACACGGAGGACACACATGCAGTTCGAAGCGATCGTGGACGAGCTTCGTCAGCCGACACGCGATTTCCGGCGCGCAGCTCCGGACGCCTGGGCCGGCTTCCACCAGCTCCACCAGGCCGCGGTCAGTGATGGGGTCGTGAGCGGGGCGATCAAGGAACTCGTTGCGCTGGCGATCGCGACCGCCGGCCACTGCGACGGCTGCGTCGCCTATCACGCCAAAGCGGCCGCCAAGAAGGGCGCGACCCGTGAGCAGGTCGTCGAGGTGCTGTCAGTTGCACTCTTGATGGCGGGCGGCCCCGCCTCGGTCTGGGCTCCCCGGGCACTGGCTGCCTTCGATGAGTTCAGCCAGGCCGAGCAGGCCGCCTGACACAACTGCGATCCCACGCAGACGCTGCCGCCGACTGCCTATCGCCCTCTCCGACAGTGCCGTTCGACCCTGTTGACCCAACAGGAGCTGTTGCACGCTTCCGAGAGACGTGAGGAGAACCGGTCATGCCGCTGATCCGAACCTGGTGTCCGACATGTCAGCGGTCCATCGACGTCGCCCCGGGAGCGATGGTGCTGCTCCCCGGCTCGGAGGAGCGGACGACCCGGGTGATGTTCGCGTGCCCGACCTGCGACGAGGGTTCCTCGTTCCACGTCGATTCTCAGCTCGCGACGTTCCTCATCGCTGGAGGGGCGCGCGTCAGCCACCACCCCTCGTTGCAAGGTGCTGAGTCCCACGGAGACGCCCCGCCGTTCACCTACGACGATCTCCTCGCGTTCCACGAGCTACTCCAGCGGCCCGACTGGTTCGAGGAACTGATCACGCGGGGGTGAGGCGCCGACTCAGGATGCGCGTTAGACGCCACCACCGTAGATCCAAACACCTGCGTCCCTTGCTTCCTGGACCACCTCGTGCGCAGCCTCGTCCACCGCAGGCAAGTCCCCGTCGAGGACGGGTCCCTCGACCCGTCGTCGAACGAGATCAGGTATCGCGGCCGCCCTGGTGTCGGGGCGCGAGATGCCAACGAAGCACGCGATCGCGCTCTCGCACGCGAAGTACGCGGCGGATCTTCGAGCCGATTCGGCGATCCCACCTCCCGCTCCTAATCTCCGGTGTCTGCTGACAAGCACGAAACCTTGGTTGTCGCCCAGGGGTGACGATCGCCACCGACGCCGATAACCGACTGCGGTAGTTCGGCCATTACATCGCTGCGGGGTCCGTTTCTGCATCGGCACGTACTGCCGTAGTGGGCGCTTCCGCGGAAGCGTCGTCGCGGCTGCTCAAGCGAGCGGCTGTTCGATCCAGTCCTGTAGTTGGTCCTCGTCGACCTCGCCGGCTGCGACGCCTTCTATGATCGCCACGGTCTCGTCGCCCTCGGGGTCGTCGGCCGGGTTGGTCCAGCTTCCCCCGTTGCGGGCGACGAACTCGAGCGTGCACAGATAGCCGACCCGCTTGTTGCCGTCAGGCAGTGGGTGGTTGCGGATGATCCGCGAGGCAAGCACAGCGGTCTTGGCGGCGAGGTCGGTGTAGAACTCCACACCCCCGAACTCCGCAGCAGGGGCATGCAGCGCAGACTCGGCCAGATCCAGCCGCGCGGCGCCGGCGAGCTTGTGGGCGTCGATGTCCAGGACGGCTTCGGCGATCATCAGGAAGTCGGCCAGGTCGAGGTACTGCCAGTCCACCTACTGGGCCAGACGTTCCAGGATCCGCTTGTTGTCCTCGATCGATTGCTTGAGGCGCTTGCGGAACTCGGCGTCGTTACGGCGCTCGTCGATGCGGGCAGAGATCGCCTGGCGGATCTCCTCGGCCACCGACACCCCGTCAACCTTCGCCACGGCCTCGAGCTCTTCGGCCTGTTCGTCGTCGAGCCGTACGGTGAATCCTTTGGTCATCGCATCCTCCTCGTCATGCATCATGATGTCGTGCATCACGATGCAATATGGGGGTGGTCCGCCGCGGAGCGAGAGAAGGGCAGTGAGCCCGGCACTTCGCGCTTCGACCAGCGCGTTTCGACACGGCAGTTCCGGCGTTAGCCCGCGATCGTTGGAGCATGCAAGAAGTCCCGTTCGGCCTTGCCTGACAGAAACCGTCGGGTATGACGGTCTCCGTCATCACACGGCGGCTACGGATGCCGATGGCGACGTTCTCATGTCAGAAACCGTCGCATGCGACGGTTTCCGTCAGTCGGCCTTCAACTGCCGCGTCGCGGCCGCATCGGCGAGCGGGGCGCGGGTGAACGTCCCTTCATCAGTGCGGGGTCCGGGCCACATGGGGAAGGGCACGCAACTGAGTGGCTCGGCGCTCAGGAAGGACTTCCCACATGGCTCGTCGAAGGCGTTTGGTGACCCCTCGAAGTTTGCCCAGCCATCGCAAGGATGGCCATGACGGACGCGAGTTCCTCCTCGTGGAGCGACATCAGCTGGTTCGTCGATGGCCGGATGGCGTGAGCCCCAAACGCGCTCCGAGGCGGCGGCGCTCTTCACCGAGACGCGGCGCCGGCTGGGCTGGTCAGGCGCCCTGCAGGTAGTCATGTCCGGTCTTGGGGCCGCAGGGGCGGCAGTACACCTCGGCGGGTGTCCCACCAGAGGCCGGAACCGTCATGACACACGACCGGTCACGATCGAACGTCGAGAACGCGATCGTGCCAGGGATGTCGGCTGGCGATTCCGACAACTGAGGGAACTCGGCGAGCGGCACGTAGCCGAGCACGAGGATCGCGACCACCGTGCCGACGGTGACGGCGGCTGCACCACCGAGCCCGAGTGCGAGACGGTCGACCTTCATGACTGCCCACCGCGGCTCCAGCGGCCGGGTTGCAGCCGGGTCAGTGCGAGCGCGATCGACATCAGGATCACCCCGGTCACGAATAGCGCCACCGGGGGTCCCAGCGTGTCCCCGAACCAGGTGAACACGATCCGGGGGACGTAGACGAACAGCCCCGCGGTTCCGAGCCCGAGCAGTAGCGTGCGACGCAGCGGGATGCTGGCCGCGACCAGACCGGCTGCGGTCGCCCGGAACCCTGACTTAGGCTTTCGCACGTGCCACAGGGAGGGCCGACATGCGCGGTTGGCGCGTCGAGGAGCCGCGAGCCATCGACGAGGAACCGCTCGAGCTCGTCGACGAGGAGACCCCAGCCCCAGGGCCGGGCGAGGTGCTGCTCGAGGTCCGCACCTGCGGGGTGTGTCGCACCGATCTGCACGTGGTCGAGGGTGACCTGCCACCCCGCCGCGATCGCGTCATCCCCGGCCACGAGGTCGTCGGCGAGGTGGTCGCCCGCGGGGACGGGGCGGAACGGTTCGCGCTGGGAGCCCGAGTGGGGGTGCCCTGGCTCCGTTCGACGTGCAGAACCTGCCGCTTCTGTCGTCGGGGGGACGAGAACCTCTGCATCGACCCCGAGTTCACGGGCTGGACCCACGACGGCGGCTACGCAGAGGCGATCGTGGTTCCGGAGGCTTACCTCTACGAGCTGCCCCCGGGGATCGACGACCTGCACGCGGCACCGCTCCTGTGCGCCGGCATCATCGGCTACCGCGCGCTGAAGCGGTCGGAGCTTCCCCCAGGCGGGAAGCTCGGGATCTACGGCTTCGGTGGCTCGGCGCATCTGGCTGCCCAGCTGGCGATCGCCGCCGGAGCCGCGCTGTACGTCGTGACACGCTCCGACGAAGGACAGGAACTCGCTCGCGAGCTCGGCGCGACCTGGGCGGGCGGTGCTGGTGAGCGCCCGCCGGAACCGCTCGATTCGGCCATCCTCTTCGCTCCGGTCGGCGACATCGTGCCGGACGCGCTCGCCGCGATGGACCGGGGAGGAACGCTCGCGATCGCCGGGATCCACCTGACCGACATCCCGTCACTGGATTACGAGCGACATCTGTTCCAGGAGCGTCAAGTGCGGAGTGTCACGGCCAACACGCGGGCCGACGGTGAGGAGTTCCTGCGGATCGCGGAGCGGATCGGGATCGAGGTCACCGCGACGCCATATCCGTTCGAAGAGGCGCCGCAGGCACTGGCCGATCTCGCCCACGACCGGTTCGCGGGCGCGGCGGTGCTCGACCTTCGCTAGTCGCGCTAGCCGTTCGCGACCGGCTCCTCGTCATCTCCACGAGTGACCGGCAGGAACGCAGGTTCGTCGACCCAGCGCGTCAACATGCCTGCGAGCCGTTCGGTTTCGAACTCCTCGAGCTCGTCGAGCACGTCTTGGACCGGGATCCAGCGCCGGTCCGCCGACCTGGTGGTCGTGGCCATCGTGTACTCCGTCTCGGACGACCCGAGTGTCCGTCGTCGAACCGGAAGAGGGAAGGGCACAACGGCTCCCCTGCCGTGGGCCGACCAGCACCCCACGTCGAACGCTTGGTCATGCAGCGCGATATCCGCCGCTCCCCCGCAGCACGATCGAACCTCGACCCGGACCGGTCAGGCGGCCTGGTCGGCTTCCTCGACGTAGAGGTAGTACTCCTCGTCTTCCTCTTCCCAGTCCATCTCGACGAAGTCCTTGGTGACCGCCGCCTTGCAGAACTGGAGGAAGCCGGAGTAGCCGAAATCCTTCTCGCTGAAGTTCGGCTCACGCTTGCGGAGCTGGTCCTTGAGCCCGGACAGGGGCGGGTCGCCGCCGAGCTCGTCCATGAGCTCGATCACGACTTCCCGCAGCAGCTTGAAGGCCTGCTCCTCGTCCTGGCCCTTCTGTGGGAAGTCGACCTCGGGGTCTCCGGGGGCGCTGCCTTCGGTCAGCCGGATCGACCCGTCGCTTTCGAGGTGACGGAGGAACTCACGGAACCCGCGGAAGCCGTAGTCCTGTTCCGAGAAGGTCGGGTCCTTCCGCAGGAGCGCCCGCTTGAGGTTGGAAGCCTGGATCGCGCCCGCCGCGCTCGACTGGAGCCCGGCGAGGGTCTTGGTGACGAACCGCTTGGCCGCGTCGAGATCCTGCTTCTGGCTGGACTTGTCCTGCTTGCTCTCCTTGGACTTCTTCTTGCCGCGGCCACCGCCGCCCTTGGACTTCTTCTTGCCTCCGCTGGTGCGCACCCCCTCCAGGCGGTCGTAGAAGATGAACTCGTCGCACGAGGGCGGCAGCATCGAGGACGTCGAACCCTTGAGCCCCACCCCGATCACGCGCTTGTTGAGCTCGCGCAGCTTGCTCACGAGCGGCGTGAAGTCGCTGTCCCCCGAAACGATGACGAACGTGGACACGAAGTCGCGCGTCAGCGCGAGCTCCATCGCGTCCACCGCCATCTGGATGTCAGCCGCGTTCTTCCGCACCGAGTCGGATCGCTGGGGGATCTCGATCAGCTCGATGTTGTTGTCGACCATGTCGCGGCGGTCCTGACTGAACAGGTTCCAGTCCGCGTATGCGCGGCGCACCACGAGCCGGCCCCGCTCCGCGAGGGCGTCCGCAAGCGGCGCCACCTCGAAGCGGAACCCGATGTCGCGGGCGCCGATCGCCACGTTCTCGTGGTCGATGAAGAGGGCAAGTCGGTCTTCGGTGTTGTCGTTAGCCATGCGTGGAACCGTACCGGCTTCTCCCTACGCTCCCCGACGACCCCCCTGCCAGATGGGTGGGGAGGGCCCGATGACCCTCGAGGAGAGCGCCATCTCAGCACGATCTGGCTACCGGCTCACCGTCGGTCATCCGATCGCCTTGCGGCTGTGGCTCGCGAGCGGCGTCTCGCTCCTCGGCGACTACGTCGCGCAGGGCGCGCTGCTGATGCTCGCCTACCAGCGGACCGGGCTCGTACTCGGCTCGGCGGCGGTGTTCGCAGTCGGTGCGGTCCCAGCACTGTTATCTGGAGCGCTCGCGGGGAGCGTGCTAGACCGGATCCCCCGCGGACGGGCCTTGCTGTTCCTCCACCTCGCTGGCGCAGCTTTCGTGCTGATCCCGGTCGTGTTCGGCGGCGCCATCCCGGTCTTCGTGGCGGCGGCGCTCCTCGGCGCCTTGCGAGCCGCGATGGTGTCGGTGCGGTCCGGCGCGATCGCGGAAGGGATCGGCGAGCGCTATCGCCCGCCGCTGCTGGCGCTGATCGGCTCCACGGAGCAGGCGAGCCAGGTGATCGGCTACCTCGCCGGCACGGGGCTGGCCGTCACGCTCGGAGCCGGCAACGCGCTCGTGATCGACTCGGTCAGCTTCGTGCTCGCCGCGATCCTCCTGGCCCGACTCTCCCTGCCAGAACCCACCGTCCGCGAACGCCCCCCGATCACCGCCGGCTGGCGCGACATCGCGTCAGACCCGGTCTTGCGCCTCCTGGCCCCTCTCGTCGGCGTCACCGCCCTGGTCGGGGCGCTGCCGGAGACGCTGGCGGCCGGAGTAGCGGGAGACAGTGCGTGGACCCCGCTCGTGTTCGCCGCTGCACCAGCGGGTCAGGCTCTGACGATGCTGGTGCTCGGCCGCACCCGGCACGTGGGCAGGCCGTCCGTGCAGCTCACACACCTGGCGTGGCTGGCGCTGGCGTTCGGGATCGCCGCGTTGGGACGCTCGGCCGCCTGGTTCGTGCTCGCCAACTTCCTGGTGGGGTCGGGTGTCGCGTGGACCATGGGCCCACAGCTGACGTTCCTCAAGCTCGCCCCGCAGGAGCGGATGGCGCAGATCACCGGGACCATGATCGCGGTGCTGATCGCGGCCGAGGGCCTGGGCTCGCCGCTGCTCGCCCTGCTCGCGGACCAGACCTCGATCGCGGCGGTGTACCGGGTGGCGGGGTTCGTGGTCCTCGCGGCCGCGCTCGTCGGATGGCGCATCAAGGAACGGACACCCGAGGCGATCGCGCTGGACGCGGACGTGCCCACGAACGAGGGCGAGCAGTCAGAGCTCGACCGACAACCCCAGGAAGTCTGACAGGGCGGCGGCGGTCTCCCGCGGGTCGGTGTGGTGGATCGCCAACATGCCGAGCTCGCGGGCGGCCTCGACGTTGCGGTCGAGATCGTCGACGAAGGCACAGCGGTCGGGCGGCACCCCGATCGTGTCCGTGGCGAGCTCGAAGAAGGCTGGATCCGGCTTGCGCATCCCAACCTCCCCGGACACGAGCACCGCATCGAAGACCTCCTCGAGCCGGTCCCGGGGGTAGCCGTCGACACCCCAGCTGTTCGACACGAGCGCGGTCCGCACTCCTTCATCGTGGGCGGCACGCACCACCTCCCACATGAGCCCATCGGGCCGCATGCCGGCGAACATCCGCCGCGCCAGGCCGTCGGGGTCCACTTCGTGGCCTTGGGCGGCGAACTCCTCAGCCAGCAGTTCGTTGAAGTCGTCGATCTCCAGCTCGCCTCGCTCGACCCGCGAGATCGGATCGTCGCCCTCGGCGTGCTCGTACGCGGCGCGGACCGCCGTGAACACGGTGCCCTTCGGGAGCCCGCTTGCCTCCTCGAAGTCGCGGAACGACCGGCCCACGGACGGCGTGAGGACGCCGCCGTAGTCGACCAGCAGGCCCTTCGGGTCCTCTTCCACGGCCGCTCAGCGCCCGACAGCGCTGGCGGCAGTATCAGCCCGGGCGGCCAGCTCCTCGACGATGCGGCCGAAGGGCGCCCAGACCTCCTCAGGCACGTCGCCGTAGGCACCCGATCGGTAGCGCCCGTAGACGCCCTCGAGGATGCAAGCGAGCTTCCAGTAGCCGAACGCGCGGAAGTAGTCGAGCTCGCTGATGTCGCGCCCCGAGGCCTCCGCATACCGTTCGGCGACCTCCTGACGGGACGGGAAGCCCGCGACCGTCGTCGGTGCCGACAGCAGCGGGATGGTCTCGTCGCCGGGCTCGGACCAGTAGACCATGAGGAGCCCGAGGTCCGCCATGGGGTCTCCGAGGGTGCACAGTTCCCAGTCGAGCACCGCTTGGACCTCGCCGTCCGTGTCCACGATCAGGTTGTCCAGGCGGTAGTCACCGTGGACGATGGCGGCCTTTCCCTGCTCGGGGATGTCGGCAGCCAGCCGGTCGTGGACCTCGTCGAGCAGGGGGAGATCGCGGGTACGACCTTTCTGGAGCTGGCCGTGCCAGCGGTGGAGCTGACGCGCGATGTAGTCCTCCTTCTTCGCCAGGTCCCCGAGGCCGACCTCGTCGGGGTCGACGTCGTGCAGCGCGACGAGAACGTCCACGAGTGATTCGGCAGCGTGTCTGCGACCCTCCTCGTCGAGGTGTTCCTCGGCCGCATCGATGTCACGGATGACCGGCCCGTCCACGTACTCCATCACGTAGAACGTTGCCCCGGTGACCTCGTCATCGGTCTCGAGCGCCACGGTCCTCGGCACCGGCACCTCGGTGTCGGCGAGCGCGGAGATGATGCGGTGCTCACGACCCATGTCGTGAGCGGACTCGAGCACGCTGTGGAGCGGGGGGCGACGCAGCACCCAGCGGGCGCCGCCGGCATCGGTCACGCGGTAGGTGAGGTTGGACCGGCCCCCTTCGATGATCTCGAACTCGAGTGGCGACTCAGCGTCGGTGTGCTCCTCGAACCATGCGGTCACGTGGTCGACCTCGATGCCGTCCACGGTCGGTTGTTCGTCGCTCACACGGAACTCCTCGCCTCTCGCTGCGCGCCGCTGGCTGTCCCGGCGGGTACGAGCCTTCCACACGCCGGCCCGCCGGCGCCAACCGCACGCCCGGCCGACCGGGCCGTCGGAGACCACCCCCGGCCACGCGACGGGGATCTGCGGCGGGGTTCACACCGGCCGATCCTGCTCCGTGAGCAGCCCCCGGCGGAGGCGCCAGCGGGCCCACAGGGCCAGCATCGAGGGAAGGACCACCACCGCGGCGAGCAGCGAGTAGCCGATCGCGTAGGCGACCACGAGACCGAGCTGCCGGAACGGGGGCAGTGACGACGTCACGAGGATCGCGAACCCGGCCATGGTCGTGAACGCGGATCCGGCCAGCGCCCCGCCCGTGTGGCGCATCGTCGACCGCAGTGCGTCCTCGAGCGACGCCTTGTGGTGCAGGTCCTCGGTGAAGCGGTGGGTGATGTGGATCGTGTACGGGACACCGATCCCGATGGCCAGGGCGGAGATCATCGCGGTCACCGGCCCGAACGGGATGCCGGTCGCTGCCATAGTCCCGAACACCCACAGCACCACGAGGGCGACCGGAGCGAGCGTGATGGCACCGAGCTCGGGGCGCCGCTCCTCGATCCAGAACGTCAGCATCAGGAGCACGAGCGCCGCAGCCAGCGTGATCGCCATCGACGACACCTGGGAGTCACGCAGCTCGCCGACGATGACCTCGCTGACGATCTCGTTGGACGTGGGCACGACGGCGGCGCCCGCCTCCTCCACCGGAGCGAAGTCCTCCTCGATCGCCTCGGCGAGCTCGATGGGTCCGACCTCGCCCGACCGGGTCTGGACGATCACCTGGCTCGCGACGTACTCACCGTCGACCTCGGCCAGCGTGGCGGCCGCGACGTCGGGGACCAGCTCGAGCAGCCGGTCGTACACCGCCGCGACGTCCCCATCGGCAGCGAAGGTGAGCGTCTGCGGTTGCAAGCCGTTCTGGGTTGCGAAGCCGAGGAACTGCTGCGCCTGCTCCGGGGAGACGACCGGCTCGGCACCGGGCGGAGTCGCTTGGTCCCCACCGTCGCCCTGACCTCCGGACGACCCCGGCACCTCCTGTGGGCTCGCCGCCATGAGGATCTGGATCATCGCCCCGATCGGCGACTCGGCTGCGGCTTGGCCGGCGAAGGTGGTCACACCCTCGGTGTCGGCGAGGTTGCGGGTGGCCTCGACGGTGGCGTTGTGGACCTCGGGCGTGGCCACCTCGCCGCGGATCAGGACGCTGGTGCGCTCCGCGAAGCCCCCGCCGAACTCCTCCTCCAAGGTGAGGAACGTGTCCCGGAGCGGTGAATCGTCGGGGACGAAGTCCACGAACGAGAACTCGGTCGAGAGCTGCGTCAGCCCGTAGACACCGAGCCCACCGAGCGCGAGCGTGAGGCTGAGCACGATGGCGGGCGCACGCTCGGCGAGGATCGACAGGGACGCGAGCGCGTTGGACAGGCGGCTCTCGCTGCCGGACGCCAGGGCTTCACGGGGCAGGTCATCGCGTCGTTCCGCGCGGCGGTCCAGCAGGCGCCGGACCGACGGCACGAAGGTGAGCATGAGCAGGAACGCCACGACGATGCCGACGGCGGCCAGGATCCCGAAGTCCCGGATCGCCGGGACCGGGTTGGTGACGTTGGTCAGGAACCCGAGCGCAGTGGTGATCGTGGCGAGCACCAGCGCGATGCCGACGGTGGTGGTGGCGCGGTCGGCGCTGTCGTCCACCGCGATGCCCTGCGCGACCTCTTCGCGGTAGCGGGCGGTCAGGTGGATGGCGTAGTCGACCCCGAGTCCGATCAGGAGGATCGGGATGATCTGCGTGGGTGGCGAGAACGCACCGATGACCCCGAGGTAGTCGGGACCGAGCAGCACGCCGATGCCCTGCATCCACGTGATGGACGCGAGGATCGTGAACAGCGTCAGGCCCATGTCGGCGCCGGCGCGGCGCAGGGCCTGGACCCGGCTCGTTTCGCCGCGTGGAGCAACGAGGTAGACGAGCAACAGGATCACGACGATGATCAGGGCGGCTGCGCCGAACAGCCGGCCGACCTCGGACTGGAACTCCTCGTCGGGTTCGAAGAACAGCTCGAACGCGAACGCCCGGGTCTCGAGCGGAGCATCGGTCGCCGCGACGGCATCTGCCAAGCCCTGCACCGTGTCCACGAGCCGCTCGGTCGCGGCGTCGCCCTCGGCGTCCCCGACGATCGCGTCGGTGTCGAGCGTGACGAGCATCAGCGCGGTGGTCGCATCGGTCCCCTCCCCCGCGACCAGCCGCTCGACGAACGGGGCGACGTCCGGGGGCAACTGCTCGATCCCCTGGCGGTAGGCGGCATCGACCGCTTCGTCGTCCGCGCTCGCCGGATCCAGCTGCCCCGCCTGGACCGCGAACTGGACGGGGGCCAGGTAGCTCAGGACGGGGCCCTGGCCAGGGACCTCGGTGATGAACTCGGGCGGTAGCTCGGAGAAGATGGCGTCCTGGACGGCGGCGACCGTCTGCAGCCCCTCCGGGGAGATGACATCGCCACCGGTGACGAGGATCTGGACCGGCGTGCCGCTGCTGGACTCGAACGCCTCGCCGGTGAACTCGAGCGCGCGCAGCTCCTCGTTGTCTGGCGAGAACGACTCCTGCGACTGGTCCTGCTCCTGTTGGCCGGCGAAGAAGCCGAAGACGGCCGTCAGCAGGACGACGGCGACCACCACGACAACGGGGAGGCGGCGGCTGACGCGGGCAAGAGCACGGACCAGAACGAGCATCGGCCACCTCGATCGAAGACGGACGTCGGCACGGTACGCCGATTAGTTGCGCTCCACAACTTTCGCACGATGCAAGGTACGTTGTCCGCATATCGAACAGGAGCACGATGGACCCCGAGGACATCTCCGCGAACGGCAACGAACGGCTCGCCCAGGACGTCGTGGCCGCCGTCGAACGCTTGCGCCGTGTCGGTGGCGTGATGTGGAGCCGGATCGAGGACGGCTTCGGCATCAGCGACATCCAGGCCACGGTGCTCGAAGCGGTGGCGGGCGGGGCGCGGCAGGTCTCGACGGTGGCCGATCATTGCGGCCGACACGTCTCGAGTGCATCCCGCGTGGTGGACGGTCTCGTGCAGCGGGGGCTGCTCGATCGGGCCGAGGACCCAGATGATCGCCGGGCCGTCCAGCTGACGCTGACCGACGAGGGACGACAGGTCGCGGAACGGATCCTCGCTGCCCACGCGGAGGTGCTGGAAGCGAGCCTCGATCGCCTCGACGCCGACGACGCAGCGAGGTTCGTGTCGCTGCTCCAGGACTTCGCCGGAGCCATGGAAGACAGCGTCGAACAGGTGTCGTTCGGGTGACGCTGGCACCGGTCGGCGCACACCTGAACGGAACCCCGCGGGAGCGCTGATAGCGTCGCCCACGTGACCGACCACACCCGGAGCGACACCAGCCGCGTCCGCGCTGTGGCTGGCCGAGCCGGGCGCCGCGCGCAACGAGCGGTCCGCGACCGGATCGTCGAGCTCTTCACCCGTGGTGGGCTCTCGTTCCGTGACCTCGGCGTGGCACACGCGGCGAGCACCGCCGGGGACACACTCGTCACCATCGCGCTCGCCGGCACGCTGTTCTTCTCGGTCCCGACCGCCGAAGCACGCGGCAACGTCGCGCTCTACCTGCTCCTGACCGTCGCCCCGTTCGCGGTGATCGGGCCGGCCCTCGGAGCGCTGCTCGACCGCTACCCGTCCGCCTACCGCCTGACCCTGCTGTGGTCGGCGGTGGCGCGGGCCGTCATCGCCCTGCTCTTGATCCGCCAGCTCGACTCGCTGTGGCTGTACCCGTTCGCGTTCACGTTGCTGGTGCTGTCGCGCACCCACGGCATCAGTCGCAACGCCCTCGTGCCGCTCGTGCTCGAGGAGCCGGTAACTCTGGTGAACGCGAACGCCAGACTCGCGCGGATCGGGGTCTACGCCGGCGCGGTCGTCGCCCCCTTCGGTGTGGCCGTCACCGCGTTGATCGGACCGGGCGGCGCGCTCGTGCTGTCGATACTCGTCTACCTGGTCGCGGCGGCTGCGGGGCGGCGGCTGCCGGGACCAGCACCCGAGGCGGGTCCTCGTTCGACAGGCTCACCGCTCGCGCGACTGCACCTCCCGCCAACGGTGCGGTTCGCCCAGATCGCTACCGCGGTGGTGCGACTCCTGAACGGCTTCCTCGTGCTGCTACTGGCGTTCGCGTTCCGCGAGGCCGAGGCCGGGGTCGCGGATTTCGGGGCGCTGTTGGCAGCAGCGGGCGCTGGATTCGCGCTGGCGTCCTGGGTGTCGCCCATCCTGGAAGCGCGCCTCCGCGAGGAGCCCATGGTGGTCGCCGCCCTGGCCGTCGAGGCCGCCGCCGGGTTCATCGCCGCGCAGTGGTTCGGCCTGCTGGCCGCCAGTGGCCTGGCGCTCGCCGCGGGATTCTCCTGGGGCACCGCCAAGTTCGCCTTCGACGGCCTGCTGCAATCGGCGATCTCCGGTCACCGCAGGGGTGTGGCCTTCACGCGCTCGGAGACCGTGTTCCAACTCGCGTGGGTGATCGGCGGCGTTCTGCCAACCGGCCTCCCGATCCCCCCGAAGATCGGCCTGGTGATCGCCGGCCTGGCCGCCCTCGCCGCGCAGATCGTCTACGTCGCCCATCTCCTGACCCCGCTCAACCGGACCGCCGACACCGAACCGGACTGACAGATTGGGGGTTCAGTCCCGGGGCGTCCGGGTCACGAGGACAGGGCGCCGAACGCGGCTCGCCAACCGACGCGGCAGCTCGCCGAGGACGACGTCGGGGTCGTCGGGGTCGCTCTCACCAACGACCACGAGGTGGTTGCGTTCGGCATGCTCCACGATGACCTGCTCGGGATCCTCCGAACTGACGACGAGTGACTCGACCCGCTCGTCGGCGAGTCCCTGCTCCGCCAGCTGCTCGAGGAAGGTGGAGACCACCGTGACCCGCGCCTCGTCGGCTTCCTCAGGGTGCGCGACGTGGAGTAGGAGCACGCTCCCATCGACCTCGTCTGCGACCGCCGTGACGAACCGGGCGATCCGGCGAGCGTTGGGGTCCCCTCGTACCGGGACCAGGATCTGCTCGATCTGTTCTTCCCCGAGCGGTCGAGGGACGAGGATGGCGTCGGTCTCCTGCTCCGCACCCACCCTCTCGATCGTGTCCAGAGGGGTCTGGCTGAAGACGAGCCTCGAGTCGGTTCTGCCTCCATGCCCTCTCAGCGGCTCCAGCCAGTCGTCGAGGACGTCCTCGGCCTCGTCACCGAACTGCCTCCTCGCCTGCTCCACCGCCGTTTGCTTCCGCACCTCGTAGATCCCGAGCACGACGAGGTCGAGTCCTCGCAGCAGGCGCTGCAAGGGACGTGGCAGCGGATCGGGATCCGGCAGGAGCACCGGTACGAGGACCTGTGCGCCCTCGAGCGGCGAGGGTGCCGCCTTCTCTGCTCGTTCCCCCGGCGCGATCGTGACCCCCCGGGCGTAGACGAGATGCCATGCCAGCGCCATCAGCAAGACGGCAGCGCCGATGACGATCGACCACCCGCCCATGAACGCGATCAGTCCGAACGACGCGATCGCACCGAGGGCCGGGACGACGGGGTAGCCAGGGGTGTGGAACTCCGGCGCGTACCAAGCCGGTTTCCGCCGTCTCAACGCCAGCAGCGCAACGCACATCAGTCCGTACATGACGAGATGCAGGAAGGAAGCAACCTCGGCGAGGGTCTCGGTCCGCCCGCTGATCACGAGCAGGACTGTCGGGATCCCGGCGAGCAGGACCGCCAGGTGCGGCGTGCCGAACCGTTGGCTGACTTCGGCAGCGCGCTCGGGGAACAGTTCGTCCCGACTCAAGGCGTAGACGGCTCGGGAGGCACTCATGATCGAGGCGTTGGCGGACGACAACGTCGCCAGCAACCCCGCTCCGGTGATCACGAGCGCACCTGCGAGCCCGAGGAGTCGACGCGCAACTTCGACGGCCGCGGTCTCCCCGAAGGAACCCAAGGTCGCGCTTTCGAAAGCACTCGTAGAGACCACGATCATGAGGACGTACAGCACGCCCACGGCCACCACGCTCCCCACCATCGCTCGGGGCAGGTTGCGTCCCGGATCCTTGATGTCGCCCGCGACGGTGGCGATCTGCGCGAATCCGAGGTACGAGGTGAACACCAGTGCGGCGGTCGCGAGGACCGGCGCCGCCCCGAAGGGCAGGAACTCGTCCGGGAGCGCAACTCTCCCGACGACACCCAGCGCGTCGAGCATCCCGTAGCCGAGGAACCCGGCGAACACCGCAACGAGGATCCCCACCAGGTTGTTCTGCAGCTTGCCGGTCTTCTCGGCACCGGCGATCGCAACGACCGTCAGAACCACACCGGCGATGACCCCCAGCTGGAGGACGCTCACCCTCGCGTCGAGTCCCGCCTCGGCGAGCAGACCGTTCAGGTAGTGGCCGAAGCCGACCAGGTAGAAAGCCGACGCGAACATCAAGCCGATCCACTGGCCGATGCCGACGACCGCACCCGCGAGCGCCCCGAGACCCCGAGAGACGAAGTAGTAGCCGCCGCCACTCTGGGGCATCGCGGTGGCGAGCTCTGACGCCGGGAGTGCGACCAGGAGTGCGATCACCGCACCGAGCGCGAACGAGAGCACCGCCCCCGGCCCCGCGCGTCCCGCAGCGATGCCGGGGAAGACGAAGATCCCAGCACCGATCATGGTGCCGAGCCCGATTGTGGTGGCCTCGCGAAGGCCGAGGGTGCGTTCGAGCTCCCCTTGCCTGGACGTCCCCGTCACGCCTCTTGAGCTCCCGACTCCGACTGGCCCGTCCTCCTCGACGGCGAGCGCCCCGTCTGGACCTCTCCGATCGGATCTCTCAGGAGAGAACGTTCCAGACGTTGCCCTGCTCCAGCAGGTCTTCGAGGCTGCCCTCGCCCCGCTCCTCCTGGGCCTCCTCGACCTGCTGGTTCAGCATGTCGTCGTAGACGGGGCGGGCGACCTGGCGGAAGATCCCGAGAGGGGTCGGACCGGTGGGGTTGTGCGCGAGCCGCGACAACGCGAACGCGGTGGTTGGTTCGCTGCGGTGGGCGTCGTGGATGACCACGCGGTCACCGGCCTCCTCGGTGGGCACGATCTTCATCGAGCCGTCCTCGAGCGCGATGACGGCGTTC
>JAWVZB010000007.1:0-48440 GCA_033722375.1 Nitriliruptorales bacterium | reverse complement strand
TCCGTGACGACGTACAGGCGGGCGTCCTCGAGCCGCGCCATCCGCCGCTCCCCCGCCGCCGACAGTGACGGGAACGCCTCCGCGCCGTGCGTGCTCGCCGTCTCCGACGGCTCCGCGCCACCGGCGACCCGATCTGCGCCGTGCGTGCTCGCCGTCTCCGACGGCTCCGCGCCACCGGCGACTGCCCGCACGAGCACGAGGTCGTCCCCGTCCTCGAGCTCGACCGACTCGGCAGCACCGCGCTCGACGACCTCGCCGTTGCGCTCGACGACGACGTAACGGGGATCGAACTCGAGAGCACGCAGGAACTCAGCGAGGGTCGTTCCGGGAGCGACCTCGTGCTCACGGCCGTTCGCGTCGACCTTCATGGCGTCGCTCGATCGTCATCCCGTCCGCGACGCCCGAACAGCTTCCGACGGACTTGGGGTGGCAGGAGCCCGACGTCGCCGCCGGCCAGCCGCTCCCCCTCCTCGCCGGCGCGCAACAGGCCCTGCACCGCCGACCCCCCGACGAAGATCAGTTCGGCGACGAACATCCCTCCGAGTGCGAGACCGAGGTAGCCGGGCAGCTCCCCCGGATCGACCCCGTCGGTCACGAGCCCGACGACGAGCCATGCGACGGCCGCGAACGACAGGAGGATCGTCGCGGACAAGCCGAGGCGCCGGCCGAGGCGCCGCCAGTCGACGAGGTGGTGCCGCTCGCCCGAACGGCGAGGCTGCTCGACAGGCGCGGTCACAGTCGCTCCAGTGCATCACCGGACAGGGCCGCCGACCAGTCCTTCCACACCGGGTCGTAGCCGTTGGACCGGAGCATGGCGGCGACCTCAGCCGGGCTGCGCTCGTCGCTGATGGCGAACTGCTCCTCGGACGTGCCGCTCTCCTCGTAGCCGCCGGGCTCAGTGGAGGAGCCAGCCGACATGTGCGTGACACCGAACGGCAGGATTCCGTCACGCAGCGCCGGTGCCTCGCGGGTGGACAGAACGATCCCGACGTCGTGCTGGAACAGGCGCATGGCGGCGGTGAGCTGGACGAGCTCGCGGTCGGACAGCAGCGCGGCGGGCTGGAACCCGGCGGCGGAGTCCCGCATCCGGGGGAAGGCGACCGTCACCTCGAGGTCCCAATAGGTCCGGGTGAGCCAGTCGGCGTGTGCCGCCAGAGCCACCGCGTCAGCACGCCAGTCGTCGTGCAAGCCGAACAGCGCCCCGATCCCGATCCGTCGCAGACCCGCCGCCGCGACCCGTTCGGGGCCGGCCAGCCGGAAGTCGTAGTGGCGTTTCATGCCCTTGCGGTGCACCTCGGCGTAGGTGTCGCGGTCGTAGGTCTCCTGGTAGATCACCACGCCTTCGCACCCGGCAGCCCCGAGACGCTGGTAGACGTCGGTGTCCCACACCTGGGTCTCGATCGTCAGCGACGGGACCGTCGGGTGGAGCCGTTCGAGGACGAGCTCGAGGTACTCAGGGCTCACGTGCTTCTGGTGTTCCGCCGACACCAGAAGCTGGTGGCGGAACCCCTGTGTCGTCAGGTGGTGGGCTTCTCGCTCGACCTCGGCCGGGCTGAGGGTGCGACGGCGGATGTCGAGGTGCTTCGAGAACCCGCAGTACGTGCAGGTCGAGAGGCACTCGTTCGAGAGGTAGAGCGGAGCGAACAGGTGCACGGTCCTCCCGAACCGCCGGCGGGTGATCGCCCTCGCGGCGCGGCCGAGCTCCTCGAGGCGAGCACCGGCAGCAGGCGACAGCAGTGCCGCCAGATCGGCGAGGTCGCCTCTACCGTCGCCGCAACGCGACAGGGCACGGGACACGGCCGGGTCGTCGGCCCGGTGGGCAGCATCGGCGAGCTGCGCGATCGGCAGCCCATGGAGGTGCGCCGCGAACCCGGTCACGTGAGCTCCGAGAGGAACCCGGTCATGGGACTCGAGGCCTCGGCGGTGTCCAGCTCTGGCCCGAGGCCCGCGCGGTAGGCACGGCGGCCCGCCACGGTCGCTTCAGCGAAGGCACGCGCCATGGCGGGAGGATCGTTCGCCACCGCGATGGCAGTGTTGACGAGCACCGCGTCGGCGCCGAGCTCCATGGCCTCGGCGGCGTGGGACGGGGCGCCGAGACCCGCATCCACGACGACCGGGACGCTCGCCTGCTCGACGATGATCTCGACCGCGTCGCGGGTCCGTACACCCCGGTTCGAACCGATCCACGACCCGAGCGGCATGACCGTGGCACAGCCCGCTTCCTCGAGCCGCTTGCACAGGATCGGGTCCGCCGGGCAGTAGGGCAGCACGGTGAAGCCGTCCTCGACCAGCAGCTCCGCGGCGCGGAGGGTCTCGACGGGATCGGGGAGCAGGTACCGCGGGTCGGGCGTCACCTCGAGCTTGACCCAGTCCGGCATGCCAGCGGCACGCGCCAGCCGCGCCAGCCGCAGTGCTTCCTCGGCATCGCGCGCCCCGGAGGTGTTCGGCAGCAGCAGGTACCGGTCGGTGTCTATGTACTCGAGGATGTCCCGCTGCCCCGTCGCCGCGGCATCGAGGTCGACGCGGCGGAGTGCGACGGTCACGATCTCGGCGCCGGACGCATCGAGGGCCTGCCGCATCACCTCGTGAGAGGGGAACTTGCCGGTGCCGACGAACAGGCGGGAGCGCAACTGGCGGCCAGCGATCTCGAGCGCATCGGTGCGCTCCGTCGCAGTGCCCCGGTCCTCGACGGCCTGGTCCACGGTCGGTACCTCCTGCCGACCGGGATCGCGAACTCCCTCCGCTGGCATGACCCAGGTCAGGTGGGTGCGGGTCGCTGGCGGCAGTAGCCAGCCTCTCAGCCCGGTGCTCCGGGCTCCCCGGTCGGTGCCTGGCAGGGTACGGGGCGGGCCCCGCCGCTGCGTACCAGCCCGCGCCGCGAGGCGCTCTGGGGGGTGGTCACATCTGCGTTGTCACATCTGCGTTGTCACATCAGAGCCCGGGAGCGCCGAGATCGAGACGGAGTGCTCGGAGGGTGCGGGTGATCTCGGCCTCGACCGCGGACACGTCGGTCGGCAGTTTGACGTCACGGGCGGGGTACAGCTCATGGAACGAGGCCTCGCCGGAGCCGATCTTGAACCCGTGATCGTCGAGGTACTCCCCGAGCGCCACCACCCACGTGAACAGCACGCTGTCGTGATAGTCGTGCAGGGTGAAGGTGAGGTAGGAGTTGAACGCCAGCGACCACACGACGGTCCCGGTCGCGGTGCGGTTCTGCGGGCGGAACCCGAGCGCCTCGAGCTCGTCCTCGAACGTCGCACCAGATGCCGGGTCGTCCCCGTTGCCGCCCATCGCCGCCTCCGCGTCGTCAGGGCCAGGAGGGTAGGTACTTGCATCCTGACGGCACAGCGACGACCCTCCCGGCCATGACTCCCGCCAGATCACGCTTCCGCCATCTCGTCGCGTTCGCCGTCGCGGTAGGGCTGCTCCTCACGGGTTGCAGCAGCGAAGGCCCGGACACCTCGACCACGGAGCTCGAGCAACAGCTCGAGGCGCAGGACCGGGTCCAGACCGCGCTGCGGCAGCGGATCGAGGAGCTCGAGGATCGGATGGAGGCGGTGCTCGTGTCGGATGCCGACAGCGAGGCCGAGGCAGCGTTCGCTGACCTCGACGGTCGGCTCGCGGACCTCGAACAGGGCTTCGAGTCGCTCTCCACCCGGATCGACGACACCGTCTCCGGACAGGCCGAGCTCGAGACCGACCTGCAGGACGCACGGCAGGCGCTGACGGGGATCCAGAGCTCTCTGAGCGAGCTCTCGGCGCAGATCCAGGCCCTGCGTGAGGACCTCGACTCCCTGGAGCAGCAGTTCGACAACCACCGGCAGCACGACTGACGGAACCACACCGCCGTCGGGTTCGTCGGTCATCGCGCCACGTGCTCGAACCACCGCGCAACGTGTCGTAGCATCGCCCCGCTCCCGTCCAGTCTCGGGGAACCGTGAACGAGACGCCGCTCCCGACGTCGCTGATCCGCCTGCTCGGCGGGCGTTACCGCCTGGTCGAAGAGGTCGCGCGTGGTGGCATGGCCACCGTCCACCGGGCGGTCGACGACGTGCTCGACCGTGAGGTCGCGGTCAAGGTGCTCCACCAGCACTTGGCCCATGACGAGGTGTTCTCCGAGCGGTTCCGGCGCGAAGCCAAGGCCGCTGCCGGGCTCAGCCACCCCAACGTCGTGGCCGTCCACGACTGGGGCGAGGGCCCCGACGGTGCGTTCATCGTGCTCGAGTACGTGGACGGCACGAGCCTCCGCGAGGTGCTGCGCGTCCGTGGCCGTGTCACGCCGGCCGAGGCGCTGGCACTGCTGGCGCCTGCCGCCGCAGGGCTGGCCCACGCCCACGAGAACGGTTTGGTGCACCGCGACGTGAAGCCCGAGAACATCCTGCTCGGCCACGACGGGGTCGTGAAGGTGACTGATTTCGGGCTGGCGACCGCAGCGGCCAAGTCGACGCGAACGTTCGGGGACGCGATCGTCGGCTCGCCCCATTACCTGGCTCCCGAGGTCGTCGATGGGGCCACGGTCGATGCCCGCGCCGACGTCTACGCCCTCGGCATCGTGCTGTTCGAGCTCGTGACCGGCCGACCCCCGTTCCAGGGCGAGTCGCCCATGGCCACGGCCCTCCAGCACACCACCGCCAGCGTGCCGCGGCCGTCGTCGGTCCCCGGCACCCCAGAGACCGTCGACGACATCGTCGCGACCGCCACGCGCCCCGATCCAACTCGGCGCTACGAGGATGCCGGCGAGTTCGCCATCGCCCTGACCGACGCGGTGCCGGACGGCCCCGCGCTCGTTGATCTACGGGACGGCACCCGACCCACCGTCGTGCTGCCCGGGAACGCCCGCGAGACCCTCGTCGGGTTCGAGTCGAAGCGGAAGTCGCCCCGTCGCCGTGGCCGCTGGCGCCGCCGCCTGCTGTGGCTGCTTCCGCTCCTCCTCGCCGTGGCCGGGCTCCTGGTGTGGGATCAGCTCGTGGCGCCAGTCACGCCCATCCCCGACGTCCGCGGCGAGGCGCTCGATGCGGCTGTCGCGACGCTCGAGGACGCCGGCTTCTCGACACGGTTGGGCGAAGAGCCGCGCTACGACCTCGACGTGCCGGCCGATCACGTGCTGCTCCAGGACCCGACCGGCGAGGCGCGACGCGGCACGACGGTCCAGCTGATCATCTCCGCGGGACCCCGCCAGCACGTCCTCCCGCCGTTGGCCGGCGAGCCCGAGGAGGATGCCCTCGCTGCCCTCGACGAGCTGAACGTCGAGGTCGATCTCCGACGGAGCCATCACGAGGAGGTCCCGGCTGGCCTCGTGATCTCGACGGAACCCGAACCGGGACGAACCATCGCCGAAGGCACCACCGTCGTGGTGACCGTGAGCCAGGGGCGTCGACCGATCGACGTGCCGGACCTGCGCGGCGGAACCCTCGAGTCGGCACGGGCCACGGCCACCGACCTCGGGCTCGTCGTCGACGTCGTCGAGCGGCGCTACGACGACGAGATCCCCGAAGGTGTCGTCATCACCCAGCGCCCCGACCCCGGCAGCGTGCTGTTCGCGGGTGATGCCGTCGAAGTGGTGGTCTCTGACGGACCCGAGCCGTTCGCGGTCCCCGACGTCGAAGGGGAGACCGAGGAACGCGCCACCGCGATCCTCCAGCAGGCTGGACTCGTCGTGTCGGTGCAGTACGTGGACACGATCTTCCCCCACCGTGAGGGCAAGGTCGACGCCCAGGATCCGCCGCCGGGCAGCGAAGTACGTCCGGGTGACGAGGTCACCATCTACGTCTGGCGCTGACGCGACGGCCCCCAGCGGGTCACTCGCCGGACGGCTCGTCCGCTCGCGCGACCGCGGCGTCGTTCTCGTTGGCGACGAACCCGCGGAACGAGACCTCCGACAGCGCGAGGTCATCGTAGGTGTCGCCTGGGTAGACCTCGAGAACCTCGAACCGGACGGTGATGGTGAACCGTGGCGTCGGCAGCCGGATGGCCTGCTCCCCCGGCTCGTCGAGGAGGTTGGCGATGAACGTCGACCCGCCGTAGAGCTCGACCTGGATCCGTTTGGCGCGTGCGTTGGCGACGAACGACTCGTCGTCCTCCTGGTCGCCGTTGGCGAACACGATCTGTGAGAGCCATACCGGCTCGGCGAAATCGAACTCGATGATCTCGCCGACGCCGTCGGGATTGACGTCACCGCGGCTGTTCCACGCCGTGGTCGTGTCGCCGTCGAGCAGCCGATCGACCGCGAAGCCGTCCTGCGCCCCGGTCCGTGCCGTTGATGCCGCGACGGCGGACACGGTGAGGGGGGTCGGCTCTTCCGGGTAGCTGGAGCGGTCGAACACGGGGCCGCTGCCCTCGACCGACTGCGGTTCGGCGGCGAAGGGCCCCCAGCCGAAAACGATCATCGCCCCGAGCCCCCCGCCCACGACGAGCCCGACGAGCACGATCCCGGCGGCGATCCGCCAGCGGCGGTCGCTGGTCCGCGACCCGAGGTCCGTGGTGGTGCTGGTCGTCGCTCTGGAGCCCGCTCCACTGGACGGCGAAGGAACCACCACCGGGGAGCTGCCGCCCTCACCGCTCTCGAGGTCTGCGCCGCAACGACCGCACAGGTAGCGGCGCGGACTGTTCGGCGAGCCGCAGGCCGGGCAGGTACGCAGGTCCTGTTCTGATCCGCCACCGACGGCCGGGACCGCTTGGGTCGGGGCAGATCGGCTCTCGGCCGTATCGCGAGACACCGGCTCAGCCCGCTCCACGCCACCGACCGGCAGGTCGTCCAACGTGGGCTCGTCGTCGTGGAGCTCGCGGAGATCGTCTCCGCAGCTCACGCAGAAGTTGGCGTCGTCGGGGGCGTGGACGCCACACCCGCGGCAGTACACGGAGGGGTACCTCGGTGATCGGCTCGGTTGAGCGAAGGGTACGGTGTCAGTCCGCCCCGTCGCCCCAACGGCGCCCGACACGGACCGGGGAGCGCACTTGCCGAGGAAGGACACGACGATGGTCGTCGTCATGCGATCGACCGCCAAGGAGGACGACATCGACAAGGTCGTCCAGGCGATCGACGAGGTCGGAGGCGATGCCTTCGTGAGCCGTGGCAAGCACCAGACCATCATCGGTCTCGTCGGAGACATCACCCAGTTCCAGGAACTGCCTCTCCACGCCTTCCCTGGCGTCGAGGACGTCATCCGTGTCAGCAAGCCGTACAAGCTCGTCAGCATCGAGACCCACCCGCGACCGTCAACGGTCTGGGTCCGCGACGTCCCCATCGGACGGGACACCTTCACGCTGATCGCCGGTCCGTGCGCGGTCGAGACCGAGGAGCAGACCCGCTCGGCGGCGGCCATGGCCAGCGAAGCGGGGGCGCTGATCATCCGCGGCGGGGCCTACAAACCACGCACATCCCCCTACAGCTTCCAAGGCCTCGGGGAGGCGGGCCTCGAGATCCTCAAGGAGACCTGCGACCAGCTCGACCGGCCGTTCGTCACCGAGGTCGTCACCCCCGACGACGTCGAGACCGTCGCCAACTACGCCGACATGCTCCAGATCGGCACCCGCAACATGCAGAACTTCCAACTGCTCAAGGAGGTCGGGCTGTCCGGCAAACCGGTCCTCCTGAAGCGCGGCATGACGGCCACCATCGACGAATGGATCATGGCCGCGGAGTACATCGCGCACACGGGCAACCTCCAGATCGTCCTGTGCGAGCGCGGCATCCGGACCTTCGAAACCGCGACCCGGAACACGCTCGACGTGTCGTCGATCCCCGTGGCGCAGTCGCTCACGCACCTCCCGGTGATCATCGACCCGTCCCACTCCGGCGGCAAGCGCGAGCTCGTGTTGCCGCTGACCCGGGCCGCCATCGCCGTGGGCGCCGACGGGGTGATCGTGGACGTCCACCCGCGCCCCGAGGTGGCCCTGTGCGATGGCCCACAGGCCCTCGTCAGGGACGACATCTTCAAGCTGCGTGAGTCGGTCATCAAGTTCAGCGAGGCAGCGGGGCGCGAGCTCGCTCACCGCTCCGAGGAACGCCGCGCCGGGGCCTGGGGACGCTCCGCGAGCTGAGCCTCGGCGTCTGCGGTGCAGATCAGCGTGACAAGAGGCTCGCGAGTGCACGCCCCGCACGCTCACAGTCGTCGGCGTCCACGTCGAGGTGGGTCACGATCCGCAGCACGCTCGCACCCATCGGGTTGATGAGGATCTCCTCGTCGGCGAGTCGCTCCGACAGCTCCGCCGCCGACTGCTCCCCGGTGGACACGTAGACGATGTTGGTCTCCACCTCGTCGGGATCGACCGCCGCGGGAACCGCGTCTGCGACGATCTCCGCGAGCCGACGCGCGTTGGCGTGGTCGTCAGCCAGCCGCTCGACGTGGTGCTCCAGCGCGTAGAGGCCCGCCGCCGCGACGACGCCGGCCTGGCGCATCGCCCCGCCCAGACGACGGCGCCAGGTGCGTGCCTCTTCGATGGCATCGGCGTCACCGACGAGCACCGAGCCGATCGGGGCGCCGAGACCCTTGGACAAGCAGAAGCACAGACCGTGAACGAGTTTCCCGTACGTGTCGGGAGTCACGCCGGCGGCCACGACCGCGTTGAAGATCCGCGCCCCGTCGAGGTACAGCGACATCCCGCGTTCGTCGGCGAGCTCCTTGAGCCCGCGGATCGTCTCCAGCGGATAGACCGTCCCGCCGCCCCGGTTGGTGGTGTTCTCGATCGAGATGGCGGAGTTGACGGTGTAGGGGAAGTGCGGCGGGCGGAGCGCCGCCTCGACCTGCGCCGGGACGAGCTGCCCGCGCACGCCCGGGAGCGTGCGGAACTGCACGCCGGCCATCATCGCCGACGCGCCGGTCTCGAAGGCGACGAGGTGCGCGTTGTCCTCGACCACCACCTCGGACCCCGGTGCGGCCCAGGTCCGCATCGCGATCACGTTCCCCATCACCCCGGAGGGCACCAGGAGCGCGGCATCCCGACCGAAGCGGTCAGCAACCTCTTCCTGTAGCCGGTTCGTGGTCGGATCCTCTCCGTACTGGTCGTCGCCGACGTCGGCCTCTGCCATCGCCTTCCGCATGGCGTCGGTCGGCTTGGTGACGGTGTCAGAACGAAGATCGATGGTCACAGGTGGTCCTCCAACCAAGCGAGGATGCGGTCATGGGTGTCGCGACTCCCGGCCACGAGGCCGGGACGATCCTGCCCCGCGATCCTGCGTACGTGACGGGTGACCGTCCCGCCGGCCTCCTGGACCAGCAGTTGGCCGGCCGCCCAGTCCCACGGCGACAGCCCGTACTCGTAGTACCCGTCGACCCTCCCCGCCGCCAACCACGCCAGGTCGAGCGCCGCCGAACCGGCTCGCCGGATATCCCTGGCGTCTGCGACGAGCTCTGCGGCCACGCGTCCCTGTGCTGCCCGCAGCCCGGGGTCGTAGGCGAAACCGGTGGCGATGAGGGTCTGCGCCAGCGAGTCCGGTTCGTTCACCCGTAGCGGCTGGTCACCCAACCGTGTGCCCCCGCCCCGTCGCGCCTGGAACGTCTCCGCGCGCGACGGGTCGTGGACGACGCCGACGAGCGGACCGTCCGCGTCCTCGGCCGCGATGGACACGCACCACTGCGGGAAGCCGTACAGGAAGTTCACGGTGCCGTCGAGCGGGTCGATCACCCAGCGGAGGCCGCTGTCGCCGTCCCGGTTGGCGGCCTCCTCCTCGCCGAGGATGCCATCGTCCGGGCGTGCCTCGGTCAGCCGTCGCGTGATTAGCTCTTCGCTGGCATGGTCGGCTTCGGAGACCGGGTCGGTGTCGCTCGACTTCGTGGTGACACCCAGACCGGTCCGACCGCCGTAGCTCCGCAGGAGCTCACCGGCCTCCTCCGCCACGGAGACGGCCAGGCCGAGGAGTTCGTCCGGGGTGGTCACATCGCTCCGTCGACCAGGCTCACCGCGTTCTCCGCAGCCCGTTGGACCCAGCCGCGGTCGTCCCAGAGCTCCGGCGTGACCTGGGTACTGTGCTCGAGATCCTGGTCGAAGTGCTCGTCGAGGAGCCCGGCGACCTCCGGGTCGAACACGACCACGTTGACTTCCTCGTCCTGGCTGAACGAGCGGCTGTTGAAGTTCGCGGTGCCGATGTCGGCCACCACCCCGTCGACGGTCATCGTCTTGGCGTGGAGCATGGTGCGGTCGTAGGTGTAGATCCTCACCCCGATGTCGAGCAACTCCTCGAAGTGCTGCTCGGCGGCGATCTTGGCGACCCGCTTGTCGATGTGGTCACCGGGAACGAGCAGCTCCACCTCCACGCCCCGGTCGCAAGCCCGGGCCAGTGCGGCCTTCGCGTGCTCCTCCGGCGCGAGGTAGGCGGACGTGATCCGCACCCGCTCCTGAGCGAGCTCGATCATGAGCGTCTTCAGCATCGACATGCTGCTGACACCGTGGCCCGCGGAGCTGCGCACGACCATGACGGACTTGTCGCCGTCCCGCGAGAGCGCCGGGTAGCGGTCGGCCTCGGTGATGAACGGGTGGTCGCTCTCGCCCCAGTTCTGGAGGAACGCTGCCCGCAGCCCGTCGACAGCGGGGCCGTCGAGCCGCAGGTGCGTGTCCCGCCACTCGTCGGGGCTGTTGGCATCCCCGGTCCACTCGTCGGCGATGCCGACCCCTCCGGTGAACCCCACCTGTCCGTCGACGACCAGGGCGCGGCGATGGGTGCGGTGGGTGGACTCCCACATCTGGAGGTCGTTGACCGACCGGAAGAACCACAGTGACACCCCCGCGTCCTCCATGCGCTCCTTGTCGTCCTCCTCCATCAGCCGCGCCCCGATCGCGTCGAGCAGCACCCGGACCCGCACGCCCTCGCGGGCCTTCGTGGCGAGCGCTTCCGCGAACTCGGTGCAGATGTCGCCCTTCCACCACACGTACGACAACAGGTCGACGGTGTGCTCCGCGCCCCGGATCGCGTCGAGCATGGCCGGGAAGATCTCGTCGCCGTTGCGCAGCACCGTCACGATGTTGCCGTCCGTGGTGGGCACACCGAGGAGCGCCTCGAGCGCCCGTTGGTGGCCGTTCTTCCCCTGGTCGACCATCGCGATCTCCTGTCGTCTCGGGCTCACAGGGTCAGCCGAAGAAGACCTCCGCGACCCGGTACAGCGGCTCGGGTACCTGGCTGAGCTCGGCGGTCGCCTCGGCCAGGCGGACCGGCGACACCCGGCCCTTCTGGTACGCGGTCATGATGCCCCAGTCCTCGTCGACCGCGAGGTCGACAGCACGTACTCCCATCCGGGTCGCGATGACACGGTCCATGGGATTGGGGCTGCCGCCACGCTGCACGTGGCCGAGGATCGTCACGCGGGCCGGGAAGTCGGTCCGCTCCTCGATCTCCTGTGCGATCACGTCCCCGATGCCTCCCAGTCTCGGCCGGCCGAACTGATCGAGCGGGGCGTCGGGAAGGTCGAGCGTGCCCTCCTGGGGCACCGCGCCCTCCGCGACGACCACGATGGAGAAGTCACGCCCCGAGCCGGCACGATGCTTGATGTGCCGCGCGACCGCGTCGATGTCGAACGGCACCTCGGGGATGAGGATGGCGTCGGCGCCACCGGCCATGCCCGCGAAGGTCGCGATCCACCCCGCGTGACGGCCCATCACCTCGAGCACCATGACGCGGTTGTGGCTCTCGGCGGTCGAATGCAGCTTGTCGACGGCTTCGGTGGCGGTATCCACGGCGGTGAGGAAGCCGATCGTGAGCTCTGTGCCGCCGACGTCGTTGTCGATCGTCTTGGGGATCCCCACGATCGGGAGCCCCTCTTCCTCCGCGAGGCCAGCCGCGGCCGACAGCGTCCCCTCGCCACCGATGACGATGATGCCGTCCAGACGGTGGATCTCGATCGAGTCCCGGATGCGCTGGAGCCCCTGGTCCTCCCGGTAGGGATCCACACGTGAGGTCCCGAGCAGCGTCCCACCTCGGTGCAGGAGGCCGCGTGTCGACGCGATCGTCAGCTGCTCGGCCTGGGCTTCGATCATGCCGCTCCAGCCGTTGCGGAACCCGTAGACCTGGACGTTGTGCTGGTCCGCGCGACGTACCACGGCCCGGATCGCCGCGTTGAGCCCGGGGCAGTCTCCACCTCCGGTGAGGATGCCGATGCGAGAGACCAACACAGCTCCGGAGGTCGATAGGGATGGACGAGCGGCTCACGATAGTAGGAAGCGGAACACAACCGGCCGTGGGCATCCGGCCTGGCAGTTAGTCTCGGCGGTCGCAACCGAACCGTGCAGCCGAGACGGGAAAGGGCACTTGTGGTGCGGATCCTCAGCATCGACGCCGGCACGACTGGCGTCCGGGGCGTCGTCGTCGACGAGCGGGGCGAGTTCCTCGGCGCCGCCTACCGCGAGTTCACTCAGCACTTCCCGCGGCCGGGCTGGGTCGAGCACGACGCCGAGGAGATCTGGGACGCGACCGTCGAAGCCTGCGGTGAGGTGCTGCGGGCAACCGGGACGGAGCCCGGCGAGGTCACCGCGATCGGGATCACGAACCAGCGGGAGACGACGGTGGTGTGGGAGCGCGCGACACTCGCGCCCGTCCACCACGCGATCGTCTGGCAGGACCGGCGGACGGCGGGGCGCTGCGACGAGCTCGAGACGGCCGGGCACGGATCGGCGATCCGCCGGGCCACCGGACTGGTGATCGACGCCTACTTCTCCGGCACCAAGCTCGCGTGGATCTTGGACGAGGTCGACGACGCCCGCGACCGGGCCGAGCGGGGCGAGCTCGCGTTCGGGACCGTCGACAGCTGGCTCGTCGCCAAGCTGACGGGCGGGGCGAGCCACGTGACCGAACCGAGCAATGCCTCCCGCACCATGCTCTGGGACATCCGCGAGGACCGGTGGTCCGAGGAGATGCTGGGACTGCTGGATGTTCCAGCGTCCGTGCTGCCCGAGGTGCGCGACAGCGCCGGGGAGTTCGGTCGGACCGACCCGGAGGCGTTCCTCGGCATCGACGCCCCGATCACCGGGATCGGCGGCGACCAACAGTCGGCGCTGTTCGGGCAGGGCTGCTGGACGCCCGGAACCTCGAAGAACACCTACGGCACCGGCTCGTTCATGCTGCTCAACACCGGAGCCGTCGCGCCGTCCTCCGAGGGGGGTCTGCTGACCTCGGTCGCCTGGCGGCTCGACGGGGAGGTCACCTACTGCCTCGAAGGGGCGATCTTCGTCACGGGCGCAGCGGTGCAGTGGCTCCGCGACGGCCTCGGGGTCATCGACGACGCCGCGGAGACCGAGACGCTGGCGGCCGCGCTGCCAGACGGCAACGAAGGCGTCTACCTGGTGCCTGCGTTCGTCGGACTCGGCGCCCCGCACTGGGACTCCTACGCCCGCGGCACGCTCGTGGGGCTGACCCGCGGCACCGACCGGGGACACCTCGCTCGTGCCGCCATCGAGGCCATGGCCTACCAGTCGGCGGACGTGGCCGACCTCATGCGCGGCGACTCCGGCCAGGAGATCGCCGAGCTGCGGGTCGACGGCGGAGCTGCGAAGAACGACCTGTTGTGCCAGTTCCAGGCGGACCTCCTCGGCGCGCCGGTGCTGCGCCCCGAGCAGCAGGAGACCACGGTGCAGGGGGCCGCGTTCCTCGCCGGGCTCGGGGCGGGCGTCTGGTCATCGACCGACGAGCTCGCCGACGTGTGGCGGCTGGACCGACGTTTCGAACCGCAGATGGACGGGGCGGCGAGGGAGCAGCTCCGATCTGGCTGGTCGGAGGCCGTCGAGCGTTCGCTCGGGTGGGCGAAGGTGGTGGGCACGGACGACGCCTGACCCGGGAAAGGTCGTCCACGGGCCCGAGCCGCCTCCGGTCCCGTCGTCGGCGGACGGGTCGGCGCATCTGGCCGCTGCGGCCGGACTGCTCGCCGATCGGTTCATCGCCACAGCGTTGCGCCACCTGGGCGAGGTGATCCGCAGCGCGCCTGTGAGGCGACCGATGTCCTCAGCGAGTGCCCCCGCCGGACCCCATTACCTTCGTCGACAGCGAGCGAAGAGAGGGCCGCCATGCCGTTCGTGACGAGCAACGGGATCCAGATCCGCTACGAGGTCACCGGGGCCGGCTCCACGGTGCTGCTCCACCACGGCGGTGGTCTGCGCCTCGAGAGCTGGACCGAGGCCGGCTGGCTTCCAACCCTCGCGAGGAACCACCGCGTCGTGACCTTCGACGCTCGGGGTCACGGGGAGAGCGGGAAACCGACGGATCCGGCGGACTACGCGTTGGAGCGCATGGTCGGGGATGTCCTCGCCGTCGCCGACGCGTCGGACACGGAACGGTTCCATCTGCTCGGGTGGTCGATGGGAGCCAAGGTCGCCTGGGGCGTGGCTGATCAGGCCCAGGACCGACTCGCCTCGGTGGCCATGATCGGTGCCGACCCGGAGGCCAGTGACGACTCCGCCGGCCAGATGATCGACCTCCTCAGGCAGGGGCTCGAAACCGTCACGTCAGCCCTGTCCCAGATGTGGGACGTCCCCGCCTGGGCACTCGAGCAGTACCGCCAGAACGATCCCCAGGCGCTGCTGGCCTACTTCCAGTCGGACTGGCCCGACCTCTCCCACGTCCCGGACCAGCTCGAGGCGCCGAGCCTCCTCGTATGCGGAGACGACGACGAGGTCTACGACGCCATGGCCCGAGCGGCCATGGGTCGCGACCATCTCGGACTCATCACGCTCGAGGGGCACGACCACATGTCCAGTCTCACCAGCACTCAGGCACAGGGGGCCTACGAGGAGTTCCTGAACGAGGTGTCGTGACCGTTCACGGTCAGTTCACACCTGGGATGTACCGTCGTCCTCACCCACGACAGGAGCCTGCGGTGACCGACACGAACCAGGACGTCCGCGACCTCACCGAGGACCAGTGGCGCGAGCGGCTCACAGCGGAGCAGTTCCAGATCCTCCGCAAGAAGGGAACCGAGCGCCCCTTCACGGGCGAGCTGCTCGGCGTCAAGGACGAGGGCAGCTTCCGCTGCGCCGGCTGCGGCAACGAGCTGTTCACCTCCGACACGAAGTACGAGTCGGGGTCGGGCTGGCCCAGCTTCTGGGAACCCGCCAGCGACGACGCGGTCGAGTTCCACGACGACCGCTCACTCGGCATGAACCGGACCGAGGTCACCTGCGCCAACTGCGGCGGCCACCTCGGACACGTCTTCGAGGACGGTCCCGACCCGACCGGACAGCGCTACTGCATCAACTCGGCAGCGCTGGAGTTCGACGCGGACTGACGTCAGCTCGCCCGACGCCGGTCCGCCTCGGCCTCGACCTGCTCCAGATCGATCGTGATCGTGTTCGGGTCGACGTCGACGGTGCCGCTCTTGACCTTGGAGGCGTACTCGTCGACGTACTCCTGGCCGGTCAGCATCATGATCTCGTACATGAGCTCGTCGGTCGCACTGCGGAGCGCGAACGGATCCTCCTTGCGGTCCACGTAGCGGCTCAGATCGAGCGGTTTGCCATACCGCACCGTGACCGGATGCCGCTTGGGGACCCGGGCGCCGGTCGGCATCGCCTCGTCGGTGCCGATGACACCGCAGGGGATGATCGGCACCCCGGCTTCGAGCGCCATCCGCACCGGACCCGTCTTGCCTCGGTAGAGCCGCCCGTCGGGGCTGCGCGTCCCCTCGGGGTAGATCCCGAGCAGTTCGCCCCGCTCGAGGATCCGCACCCCGGTGTTCAACGCACGCTGGCTCGCGTCGCCGCCACCGCGGTCGATCGGGACGACACCCACCCCAGAGAAGAACCAGCGTGTTCGCCAACTGTCGAAGTAGTCGGCCTTCCCGATGAAGTAGACCGGCCGGTCGAGATTGAGCGGCAGACAGATCGAGTCGATGAACGACAGGTGGTTGCACGCGAGGATGGCCGGAGCGGAGTCGGGGACGTTCTCGAGCCCCTCGACCTGGAGATGGAGGTAGCGGTTCATCGGCGCGAGGACGCGCTTGAAGAACCGGTACATGGGTGGCGCATCGGCCATCCCCGGCATGGCAAGCCCTCCGTCCCGCGGTGTCCCGATCACTCCGTAGCCTAGAGGCCCCGCGCCGGATCGCAACGCACAGGTGGTCGAACTGTGCGTTGCGTCACCAAGACCTGACGGATCGCAAGGCCGCCAGCCAGTTCCGAGGAGGATCCGTGCTGTTCGAGAAACTGCGCCGCTACGGGTCGATGCTGGCCATCCTCGTCTCCGGGCTGATGGTGGCGATCATGGTCCCGGGACGCCCGTTCCAGATCCTGGCGGCGATCCTCACGTTCGTCGCGATCTTCTTCTTCGCGGGACGCGGGACCGAGGAGGACGAGGACGAGCAACGACGCTACGGCCCCGGCGCCTGATCTCGTCGGGCCCGCCGGCACGCGTGGGGACGGCGCTCAGCCGACCGTCACCCGAGGCGGAGTGTGCGCCGGAGGAACCGCAGCTGTGCCAGCAGCAGGTTCTCCGCCACCGCCTCCTGGGGTGTCATGTGCGTCACCTGCGGCAGTGGCAGGAACTCGTGGTCGCGGCCGTCAGCGAGCAGGGCCTGTGACAGGCGTAGTGAGTGCGCAGCGACCACGTTGTCGTCCGCGAGGCCGTGGATGACGAGGAGTCGCTGGCCATCGTCCCACGGGGCTGCATCCACGAGGCCGTCGTCGTCCACGAGCGACGACACGCGATAGCTCGCCGGGTTCTCGTCGGGCAGTCCCAGGTACCGCTCCGTGTAGTGGGTGTCGTACAGCCGCCAGTCGGTGACGGGTGCACCAGCGATCCCGGCACGGAACACGTCGGGGCGTCGGAGCACGGCCAACGCGGCGAGAAAGCCCCCGAACGACCAGCCTCGGATGGCGACTCGATCGAGATCGACGTCCGGTTCGTGGTCGGCCAGCGCTTCCACCGCAGCGACCTGGTCGGAGAGCGCCCGCGTCGCAAGATCCCCCGAAACGGCCTTCTCGAACTGCACGTTCACTCCCGGCATGCCCCGGTTGTCCACCACGAGCACGGCGAAACCCTGATCAGCGAACCACTGGGCCTCGAGCAGCCGACCACGATCCCGCACCGCACGTCTGGCCCGAGCCAGGCCCGGGCCCCCGTACGGCGACAGGAGCACCGGCAACGGGCCGTCGCCCTTCCAGTCGGTCGGTCGCAGCAGGGCCGAGGGCAGTTCGTGCGGGCCCAATCGAAGGAACTCGGCGGCGGGCTCCACACCCGGATCGAGGGTCTGTACCTCGAGCTCGGCCTGCTCACCTCCACCGCGGTGGATCGACACGGTCGGGGGCGAGGACACGCGGTCCGAACGCAGGACCAGCGTGCCGTCGCGGATCACCGCATCGCCGACCCCCTGTTCCGGACCCACCTTCGTCAGCTCCCCCGACTCGAGCTGCAGCTTCCAGACCGGAAGGTCGAACGGTCCGTCGAACGCCCGGAACCAGACGGCTGATCCCTCGACCGTCAGGACGCTCTCGACCTGGAGCCCCGCAGGCGTGACGGGGCTATCGGCGACGACGACACAGCGCGTGCCACCCTGCCCCAGCTCATCGCGGTCGGCAACGGTGACGAGCTTGCCATCGCCTGTCCAGGCGGGAACGCCGTCGACCAGCTCGAGCCAGCCCGGGTCGTGACGCTGCTGCACCAGCGTCGTCGCGCCGGTCTCCTCGTCGACCGTCAGGATCTGCCACGTGAGCTGGTGGCGGTCCTGGACCAGCAGTGTCAGCGGCCGCTCTGGGGCCCAGCTCACCCGTGCCAGGTAGGGGAAGCGGTCGTGGTCCCAGCGGACGTCGACGCGGCCGTATCCCTCGACGTCGAAGATGGACAGCCCGACCTCGGGGTTCGCCGTTCCCGCCGCGGGGTAGCGGTGTTCCTGGGGCGCTGCAGTCGGGTCGGCAGGGTCGCTGATGAACCACGTCGGCACCGCTTCCTCGTCCACGCGGCAGGCGGCCAGTCGGCGCCCGTCGGGCGACCACCAGTGTCCGCGGAAGCGGTGCATCTCCTCGGCGGCGACGAAGTCCGCCACCCCCCACGCGACACCCTCCTCCCGAGCGACCACGCGCGGTTCACCGCCACGTGGGAGCACCTGGAGCGAGCCGTCGACCACCACCGCGATCCGTTCGCCAGCCAGGTCCAGCCGCGGATCGAACGCTCCTTCGGCAACCCGTTCCACCGACACGACGCCGGTCTCGACCTCGAGAGTCAGCACCCTCCCATCGAGACTCGTCACAACGCACGCGCCGGCGCGGTCGGTGGCGTAGGCGGTGATCCCCTCGGCGGACTCGCGCTGGCGTTCTCGCCGCAGCCGTTCCGCGTGCGGCAACTCCCCGTCGTCGCCACGGGGCCGCACCTCGCGCGGACTCAGCAGCCGCTCTTCACCCCCGCCCGGTGTCCACTGCCACAGCTCGGTCAGCGGGTCCTCCGGCCCGGCAGCGCGGAGGAAGAGCACCCGGTCACCACCTGCCGCGACGGTCATGTCCCGGGGGATCCCGAGCGTGAAGCGGCGGGTGCGGGCGTAGCGGCGTGGGAAGCTCACGCCGCAGTCTCCCGAGACGGGTCCGCTGCCTCGTCGCGGCCGGCCAGCTCGACCACGACGGGACGGTGGTGGCTGGCCACGTCCACCGGGGGGGCGGCGTGGACCCACGACCGCAGCACGGTCAGGTCCCGCCCCACGAACACGTAGTCCTGTCGCACGGACGGGTCAGGCGTGGGGTAGGTCTCGCCCCGCCCCTCCCCCGCGACCACGAACGAGTCGTCCAGTACTTCACTGAACCGCTTGACGACCTCGCCACCCGGAGCCTCGTTCAGGTCACCGAGCAAGATCGGCTCGGCATCCACCTTCCCGAGGATCGTTTCGATCTCCTGGGCGTGTGCCTGGCGCACCTCGGGGCGGAGTCCGAGCTGGGTGACGAGTACCGACAGGCGGAAGCCTCCGACGCCGATGATGGCGTGGAGTGCGACCCGATCCGGCCCTCCCCCCGGCGTGTCGAGGTCGTGAGCGTGATGGGACAGGACCCGGACGCGGTCGGACACCAGCAGGGCGGCGGGGAGGCGCCGTCCCCCGCCCCTTGCAGCCACGTGGAGGTCTGCGCCAGACGCGAGCCGCCGCAGCCCCCGGCGGTTGGGGGCCTCGACGATCCCGACTACGTCCGCCTCGAGGCCG
Organism: Nitriliruptorales bacterium; assembly: GCA_033722375.1. Classification (GTDB taxonomy): domain Bacteria; phylum Actinomycetota; class Nitriliruptoria; order Nitriliruptorales; family Nitriliruptoraceae; genus JAWVZB01. Next base: position 29,349 of record JAWVZB010000007.1, on the reverse strand, counting down.
GCGAGTACCTGCCCGGCGGCCCGGAGGTCCAGCCCGCCACTCACGTTGTAGGTGGTGCAGCGGATCATCGACTCGCCCCGCCGGGGCATCCGCCCCGCATCAACCGCCACCGTCGGCGGCCAGTCGCGCCGCCCCGATCATGCCGGCATCGTCGCCGAGCTCGGCGAGGATCAGATCCAGCGTCGGACGGTGGGCAGCCCCGAGCAGCCGTTGCTGCATCGCCTCCTCGGCGGCGGGGAGCACCCAGTCCGCCGAGCCGGTAGCGAAGCCGCCACCGATGACGATGCGCGCCGGGTCCAGCACGTTGACGAGGCTCGCGATCCCCACACCGAGCCACCGCCCCGCCTCGACCAGTACCTCCTGGGCGAACGCATCGCCGTGAGCCGCCGCAGTCGTCACGTCCTTCCCCACGAGCTCGTCGCGCGACAGCTCACGGAGCGAGGTCTCGACGGCGTCATCGCCGAGGCGCTGGACCACCCGCCGCTCCACGGCCGTTCCCGATGCGTACGCCTCGAGGCATCCGAGGTTCCCGCAGGGACAGGGGCGCCCGTCGTCCACGATGATGATGTGGCCGAGCTCCCCGGCGAAGCCGTGGGCACCGTCGACGACGATCCCGTCCACCATGAACGCCCCGCCCACCCCCGTCCCGAGCGTGAGCATCAAGAGGTCCCGGACACCCCGGCCGGCGCCGGCGGCGTACTCGCCGTAGAGCGCAACGGTGGCGTCGTTCTTGACGACGATGCTCGTTCCGAGGCGGTCCTCCAGCAGGCTGGCCAGCGGCACCTGCTCGAGGTCGAGGTTCGGGCCGTAGCGCAGGGTGCCGTCCGGCGACACGATGCCGGCGATCCCGACGCCGACCGGGAGGCCGTTGCCGTCGACGTCGGCGACGAGTTGGACGAGTACATCCACCATCTCGTCGGCGTCCCCACGGGGGCTTTCGACCCGGGCACGCTCGATGATCCCACCGGCCTCGGAGACCGTGGCCGCGACGAGCTTGGTGCCGCCGACGTCGATACCGACCGAGACCGCCTCGTCGCTCACGATCCGGGCTCCTCCTCGACCTCGATGTGTTCGAAGTCGGTGGGTCCGTGCGACGCCGCCTGCGCGTCGACGAACGACTTCGCGGCCAGTGTGAGGTGGCGTGCCGCCTCCGAGAGGTGCTGCACGACGTCGGGGCGGACCTGCTCGAGGCTGGCGATCGCGGTACACAGCGGACAGACCCCGCAGGTCTCGGAGTCCAGTCGATGTCGGCCCTCGCCGAGCACCCGGAGGAGCTCACGGAAGGCATCCGACGCGCGGTGCTCCCGGCCGCTGCGCGCGGAGCGGTGAGCGTCGAAGGGATCCTCCTCGCCGAGGCCCCCGCCGTTGTCGGAGGCCCACCACGGGTCCTGCCGCGGGCCGGTCACGGCTGCGGCGTGGGGGTCGGCGGGATGAAGGCCACCTCGAGGCTCTGGTCGCGGAGACGGGCGCCCGCGACCTTCGACCGCTGGAGCGCGGACGGCAACGGGACGGTGCGCTTGTAGTTCCCGACGCGCACGTGCAGGTCGCCACCGCGCCGGTGCAGGTCGAGGTCCTCCTTGCTGGCGAAGGGCAACGCGATCTTGAGGACGTGGCCATCGTCCGTCGACTCGACCGTGATCAGTCGCTGGACGTGCATCACCTCGGTCTCGTCGTCGTCGCCGTACAGCGAAGCCCCGAGTTCGAGGAGTCCGTCGGGGCCGGCGATCTCGTTCGGCAACAGCGGGGCAGTTCGGACCGGCACGGGCTCGAAGGAGGAACGGATCGTCTCGAGGTGTTCCTTCTGCCGCTGCTTCCAGTCACTCAGGTAGGGATCGACGACCTCGTCGGGGAGCACACGGTTGACGATCGTGGCGTCGATGGCGTACCCGAACAGCGACAGCGACGTAGCCGTGCGGAGCGCCTCGGAGATCACCATCCGTTCGGGGTTGACGACGAGACGAACGCTCGTGACCTCGGGGTCCTGCAGCACCCGGTGCACCTCCGCGAGCTCGCGGTGGACCTGCTCGACCGCCCCGAACACCTCGTCCTCGGGGACCGGGACCCCGCCGACCCGGCCGACGACGGGGCGGACCGCGCGCGCCACCAGGCGCCCGGGACCGAGCATCCGGTCGACGTACCAGCGCATCGCGTCGGGCAGCGCCAGGAGACGGAGCGTCTCGGCGGTCGGGGCGCAGTCGACCGCCACGAGGTCGTACCGGCCGCTGGCCACCTGGTCGCGGAGATCCAGCAGCGAGAACAGTTCGTCCAGGCCGGGGAGCATGACCAGTTCCTCGGCTTCGACCTCTCCGACCCCACCCCACGCCAGGAGTTCGACGAGGTAGGCACGGATCTCGTTCCAGCGCCGCTCGAGGCGGGTCCGGGCGTCGATCTGCTGGGCCTGCAATCGCGGGGCGACCGTCGTGGGCTCGTCACCCAACGGCATGTCGAGCGCGTCACCGAGCGAGTGAGCGGGGTCGGTGGAGGTGACCAGCACCTCACGGCCACGCGCCGCCGCACGGACCGCAGTCGCGGCGGCGACGGTGGTCTTGCCGACACCACCCTTGCCGGTGAACAGGATGACGCGGGTCATGGGCCCTTCGAAACACGACGGAGCAGGAAGAAGACGTACCCGAGGCTAGTCGCTCCACGGACCGGCGACGCTGCGCTACCCACCGGCGTCCGGGAGCGTCATCGTGGCGGCGAGGAAGGTGACGAGCAGCGCGGCGATGACGCCGACGACGAGCCACAGGAAGACCCGTGGGCTGAGCAGCTCGCGATCCTCGCCCCGTCGGAGCAGCACGGCATCCACGGGGCTCGCGACCCAGATGACGAGCGCACCGGCCAGCAGCGGCAGCGCGGGCACCGGCGAGGACCCGGCCGACCTGGCTTCGAACAGCAGCCACAGGCCACCCACCAGCCACAGCAGCCACGTCGCCGACCGCGCCAGCCCGGACGCGCTGCGCCCGAGCAGGATGTGGCCGAGTCCGGGCGCTGCCGCGCTGGCCACGAGTGCCGTGGTCTCGCTGACGTCCTGGTTGACGTCGGGCTCGTCAGCTAGATCCTGCCCGAACGCCTTCCCGCACACGGTGCAGGTCGTCACCTCGATCGGGTTCCAGGTGTCACAGGTCTGGCAGCGCCAGTCGAGCCCCTCGTCGGTGTGGCGGAACCGACCCTCGCCCGCCAGGAGCGGTCCCGATGACACGTCAGGAGCAGCCGCTGCGTCGCCCGCCTGCTCGGTGGAAGTAGCGGGCTCGAGCTGGCTGGGCGACTGGGTCGCGGTCGCGACCTGTTCGTCTGCAGGAGGCGGCGGTTCCGGTTCGGTCTTGAGCGGGGCGAAGCACTGGGAGCACCACTCGGCGCTGTCGGTGTTCCGGGCGTTGCAGGTGGGACACCTCATGGCAGGAGCCCGAGATCCTCGCGCACCTGGGTCTGGAGACGGTCCTTCAACGCCCACAGTCCCCGGCGCAGCACGCGTCGGTAGCTCTTCAGGACCGGAAGCGGGCGTCGCCGAGGGGTGGCGCCCCGGAGGATGTGGTGCACGACCGTTCCGCCGTGCGCCTCTTCGAGCCAGAACTCCGCGCCACCCGTCAGGTCGCCCCCGACGAGCTCCAGCTCGAACCCGGCCTCGTGCCGCCAGCCGTGCGCGACCACGGTCATCTGCAGCCGCCGCCAGCGGTCCCGCCACACGAGACGCCACGCCTCGGCGTCCTCTTCCTCCAGCGCGACGCCGGACGCAGGTTCGGTGGCCACTCCGGGCCACCAGCCGCCCCAGCCGTCGATGTCGGTCAGGCAGCGGTAGACCTTCAGCGCCGGGGCGCGCACGAAGCCGTCGTCGTCAACGAAGAGGTCCACGCCCATAGTGTGCGGCATCGGCCCCTTCCGATGCAGGTTCACCCGCCGTGGAGCCGTTCCACGAACGCGACGATGGCGTCCTCGAGCTGCTCCTGGTCCCAGTCGAGCGTGGCGACGTGGTACGAGCGCTCCAAGACCAGGGTCTCGACATCGTCGCTCGCCACGAGGTCGACCAGTGCCTCGGAGTTCTTGGCCGGGACGGTGTGGTCCTGCGGCGAGTACGCCACGAGCAGCGGCGTCGACAGGTCCGTGAGCTGGGCCCGGAGCCGCGGGAGCTCCGAGATCAGCGACTGGGCGGCCTTGGCGGGGACCATCTTGTAGGCGCCCTCGTCGGCGCCCGGCTTGGCGATGTCGTCGCTCGGCATGCCAGCGAGATCACGGGGCGCCGCCGGGATGATGTACTGGAGGATCGGGTTGAGCTTCGCGAGGGGCTGTTCGGGGTCGAGGATCTGTGGGTTGATCGCCGCGATCCCAGCGACGTCCTCGGGACGACGGGATCCCACGTCGAGCGCCAACGTTCCCCCGAGAGACAGCCCCACGAGGATCACGCGGTCGCAACGCTCCACGAGGCGGTCCACGACCGCCTCGACAGCTCCGCGCCAGTCGAGGTAGCGCGTCTTGGCGAGATCACGCCACTCGGTGCCGTGCCCCGGCAGCAGCGGCATGTCCACGGTGAACCCCGCCGCGTGGATCCGCTCGGCCAACGGACGGACCGAGCGCGGGTTGCCCGTGAAACCGTGCAACACCGCGACGCCCGTCCCGGCACGTGCTCCCTCGCCCTGGGACGACCAGGGCTCGGCACCGGCGATGAGGGCCGTTTCGGTCATGGCTGACATCCTCGGATGGCGGCGGTGATCTGCGCACGGGAACGTAGTGGACTCGGGTGCGGGCCCCTCAATCCAGAGACCGCTGCTCCCGCCCGCCAGTGACGTCCTCGAGCAAGCTTGCGAACCTGCCGGCGATGACCTCCCAGCTCCACCGCCGCTCCACCCACTCGCGCCCCGCCCGTCCCATCGCGGCGCGCATCTCGGCATCCGCGAGGAGGGACGTGATGGCGCCGACCACTTCCTCTTGTGAGCTCCCGTCGACGACACGGCCGGAGACGCGGTCCCGGATGGCCTCGGGGGCGCCGCCGGAGGAGCCGCCGACCACTGGCACGCCCGCAGCCTGTGCTTCGAGATAGACGATCCCGAGTCCCTCCACGTCGAGCCCCAGCAGGCGCGTTCGACACGGCATCGCGAAGACGTCGAGTGCCGTGTAGCACGCCGGCAGATCGTCCCAGGCGACCTCCCCGGCGACCACGACCCGGTCGAGGTCGGCGGCGTCGCGACGCAGCGCCCCCTCGAGCGGCCCCCCACCGACGAGGACCAGCCAGGCGTCGGGATGTGCCGCTGCGATCGTCGGCCACGAGGCGAGCAGGACGTCCTGGCCCTTGCGTCGCACCAGCCGTGACACGCAGCCGACCAGCAGCACATCGTCGGGGATCCCCCAGGACCGGCGCAGTGGGGTCCCGTCGACGGAGGGACGGAACTGATCCACGTCGACGCCCGGTGGCACCCGCACGGTGCGGTCGGCGGCCAGGTGATCCGCCAAGCGCTGTTCGGTCCAGTCGCTGATGGTGGTCGCGGCGGCCAGGTGCCTCGTGGCACGGCGAACCAGCCGCCCCAGGCCCGCGCTCGCCAGGCCGGCTTCGAGCCCGTGGGTCAGCCCCACGACCGGCACACCCGGATCGTCGGCGAGCGCCCCGCCCAGCTCCCCGAGCGGCCAGGAGGCACCGAGGACGATCACATCCGGCCCGTGGCGCGCGGCGACCTCCCGCACCGTCCGCAGCACCCCCGGCGTCGGCCAGATCCCCCGCCGGTGGCGGACCACCCGGTAGGGAACGGCCGCGTCGTGCGACTCGGCCCCCTCCGCCGCTGGCCCGAGCACCACGGTGGTCTCGGGGTGCACGCGCTCCAGGAGGTTCGACACGAACTGCTGGATACCGCCCGCGCGGGGCGGGAGGTCGTTGGTGACCCACAACACACGCATCAGCCGGGACCTTCGGGTGGGGCGGGCTCCTCGGCGACGAGCTCGGGGCGGTCCGGCACCGGAAGCTCGTGCGCGCGTGCGAACACGACCGCGGCGTCGATGCGGTCCGATGGGCTCGGGTGCGTGCCCCACAGCGCCGTGACCCACCAGGGTGGGGTGGGGTCCGCGAGGTCCCGGACGACGAAGGTCCGTTGGGTCGCGATGAAGCGGCCCGCCGCCTCGGTCAGCTCGAGCGCGCGATGGTCGGCGGCGGCCTCCGCTCGCCGGGAGACCCAATTGGCAGCCGGCGCCGTGACCACCTGACCCGCGGCGATCACGAGCAGCAGCATCACCACGGCTTGGGCGTCACCTACCCTGCCGCCCCGGGCTCGCTCGGCGTGGAGCCACCAGCGCAGCAGCAGCAGGCCCGCCAGCAGGCCGGTCGCCGACAGCAGCACGGCGCGGGGTACGTCGGCGTGCTCGCGGTGAGCGAGCTCGTGCGCCACGACGACCGCGACCTGCTCCGGCGGGAGCTCCAGCAAGGTGTCGAAGAGCACCACCTGGCGGGACGGGCCGATGCCGGTGACGAACGCGTTGACCTTCGTCGTGCGGCGGGACGCGTCGCCGACCAGGATCTCCACGTCCTCGGCCCCCGCTTGGGCGAGGACGGTCTCGACCGCCGTCCTCGTCTCCCCCGCTTCGAGCGGCTGCGTCGACAGCAGCAGGGGTTGGATGACGACGGGGTAGACCAGCACGAGCAGCCCGGTGAGGGCGGTCCCCGCGAGCGTCAGCCGGAGGTGCCAGGTGTCGGGCCACCGACGACGGAACCAGACGAACACAACCGCCAGAACCACCGCGACGAGAGCCGCCAGACCATCACGGATCGCACGGTCCCGCAGCCACTCCAGGAGGGATTGGGTCGAGAAGCCCCACCGCTGTTCATGCACGAACCCCGCGTAGACACCGAACGGCAGGATGGCGAGCGATGTCATGGCGCTGACCGCCCCAGCGACGGCCCCACCACCCCGTGCCGGCGAACCCCACGCCCCCAACCGTTCCATCCCCCGCCTCCCCGGCGCCGACAGCAGCAGCCATGCCGGAACCGCGACCGACATCGCGAGCGCCCCGACCGCAGCGGCACGCCGCTCCGCGAGGTAGTCGCCGACCGCGGCCAGCACGTCCGGGGAGAAGCGGGTCAGGTCGGTGGCGACCTCCCCGACAGCGGGAGCGACGGGGCGAACTGCCTCCGCGAGGATCCCCGCGATCGCCAGGCCGCCTGCGGCCGACCACCACGCGAGCCCTCGGCGGTTGCTCACGCCCCCTCTGTCGTCCGCGGTGACGGATCGGTCGGGCGGCTCGCCCAGACGGCGGCCGCGTCCGTGGTGGCCCGGTTGACGGCGACAGCGGCCTCGTCGCGTTCGGTGGTGAAGTCGGCGATGACGCGCCGGGCTTCCCGGAGCCGCGGCAGGTGGTCGTCGATCGCGAGTTCGTAGGCGTCCACGGCTTCCTGGGGGGTGCGGTAGAACCAGCGCTGCTCCACGAAGGTGCGTGTCTCCTCCGCGACGGCCTGATAGGTGTCCCAGTACCGGCCGATGACCTGCGCCAGGGCGTCCGCCGCCTCGGCGTACTCCCGCACCGCGGTCAGCACGTCGTCCTGTGCGTCGAGGTAGCGCGCCTCCCAGTCCCCGGCGGCCGTCTCCCGTGCCCGGGCCAGCACCGCCCGGGCGTCGTCGACCTCGAAGGCGAGCTCCCGGTCGCTCGCACGCAGCGCGTCGACGTCCACGACGCCGAGCAGCTCCGCTGCCGGCGCGAAGCGATCCGTGGCCGCGGCGACCGTATCGGGGGCACGCAGGTCCTCGACGAGGGCGTCGAAGGTCCGGATCGCTTCGAGGTGATCCGCCAGCTCCGGATCGGCCGAGGCCTGCGTCTCGGCGACCGACGCCACCGCCGTGTTCAAGCGGGCGAACTCGGCCGCGCGTCGATCCACCTCGGTGGTCACGGGATCGGCGGTGTCTCCGCAGGCGGTGAGGAGGAGCAGCGCGGCGGTGAGCAGGAGGAACCGTCGCATGCGCGCACGATACCGAGACACCGCGGTCATCCGTTCGTCCGGCGAGGCCGAGCGGGGCGCGAGCACGTCACCAACACGGGACCGATGCACTACTTCTCCGCGGAAGCCTTCGAGCTGCGCTTGCCCTTGCCCGACGTGTCGGGCCGGGTGAAGCCGAGCTCCTTGGCGACGTCGCTCGCTGCGGTGATCGAGTCATCCTCGGGGTCGTAGATCCAGCTCGCCGAGCGCGAGCGACCGCGCTGCGTGAACCGGACCGTGACCTTCCACGTCCCGTTCTTGCGGCGGGACGTCTCCCCCGAAACCGATCCGTCGACGACCTGACGAGAGCCGAGGCTACGATCGACCGCCGCACCGAGCGCCTCCCGGGACCGACCGAGCCGCGGTCGGGTGAGCCGGAGCCGCTGAGCCCGGGCGATGATCTCCGCCCGTTCGGCCTCGATCGGGGGGAGCCAGCGCTCGACCCATGCCACCTCGGTGCCCGCTGCCTTGGCGACGGACCGTGCCGACTTGCCCGCCCGGAGCCGCGCCTGGATCTCCGCCGGACTCAGCGCGCTGTCGGGGCGTGACGCCCGCCCGTCGGGTCCTGCCGACGCCGTCGGCGCGTCGTCCTCGGCCCGGGCCCCGCTCTCCTCGCGCGCGTCATCGGCCACCTCGACACTCGGCTCGGGAGCGGCTTCGGAGTGCTCGTCCCCGGACGGCTCGGCCGTCCTCGCGTCCCCCTGGCCGTCGTCGCCCGGGCGCCCGGGGCCCGCGACCCGGTCATCCTCTGCATCCTCGTCCGCTCGGGGCGTTGGACGGCCGGGCTGCGGGACCGGTTCGGGCTCGGGCTCGGGGATCGGCTCGGGCTCGGGCGTCGGGACCGGCTCCGGATCGGGCATCGGCTCTGGGTCGGGCTCCGGGGCGGGCCTCGGCTCAGGCTCCGGGGCGGGCCTCGGCTCAGGCTCCGGGGCGGGCCTCGGCTCAGGCTCCGGCGTCGGTGCCGGATCAGGCTCCGGCTCCATAGGGGCGGGTTCCAGCTGGGGCTGAGGAACGGGCTCAGGTCCCGCGCGGGGCGGAACGGCGTCGTCCGGCGCCTCTTCCACGGTCTCGAAGACGATCTCGTAAGGCCCGGTGTCCATCCCTGCTCGATCACGCAGCTCGCGGATGTCGTCCACCGTCGCGAACAGGTCACCGTCGATGACCAGCCGATACCGCCCGGACCCCACCTCGCCGTCCAGGTCGAGGACGAGGTGTTGGAGGTCGGCCGTGTAGCCGATCAGGTGCAGCTCGATCACGGAGCAGCTTCTCCCCTCATTCGACCACCCAGAGGAACGGGCCGGTGCCGATCACGTCCGCACCGTAGCGACGGACACGGCCCGCGAGCTCGCGATCGTCGGTGACGACGGTGACCGGCTCGTCGGGAGGCAGTGCGGCGACGCGGAACTCGATCTCGTCGTCGGCCTCGTGGTCGTCGGCGAACGCCACCTCGACACCACGGTGTCGGCCGGCGCCCTGCACTCCCCCACGGTCGCCATCGAAGACGACGACCGGATCGAGACCCCGCCCCGTCGCTGCCCCGCGGAGCAGCCGGATGAGCCAGTTCCGCTGCTCCTCGAGACTCAGATGACCACGGTGGCGCAGACTCACGTTGTAGCCGTCGACGACCACCGTGCGACCGCGTTCGAGCAGCGCGTCCGCGTACTCGGCGGTGCCGGCGCGGATCCGTGCTGGCAGCTCGGTCGGACGGCCCGGCACGATGTCGTCGTCGCGCGGAAGCTCGTCGTCGGCCTCGGGCCGCTCGCCCCGCTCGGTTCCAGCCTCCGAGGCACGCTCCGCGCCCGCCCGCAGACGCTCGAGCTCGCGGTCCCGTTCGTGGAGGGTGCGACGGAGCGTCCGCAGCTCCTCCTCCAGCGCGGAGACCTGGGACTCGTTGCGTCGCTGCTCGCGCTCGACCGACCGCCGCCGCTCCTCCTCCGCACGTTGCTGAGCCGCCTCGAGCTCCGCGATTCGCTCGTGTGCCGCCCCGAGCTCCTCGCGGAGGTCCGAAACGTCCGATTCGGCGTTGGAGGCGCGGGCCTCGGCGCCTTCGAGCCGCCGGCGAGCGTCATCCCGCTGCTCCTGGAAGCTCCTCGCACGGTCCTTCAGACGCTGGATCTCCCCGGAGTGATCTGCGTCCTGCTCAACGCCCCCGGTGGCAGACGCCGGCTCCCCCTCCGGCACGGTCGGCTCCTGGACGGGGTGGTTGCCGGTGCCCTCGAGCCAGGAACGGAACCGGGGGTCGGGGCCGCTGCCCTCCACGATCCTGCGTTGCACGGCGCCCCAGATCGGGCCCTGCGAGAGCGCCTCGGCCAGACGACGACGGGTCTGGCCGCTCGCCAGCTTGCTCGTGGGGAGCGCGCGCAGCCGGCGCAACTCGGGTGTCAGCAGGTGGTCGTCGAGCTCCTGGAGCGCGCGTCTCGCGTTCGTGACCACCAGTGCCCACCGATCGGCGTCGAGAGCGAGCAGCTCCTGTGGCGTCGGCACCGGTGGGGTGCCACCCCCTGACGGCGGCACGGACAGCCGCTCAGTTGTTCGACACCACGACGCCGAGCTGGTCGAGCCGCTGCAGGAAGGCGGTGACGGGTTCGCCTTCCTGCTCGGCAAGAGCATCGAGGTCGTCGTGTCGGACGAAGAGCAGATGCGATTCCTCGCCCCGCTGGGACTGCACGTAGGTCAGGTACTCCACGACGGGTTCGAAGCCCTGGGCGCCGCGGAGACGCTCCATGTCCAGGGCGTAGCTGACACGGTGTCCACGGTCGGCAGGCGAGCCGGTGCGCTCGGCCGGGAGTTCGACCGGCGGAGTCGGCTCCTCTTCGAAGAGCTCGGCGTCGTCGATCCGGTCTCGACGCCGGCGCACTATCGCGACGGCCGCGGTCGCGACCACCGCCGCCAAGGCGGCGAGGAGCCAGCGGAGCCGTGAGGTGTCCATCACGGCCACGTTACACCGGTGTCGGATCCGGCGTCAGCCGGATGGAGGGGATTCTGCCTGCTCGAGTGGTGCCGCCTCCACCTCGACGGTGTCGTCCCGCCCGCACCATCGGCAGGTGACCGACACGATGGAGCGTTCGAGGAGCTCCTCCTCCTCGATCTGCCGGTCGCCTCCGAGGTCGAAGTGGTGATAGCGGCGGGTCCGCTCGTCGGCGACCACGTCGAACCGGGTCAGGTTGCCGCATGCCCCGCAACGGAACCGGAAGCCGTCGTCGAGTCCTTGGCTGAGGTCGCTCATCCCTCGTCTCCTCGGGGCGCTTGGGCCCAGGCCGGCTCGCGCGTCAACGGCGTCACCCGGTCGGGATCGAACCACGGGCCGTCGTCCATCGCCGGGAACTCCGGGTAGCCCACCTCGACCGTGGTGCCGGCGTCCTCCATCGCATCGATGGCGCCCTCGCAGAACACGATCAGCTCCTCGACGTCGACGCCGTAGTAGACGTCGGGATAGTCGCGCAGGCGCCCCGCGGCTCGACCGAGCAGTGTGATGGAACCGGTGGCGTTGCCGCGCTGGTGGTGCACGCAGCCCACGGCCACCTGGATCACCCCCTTCCAGAACTCGCGATCGCCGGGCGGGGCGTGATGCCAGACGTCCTCGAGGCACTCGTGGGCCTCGAAGTAGCGCTCCTGGTTCCACAGCTCCACCCCGATCGCGAGCGCCTCGTCGACGGTGTCGTACTCGAAGTCCTCGGTGAGCTCCGTCTCGGTCGTGTCGTACGGCAACGGCCGGCCCGTCCGGTCCCGCGGGCGCTGGTTCTCGGCGCGCCCCGCCTCGTTGCGGTCGCGCTCGCGCCGGGGGTCCGGGCCGTCGGTCGCCACACCGCCTCCTCGCCGATCGCGGACGGGCGCTTGGCAGCGTAACGAGCGCTGTACGGTCCGGACCGTGCCAGAACTCCCCGAGGTCGAGTCCGTCCGACGACAGTTGGCGCCTGCACTCGTCGGCCGCCGGATCGAGTCTGCGTGGTGGGATCCCCACCCCGAGCAGCGCTTCTCGGGGCTGGAGTTGCTCGAGGGCCGCACGTTCCAGGCGGTCGAGCGACGCGGCAAGTACCTCGTGTGTCCGCTCGACGACGACCTCGAGGCCATCTTCCACCTCGGGATGACCGGCTCGTTCCACTTCGCCGAGCCCGACGACTACGCCCGAGCGCTCCTCACCCTGGACGACGGCCGCACGCTCGTCTTCCGCGACCCCCGACGCTTCGGCCGCATGTCGGTGGTGGAGGCCGGCGACCACGAGGCGATCCCGACCCTCGCCCAACTCGGTCCAGAGCCGCTGGACGACGGCTTCGACCCCGACGCGTTCGCTGCGGGCCTGGAGCGCACGCGATCGCCCGTGAAGGCGGTCCTCCTGTCACAACGTCTCGTCGCTGGCGTGGGGAACATCTACGCCGACGAGGCGCTGTGGCGCGCGCGCATCCACCCGGGGTCGCGTCGCGTGGGCCGCGAGCGGGCAACGAGGCTGCACGCGGCGATCCGCGAGGTCCTGGCGGCAGCGATCGAGCGGGAGGGCACGACCTTCCGCGACTACCGCATGGTGAACGGCGAGTCCGGCCGTAACGCTGCGTACTTGGATGCATACGGGCAGCAAGGCCTTCCCTGCGCCCGGTGCGGGACCGAGCTGGTCAAGACGACGATCGCGCAGCGCGGGACCACCTACTGCCCTCGCTGCCAACGCGCCTGAGGGGTGCCAGAACCAACGCAAGACGGGTGTCAGAGCCGGAATTCAGCCGTTCTGACACGCGCGTCAGTGCGGCCAGGCCACCCCGTCCGCCCGGCCGGTATCGATCCACCGATCGGTTCGCCACGATGTTGGGTGACACGCGGGGGCAACCGCCCCGCGGACGGACACGAGGCGCGAAAGCGCCGCGAAAGGACGACAGTGGCCCTCTCGAGTTCGCTCTTCGGTGAAGTACTGGACGAGGACTGGCACGAGGACGCCGCCTGCCAGGGTGTCGACGTCGACATCTTCTTCTCCCTCGAGGAGGACGAGCAGCGCCAGGCGCTCGAGCTGTGCCGATCGTGTCCGGTCCAGCAGGACTGTCTCCGCTACGCGCTCGAACACAACGAGCTGTACGGGATCTGGGGCGGGATGAAGGAAGGCGACCGCCGCAGCATGATCCGCGAGCGCAGGCGCCAGATCCGTGAGCGGGAGCGGCGCCGCACAGAAGCTGCCTGACACCCCACCACCCCGCTGATCGAGGCCCGGTTCCCGCCGGGCCTCGACTCGTTCCTGGAGGGTCGGGGCGGGCTCGTCACACCCGGATGCTGGACTGGGCACCACGAAGCCGCTAGAACATCTGTTCGCCGAACACGTGTTCTGCTGGAGGAGCTCCTGGTGCCACCGTCGTCCGCCGTCCAGCCGAGCTTCGAGACGCTCGGTACCCCGCTCATCGACGTCACGTTCGTGGTCGTCGACCTCGAGACGACGGGGCTGCGCGCAGCGAGCGACCGCATCACCGAGATCGGTGCGGTCAAGGTGCAGCGGGGCGAGGTGCTCGGTGAGCTGCAGACCCTGGTCCATCCCGGCCGCCCCATCCCCCCCAAGATCACCGCGGTCACCGGCATCACCGACCACATGGTGTCGGGCGCACCGCCGGTCGGGTCCGTGCTGCCGATGTTCCTCGAGTTCCTCGGTGACGCCGTCCTGGTCGCCCACAACGCCCGCTTCGACACGAGCTTCCTGTCCGCTGCGCTCGAGCGCCACGGCTACCCCCGCCTCCGGTGCCAAGTGATCGACACCGCACGCCTCGCTCGACGGGTCCTCAAGGATGAGGTTCGCAACGTCCGGCTGGCGACCCTAGCCCGACACCTCAAGGCCCGGACGGCCCCCGAACACCGCGCGCTCGTCGATGCACGCGCGACGGTCGACGTGCTCCACGGTCTGCTCGAGCGGGCGGGGAGCCTCGGGGCGACGACGCTCGAGGACCTCGATGCCCTCACGCGCTCGTCCTCCGATCGGGCCTTCCGCAAGATCGGTCTGGTCGCTGACGCGCCCTCACGATCGGGCGTCTACCGCTTCCTCGACGACCGCGGCGACGTCCTCTACGTGGGCAAGGCCACCGACCTCCGCTCGCGGCTGCGCACCTACTTCGGTCAGGACCGGCGACGTCGGATCGCGGACCTCGTCCGCCACACCGACCGCGTCGAGTGGACGGTGACGCCGACCGAGCTCGAGGCCGCGGTGCGCGAGGTGCGCCAGATCCACCGCCATCGCCCGCGGTTCAACCGCCGCTCGAAGCACCCCCAGCGGGCGGTGTACCTCAAGCTCACGACGGAACGGTTCCCGCGCCTGTCGATCGTCACCGAGGCACGTGACGACGGGGCGCTCTACCTCGGTCCGCTCGGCTCCCGAAAGGTCGCACAGACGATCGCGGACGCCGTGCACGAGGCCATCCCCCTGCGCCAGTGCACGATGCGGATCCGCGTGGCGCAGGACCACCCGTCATGCGTCCTCAAGGACCTGGGCCGCTGCGGCGCCCCCTGCGACGGCACCCAGTCCGTCGACGACTACGACGGCGTCGTGGACGTCTACCGGTCGGCACTCTCCGGGGACGTCGACGACCTCCTGTCGCCACTGCGCGAGCGGATGCTGCAACTCGCTCGCGAACAGCGCTTCGAACGCGCGGGGGGCATGCGTCAGCGCCTGCACCGCCTGGCCACCGCGTTGGCGCAGACCCGGCGTACAGCCATGCTCGCCAGGACCGAGCGGATCGTCGCCCGGCGACCGACGAAGCAACGCGACGAGATCGCCGTGATCGCCTGGGGGCGGCTCGTCACCACACGCGCGGTGCGGTCGGGCACTCCCGACGCGGTCGTCCTCGCCGACGTGGACCATCCCGCACACGAGGATCCCGGGCCCGTGACGCGCGACGACGCCGAGGAGGTGGGGCTGGTCGCCTCCTGGCTCGACGGTGACGGCGTCCGCGTGGTCGAGGTCCGCGGCACCTGGGCCACGCCGGTCGCCGGTGGCCGAACGCTGTCCCGCACCACGCGAGAGGCCAACCGGGTCCGCCGGCAGGCTCGTCGTGACCGCCAGACGCTCCGGGGCGCCAAGGTCGTACGGCGCGCGAGCTGAGGCCGCCGGGGCGTCTCAGCGGATCTCGAACCAGCGGCTCCAGGCGTCGGCGAGCTCTCCCGGCCGGCCTGGCTCACTTCCCTGCCAGGTCACGCGCACCCGGTACCGACCGGGTTCGACACGGGGGCCGGGCAGCTCGGTGGTCCACGACGGCACGATCGGCCCCTCCTGCTGCGCCCAGTACAGCGGGTAGATCGCGGTCTGCCCCGGCAGCCAGCGATCACGGACGGGCTCGGGGGCGGGGCGGGCGACACGGTCATGGGCGACGACGTGGTGGTACTCGTCGCGGACGGTGGTCTCGAACCGCTGCCATCCGCGGTACTCGTGCTCGACGAACCGATCACCCGTGTTGGCCGCACTGACGCTGATGCGGACCGTGTCTCCCGGCGCGTAGACCGTGCGGTCCGTGACGACGGTGACCTCGAAGCCAGCGAACGGGCCGGGCTCGCCGCCCAGGGGGAC
This sequence comes from Nitriliruptorales bacterium, assembly GCA_033722375.1. GTDB lineage: Bacteria > Actinomycetota > Nitriliruptoria > Nitriliruptorales > Nitriliruptoraceae > JAWVZB01. The sequence goes on along the minus strand of JAWVZB010000007.1, from coordinate 13,879 downwards.
GCCGTCGGTCATGCGATCGGGGCGCCCGGCTCGACGTCCGGCGGGACCGCGAGGAGGCGGACCGTGCCGTCCGGCTCGAGCGCTCCGAGCACGAGGAACTGGCTCTCGAAACCAGCGATGCGCTTGACCCCGAGGTTCACCACCCCGACGACCTGGCGCCCGACGAGCTCGTCCTCGCCGTAGTTGGTGATCTGCGCGGAGGTCCGCAGCTCACCGAGGACCGGTCCGAAGTCCACGGTCAGCTTCCACGCCGGGTCGCGCGCCTCGGGGAAGGCCTCCACCGCGACCACGCGACCGACGCGGATGTCGAGGTCGAAGAACGTCTGGGGGTCGACATCGGGCTTGCGCGCCAACCCCTCGACCGCGTACCGCTCGGATCCCATTCAGGCCTCCTCCGCGAGCTCCTGGCTGCGAGCGACCCACCGGTCGCGGAGCTCCGCAGCCGCCCCGGACTCGAGCACCTCGACGGCGCGCGCGGTCCCCTCGGCGACCCGGTCCACGACCCCGGCGACGTACATCCCCGCTCCAGCGTTGAGAGCCACGATGTCGGCAGCGGGTCCTCGTTCGCCGGCGAGCACGGCGTCAGCGATCGAGACGTTCTCGTCGACCGAGCCGCCCTGCAGATCTTCGAGCCGGGCCCGCTCGAGCCCGATGCCCTTCGGGTCGAACAACGTCTCCTCGACGACCCCGCCCCGAACCTCCCACACCTGACTCGGGCCGGTCGTGGTCAGCTCGTCGAGGCCGTCCTCGCCACGGAAGACGAACGCGTGCTCCTTCCCGAGCCGCGCCAGCGCTTCCGCCATGACCGGGGCCAGCCGCTTGTCCGCCACGCCCACCACCTGTCGGGTGGCGCCGGCCGGGTTCGACAACGGGCCGAGCACGTTGAAGACGGTACGGATCCCGAGATGCCCGCGGACGGGCGCGACGTGACGCATCGCGGGGTGGAACGAGCGCGCGTAGAGGAACCCGATCCCGAGCTCGCGCACCGTCGTGGCCACCGCTGCCGGGGGGAGGTCGATGACCACGCCCCACGCCTCGAGCAGATCCGCCGACCCACACTGCCCACTCGCGGCACGGTTCCCGTGCTTGGCGACCTTGACACCCGCCGCAGCACAGACCACGGCAGCGAGCGTCGAGATGTTGAACGTGCCGGCACCGTCCCCCCCGGTTCCGCAGGTGTCGAGCAGCGGTCCTTCGAGCTCGATCGGCGTGGCGGCGGCGACCATCGACCGGACGAAGCCTGCGATCTCGCTCGCGGACTCCCCTTTCGAGCGCAACGCCACGAGGAGCCCGGCGATCTGGGCCTCGACAGCATCACCGGCCATGATGTGATCCATCACGTCTGCCGCGTCGTCCTCGGGGAGGTGGGCGCCACTGAGCACGCTTTCGATGATCCGCGACCAGTCGACGGGTGACGCCGATGGTGTCGCTGCCACGACGGGGACTCCTCGGCCGGGACGAACGGTCGAACGATGACACTATCGGGCTGGACGGGACGGCTCACTCGGTTGTGGCCCCTGCTCGTCTACGCTTCCCCTCGACGCGGCGGGGCCGTCGTGACAGCCGCGCATCACACACCAGGGGCTCGGGAAAAAGGGTGCGAGTGGAGACCGACAACGACACGGCCACGATCGCGGTCGTCGAGGACGAGGACGATCTCGCGAACCTCGTCCGAGTGAACCTCGAACTATCTGGCTACGACGTCGTGGTCGCGAAGAACGGCGCAGAGGGACTCACGGCGATCAAGAACGAACGTCCCGACCTCGTCCTCCTCGACGTGATGATGCCGGTGCTCGACGGCTGGCAGGTCTTGCGGTCACTCAAGGAGGACGACGAGCTACGGGACATCCCGGTGATCATGCTGACCGCCCTGTCCGAGGAACGCGACCTGATCCGCGGCCACCTCCAGGGCGCCGTTCGCTACGTGACCAAGCCGTTCGAGATGAAGACGCTGCTCGAAGCGGTCGAGGACGGCCTCAGCGATCCCGACGAGGAGGAGCTGGACCGCCGCCGGCAGCAGACCAAGGACCTCCTCCAGCGGCTCGCCGAGCTCGACTCGGGACGGACCGCCAACGGGGCCGTGCGCTTCTCCAAGCTCGAGGCACCGCCCGACGTGAAAGCCGCTGAGCCACGCATCACCGACGCCGAGCGGCAGCGGGTCGAGAGCCTCACCGAGAAGCAGCACTACCTCGCGTCACAGCTCGCACGCGGCCGGAGTGCCCGCGAGATGGCCGAGGAGCTCGACGTCTCCCGGAGCAACGTCTACGCGACCCGCAAGCGCATCGCCCGCAAGCTCGGCGTCGCACCCGGCGAGGTCGCCGAGGAAGCCGCTCGCCTCGGCCTCGACGAGGACTGAACGAACGGTCGGGCGTTGCTGCGGGTTCAGCGGTTCGGGGCGCCCTCGGACGACTCGCTGTCTGCCTCGTCAAGCAGCGCGTCCACCTGCTCGCCGGAGGCACGCGCTCCCGCGGGCGGGGCGGCCGCGCCCGCGAGATCGGCGACGACTTTCACGAGTCGGAACGGGTCGGCCGGCTTGATCAGCACCTCGTTCGCGCCGGCCCAGCCAGCGAGCCAACGGTCCTCTTCTCGCGCCAGCAGGACGAGCGCTGGTGGGGTGGACTCGCCGCGGAGATCGCCGCCCTCACGGAGCTCGTACAGCAGCGAGAACCCGCCCTTCGGCGACATGTCCCCATCGATGACCAGAACGTCGAAGGTCCCGTCGATGACCTGCTGCCGGGCCTCTCGGCTGGTCGTCGCTTCGGTCACCTCCGCATCCCGCAACGCGAGCGCCGTGGCTGCCTGCTGACGGACATCGGCACGCTCGGACACCACGAGGACCCGCATCACTCCGCTTCCTGCCGGGGCTCGCATGAACACTAGCGGGGACGTGCCCGGGCTGGACCCGCCGTACAGGCAGGGCCCGCCTCTCCCCACGAGAAGGCGGGCCCTGCGGAACGTGCGGCGGGTCAGGCCCCCGCGCGCTCCTCCCCCGTCCCCCGTGTCTGGCGCACCATGGCGGCCCCCGCGGCCATCAGGGCCAGCGCAACGATCAGCAAGACAGGGGTATCCGCTCCGGTCCGCGGCAACTCGACCAGCGCGGGGATGGTCTCGTCGTCGTCCGCGTCCGGTGCTGGCGCAGGCGCGGTCCCGTCGTCGTCCGAGTTCGGCGCTGGCGCGGGAGCTGTCACGTCGTCACCACCGGACGGGGCCGGCGCCGGAGCCTCCTGTTCGCGGTCCGCGATCACGTCGGCCTGCTCACCCTCCGCCGGAGTCTCGCCGGTGCCGTCCTCAGCGGGTTGCTGGTCGGGATCCTGGTCGTCGACCACCGGCGCCACGGGCTGAGAATCGCTGGCGTCCGCGAGGACGAACACCACCGCCGTGATCTGACCGTCCGCGACCAGCGCGGTCGACTCCGCGAGGTGCACCCCAGCGGCCTCGAACCGCGTCGCCTCGAGCGTGTCGCTGCTCGCGAGCGTGTACCCCGCCGGGATCTGGGTCAGGGCCACCGTCACCTCCACACAGTCGGTGTCGAGCTCAGCCTGACCATCGATCAGCTCGAGGGTCTCAACACCTACCAGTGCACGGCTCGGGCCGACCCCGTTGCCTTCGGCGTCCACGGTGCTGACGCGCAACGTCCCTTGGCAGGCCGGATCGAGAACCTCCAGTTCGCAGTCCTCGGTGCACGGCGGCTCGACGTCGCAATCCTCGGTGCACGGCGGCTCGACATCACAGTCCTCGGTGCACGGCGGCTCCACCTCGCAGTCCTCGGTGCAGGGCGGCTCCACCTCACAGTCCTCGGTGCACGGCGGCTCCACCTCACAGTCCTCCGCACACGGCGGCTCCACCTCACAGTCCTCGGTGCACGGCGGCTCCACCTCACAGTCCTCAGCACACGGCGGCTCGACGTCACAGTCCTGAGTGCAGGTGTCCGGGATGGGGTCGATCTCGGGGTTGAGGGCGATGTTGCTGGTTTGTATCGGGGAGTTCCTGGACCCGTCGTTGCGAAGCCGCATGTGGACGCGAGCACCGCTGATGGACGCGGGGCCCAGCGGGGCGCCACTCACGTGCGTCAGGGCCAGCGTGCCGTGCCACATCAGCGCGACCATCCCAGGCTCGCCGAAGTTGACCGTGACCCGTTCCGTCCTGGTGGTCTGGCCGGCCTGCACTCCATCGGGTCCGGATTCATGCTCTGCGACGACAGCGTTGCCGATCACCTCGAATCCTCCGAGGCCCGTGTACCCGTACGCGGTGACGCCCTTACTGGTGAGCGTGTGGGTGTACTCGATCTCGATCGTGTAACTGCCTGCAGCCGCTGCCTCGAGCTCGAGCCGGAACGGGACCTCATCTCCCTCGGTGTGGCTCACGTTGGCACCCGAGGTCCACGTCGCGCCGCCATCGTCAGACTGCTGTAGCTGCGAGATCTGGACCTGGGTGGCGTCGAGCTCCGTGGCCTCGTTCGTCGTGCTCTTGCCCTTGCCATTGCCTGCGCCGTGGCCGGCGCCGTACGCCGCCGGCAGCACGAGGACGAGCACGAGCAGTGTCGTGATCGGGGTGAGTCGCTGGAGGAGTTGCATCGCCGCGGGCCTTCCGTGGGGTGGCGGGAGACTGCGCTCAGTGGTCGTTCGAGCGCGCTCTGACACAGGACAACGGCTCCCTCTGTCCCACCCCACAGGGGTGTCAACCCCATACCACCCAGATGCTCCGGCTAGTCGACGTGTTGAACGGACTATTGACGAGCGCTGAGCGCACGGAACAGCCCTGTAGCGCACATGGCGGGCGGCAGCTCGGGGCGTAGCCTGCCCCCATGAGCCGCGTCTACCTGGACCACGCCTCCGCCTGGCCGCTGCGCCCCGACGCCGCCCGGGCCCAACGGGACGCGCAAGCGATCGCCTGGGCCGATCCTTCGCGGCGCTACGACGAAGGTCGGCGGGCACGCCACCTGCTGGACCGCGCAACGGAGACCGCAGCGGAACTCCTCGGTGCTCCTGCGGGCGGGCTGATCTGGACCGGGAGCGGCACGGAGTCCATCCATCAGGCGGTCTTCGGAGGCGCCCGGGCGGCACGACAACGCGGCGACGGCCGCCGCCATCTGGTCACGTCGGCTGTCGAGCACTCGGCCGTGCTACGGGCCCTGGAGCGTCTCCGAGACGGTCACGGCTACGAGCTCACGATCATCGAGGCCGACCGTGCCGGCCGCGTCGACGCCGAGCGGATGATCGCCGCGATCCGTGACGACACGCTCGCGGTCCACCTCCAGCACGCGAACCACGAGGTGGGGGCGCTCCAGCCCACCCACGAGGTCGCCGTGGCGTGCCGCGAACGGGGCGCGCAGCTGCACGTCGACGCCTGTCAGTCCGTCGGTCAGCTCGGGGTGACGCTCGAGCAGCTCGGGGCCGACCTGCTCTCCGCCTCCGCGGTCAAGTTCGGCGGTCCGGGGGGCGTCGGGATCCTCGCTGTCGGCAATCGTGGCCGCGTGGCCCCGCTGCTCGAAGGGGACGACCGCCAACGGGGCCGCCGTGCCGGGACCGAGCACGTTCCCGGGATCGCGGCAGCAGCGGTCGCGCTCCAGGCGGCGGTGGACGAGATGCCGAGGGAGCGTTCGAGCCGCGAACGGGTCCGACGACACCTCCGAGAACGGCTCCCCGCCACCATCGACGACCTCGAGGTCCACGGCCCGCTCGCGGACGCCCACCCGGGGATCGTGGCGTGCAGCGCCCTGTACGTCGAGGGTGAAGCCCTCGTCGCCGCGCTCGACGACGCCGGCTTCGCGGTCCATTCAGGCTCGTCCTGCGCGACCCGGTCGGGCGAACCCTCGCACGTGCTCGTGGCGATGGAAGCGCTCACCCACGGCCACGTCCGGGTGGGCATCGGCCCGGACACCACCGTGGAGGACGCCGACCGCTTCGTCGACGCCCTGGCCGAGATCGTCTCTCGGCTCCGGCGATCGTCACGACGAGGGACGGCCTGATGGTTGGGGATGAGGACGACGTCGTTGTGGTGGACGCGTCCGGGCTCGCGTGCCCGATGCCGGTCGTCGAGCTGGCCGGAGCCGTGGACGCACATCCCGTCGGAACGCGGTTCCGTCTGCTGGCAACCGACCCGGCCGCAAAGGTCGACATCCCCGTCTGGTGCCGGATGAAGCGCCAGAAGCTGGTGGCATCGGACACCGAGGGCGACCCGCTGGAGTTCGTCGTCGAGAAGATCCGGGACTGAGCACGGGTCGCGCTTCGGCCAGCCCGGCTACACGAACGGTCCTGTCGCCCGCGGCGGGGCTCGTCTATACGCATACTTGGAGCGCAGATCCGACACCGGAGGGAGCCACCGTGGTCACGAGCACGATGATGGACTACCCGCTCACACTCACCCAGATCCTCGAGCACGGCAGGCGGGTCCATTCGGACTCGAAGGTGGTCACCTGGCAGGGTGACAGCGCCCGCTCGGTGACCTTCGCGGACACCTACGAGCGCATGCAGCGGCTCGCCAACGGTCTCGAATCACTGGGCATCGGTCGCGGCGACGTGGTCGGCACCTTCTGCTGGAACCACCAGGAGCACTTCGAGGCCTACTTCGCCGTGCCGTGCATGGGTGCGGTGTTGCACATGCTCAACATCCGCCTGTTCCCGGACCAACTCTCCTACGTCATCAACGACGGGGAGGACCGGGTCATCATCGTCGACGACTCGCTCATCCCGGCGCTCACGAAGGTCCTCGACGACATCGACTCGGTCGAGCACTTCATCGTCGTCGGCGACGGGGACGCCTCGGCGCTCCCCGAGGACAAGGTCGTGCGCTACGACGATCTCATCGCCGACGCCTCCGCGAGCTACGAGTGGCCCGAACTCGACGAGGACTCGGCGGCGGCGATGTGTTACACGTCCGGCACGACCGGGAACCCGAAAGGGGTCGTCTACAGCCACCGGTCCAACTGGACCCACACGTTCGGGGCGGCCGTCGGCGGCCTCGACGTGAGCGATCGTGACCGGCTGTTGCTCGTCGTCCCCCAGTTCCACGCCAACGCCTGGGGGCTCATCTACCTCGGCTGGATGCAGGGGGCGGACATCCTCCAACCCGAGAAGTTCCTCCAGCCGGAGCCGCTCGTCGCGTTCATCGAGTCCGAGCAGCCGACCTGTTCCGCGGCCGTGCCGACCGTCTGGAACGGCGTGCTGCAGTACGGCGAGGCGAACGACGTCGACCTCAGCTCGATGGAGTGGGTCGTGGTCGGTGGCTCGGCGGTTCCGCGTTCGCTGATCGAGGAGTACGAGGAGCGTTGGGACGTCGAGATCATCCAGGCGTGGGGCATGACCGAGATGTCCCCGCTCGGATCCGTCGCGATCCCCCCGCGCGGCGCCAGCCCCGAGGAATCGATCGACTGGCGCGCCAAGACCGGGCGGATCGCCCCCGGCGTGGACATGCGGATCGTCGACGACGAGGGCGAGGAGCAGCCCTGGGACGGGAAGGCGATCGGCGAGATCCAGGTCCGCGGACCGTGGATCACCGGCGGCTACCACGGCATCGACGCACCCGAGAAGTTCACCGACGACGGCTGGCTGCGGACCGGTGACGTCGGCGTGATCGACCCGCTCGGGTTCATGCAGATCGTCGATCGCACCAAGGACGTCATCAAGTCCGGTGGGGAATGGATCAGCTCGGTCGACCTCGAGAACGAGATCATGGCCCACGAGGACGTCGTCGAAGCGGCCGTGGTCGGCGTCCCCGACGAGAAGTGGGACGAGCGCCCCTTGGCGTGCGTGGTGGTCGCCGAGGGCTCGTCGCTGACACCCGAGGAGCTCAACGAGTTCCTCGAAGGCCGCGTGGCCAAGTGGTGGCTGCCCGAGCGCTACACCTTCATCGAGGAGGTCCCGAAGACCTCGGTCGGCAAGTTCGACAAGAAGGTGCTGCGCAACCAGTACGAGGAGGGCGAGCTCGACATCGCCCGCGCCGACGACTCGTAGGAGCAGCGAACGGCCGGTCCCGGCGGTGGAGCCGAGGAGCGGCGTGAGCGACGGACCGCGGGAGTGATTCCGAGCGCCAGGTCGGTCCTGCCTAGGCGCGGCGAGTCTCGATAGCAGAGCTATCGGGGCGAGTCGCAACGACGTCAGGGGCGGGCTGGAGCCGGGAGCGCCCCGCGCAGCCGGAGCGAGGGTCGTGAGGAGGCTAGAACGTGGCGGATTCGCCGCAGGCGCAGGAGCCGGTCGAGTTCGGGTTCTCGATGGCGAACCCGGACGCCTCGAGCGATTCCTTCCAGTCGATGACCGCCCCGCCGAGGTAGGGCGAGCTCATCTTGTCGATGCGGATCGTGATGCCGTGCTGCTCGTGCTCGACGTCACCATCGAGCTGGCGGTCGTCGAAGAAGAGCGCGTAGCGGAACCCGGCGCAGCCGCCGGCCTGGACGGCCACGCGGAGTGCGACGTCGTCGATGTCGTCCTCGTCCTCGAGGAACGCCCGCACCTTGTCCGCCGCCGCCGACGTCAGCGTCACGCTCGTGTTGTCCTCGACGTCGTGATCGTGATCGTGGGTGGCGTGGTCGTGGGTGGCGTGGTCGTGAACCTGGGTCTCGCTCACGGAGATCTCCTCGGGGCCGCGTGGGCTCGTGTCAACGTGGAGTGTACCGAGGGTGTTCCCCGCAGCGGGGTCAGCCCGTCCGGCCGATCCGCCCTGCGAGTCGCTCGGCGGCACGCTGCACCGCCGGCGTCACGTCCTCGCCGCCGGTGACGGGCTCGACCGCCATCAGCGCGTCGGGGATCTCGGCGGCACGGCCGGTGACGGCGGCCACCTCCACCCCGTGGTCGGCCGCGAGATCGAGGAGGGTGCCGACCACCTTGCCCTGCGTCGAGGTCGCGTCGATCTGCCCCTCCCCCACTACCAGCAGGTCCGCCGCGTCGAGGGCAGCCGGAAGTCCGATCAACCTCGCTACACGCGGACCGCCGGCCACGAGCCGTCCTCCGAGCCCGGCGACGAGCCCGAACCCGAGCCCACCCGCTGCTCCCGTCCCTGGCTCGTTCCGCAGGTCGGCGCCGAGGTCCCGAGTCACCACCTCGGCGAACCGCTCCAAGCCACGCTCGAGCCGGGCGATGCCGTCGCGGTCGGCTCCCTTCTGGGGCCCGAACGTGGCCGGGGCGTCGAGGAGATCGGTCCGAACGTCGGCGAGGACCTCGAGCTCGATGTCGTCCCACTCGTCCGACACCCACGGGCGTGCGATCGCGGCGAGCCGATGCAGCTCCCCGCCTCCGATCTTGAGGCCACTGCCGTCCTCGACGGTGAGGCGGAAGCCGAGGGCGGTGAGCGCGCCGGCCCCACCATCGACCGTCGCCGATCCACCCAGTCCAACGACCACCCGTCTCGCGGTGTCGCGCGCCACCTCGAGCAGCTGACCGACGCCGTAGGTGGTGGTCTCGAGGGGGTCGCGCTCGCGGTCGGCGAGGTGGTGCAGGCCGCACGCCTGGGCGGACTCGACGTAGGCCGTCTCGCCGTGCACGAGCAGGCTCGCATCCACCGGGCGGCCTCGGGGGTCGGCGACCTCCACCTCGAGGCGCGAGGTCCGACCGGAGATCGCGAGGTCGATCACGTCGAGGAAGCCATCGCCACCGTCGGACATCGGTAGCACCGTGAGCTCGTCGTCGGGGCGCCCCGCCCGCCAACCGGTGGCGATGGCCTCGGCTGCCTCGATCGCGGTCAACGTGCCCGTGAACGAGTCCGGGGCGATGACGACGCGCAAGGGGCACCTCGACGGAGGGTTCGGCTGGAGCCGCGAGGCTAGGCGTCGAGCGAGGTCGGTGGTACGCTTCCTCTCGAATTCTTGTCAATCTGACAATAAATCTGCCGACGGATGCTGAGCGGCCGGCTGTTCCCCGCTCCGCCTGTGAGAGGCCACGACATGCCAACGCTCGAACGGCCGCGCGCCGCACAGGTGCACAACCGCAGCGACAGCCCGACGATCCCGACCGACTCCCCGCTCCTCCGGCTGGGACGTCGCGCCGACAGCGACAGCGAGCGGGGCGTGGTGTGTCCTGGTGATCTCCCCTCACCGTCCGAGCCTGGGCTCGCGGAGCGAGCCGCGGAGGCGCGGGCAAGACTCGGGGACCAGGTCGTGATCCTCGGCCACCACTACCAGCGTGACGAGGTCATCGCCCTCGCCGACGCACGCGGAGACTCGTTCAAGCTGGCCCGGTTCGCCGCTGACGCCGACGCCCCGCACATCGTGTTCTGCGGGGTGCACTTCATGGCCGAGTCGGCATCGATCCTGGCCCGCCCCGGCCAGACCGTGATCCTGCCGGACCTGGCAGCCGGCTGCTCGATGGCCGACATGGCGGAGGCGACCCAGCTCGTCGACGCCTGGGCCCGACTCGAGCGAGCTGGCGTCGCCGACACCACGGTGCCGCTGACCTACATGAACTCGACCGCAGCGATCAAAGCGTTCTGCGGCGAACGGGGCGGGGCGATCTGCACGTCGTCGAACGCGCCCCGGGCGATGTCGTGGGCGTTCGAGCGGGGCGAGCGGGTGCTCTTCCTCCCCGATCAGCACCTCGGACGCAACACCGCGGTCCTGTCGCTCGGCCTCGAGCTCGACGACTGCGTGGTCTACGACCCGTGGCAGCCCGACGGTGGCGTGACGGACCTGGAGCTCCGCGACGCGAGCGTGGTGCTGTGGAAGGGCCACTGCTCGGTCCATGCCCGCTTCATGCCGCACATGGTCGATGAGGCTCGCCGCGAGTTGCCGGGCGTCGAGATCCTCGTGCACCCCGAGTGCCGCCACGAGGTCGTGAAGAAAGCCGACAAGGTCGGTTCGACCAGCCAGATCATCGGGTGGGTCGAGGACGCGCCGGCGGGATCGACGCTCGCCATCGCTACCGAGCTGAACCTCGTCAAGCGGCTCGACCAGGAGCACCCCGACAAGACGGTCGTCTTCCTCGACGACACCGTCTGCTTCTGCGCCACGATGAACCGGATCGACCTGCCCCACCTCGTGTGGGTGATGGAGTCGCTGCTCCAGGGCGACGTCGTCAACGAGGTCCGCGTGCCCGACGACGTCCGCGACAACGCCTTGCTCGCGCTCGAGCGGATGCTCTCGCTACCAGGCGACGATCGCAGCCTCCTCGGCTCGTCGTCCTGACGGCAACGGCCACGCCCACGGCCGGGCCCCCGTCGACGAGGCCGTTCTGACACGTCAGCCGAAGTGGACCTTGGTCTCGTCGAAGCGGAACCGCCAGGCGGCGACCGCCCCGAACGCCAACGTGAAGCCCATCAGCATCAGGACCGGCAGGGCGGTCTCCGCGATGCCACCGCCCTCGAAGATCACCGCGCGCAGCCCACGCATCGCCCAGTAGGTCGGCATGGCGGGGGCCAGTGTCGCCGCCCAGGACGGCATCACCTCGATGGGGACGAACGCCCCGCCCATCGTGGCCATGACCATCCCTCCAGCGGACCCGGCGGCGTTGAGCTGCTGGGCGGTCCTCGTCACGGCCACGATCGCGACGCCGAAGGCGTTGAGTGCGAGCGCGAGCGCCACGATCAGCACGGTGATGGCGAGAACCGAACCGCGGATCGTGAAGCCGAACAGTGGCCCACCGAGCGCGAACAACAGCGCAACTTGGAGCGTGGTCAGGAGCACCGCCGGCAGCACCTTCCCGGTCATGATGTCCGCGGGTGACGCCGGCGTGGCGCGGAGCCGTTCCCAGGTCCCCCAGCCGTGCTCACGGAAGAACGCGAACCCCGAGAAGCCGACACCGAACGCCGCGAACGCCACCGCCATCCCTGGAACGGCGAAGTCGCTGCCGTCGACCTGACTGCCGGCGGCCTCCGACGCCAACGGGGCGGCGAACAGCCGCTCGGTGAAGGCGATCATCAGCAGCGGCATCACGAGTACGAACACGACCACCGACGGATCGGTCGCCATGATCCGCAACTCGTGCCGCAGGAGCGCGGCGCTAGTTCGCGGCGACACCCGAGACCTCCTCCTCCACCCCCGCCCCGGTGGGGTCGTAACGCTTGCCGGTCAACGCGAGGTAGACCGCCTCGAGGCTGGGCCGAACGATCTCGACGCTGCGGACGCGGTCCGCGTCGGACCCGAGACTCGCGAGCAGGGTCGCGGCCGTTCGCGCGGGTTCTCCGCTCGGGACACGGATGCGGTCGTCCTCGACCTCGTAGGGCGCCGAGACGTCGATGAGCGGCGCCTGCCCGTCGAACGCGACCTCGACGACAGGCTGTGCGTGCTCCGCGATGAGGTCCTCGACGCCACCGGCCGCGATCACCCTGCCTTCGTCGATGATGACGACAGTCGCGCCCAGCTCTTCGACCTCGTGGAGGTAGTGGGTCGTGTAGAGGACCGCGGCCTTCCCCTCGTGCGCGAGCCGGCGAACCAGACCCAGCAACTCGCCCCGGGTCTCGATGTCGGCACCGACCGTGGCCTCGTCGAGCAGCAGCAGCGGCGGCCGGTGGAGCAACGCGATCGCGGTGTGCACGCGTCGCTTCTGGCCCCCGGACAACTCGCCGGCCTTGCGATCGAGTAGCGGGTCGACCCCGAGCGCAGCAGCCGTCTCGCCGATCCGGCTCTCGAGCTCCGTACCACGCAACCCGTAGAGCTCACCGAACACCTGGAGGTTGCGTCGCACCGTCAGGATCGGGTAGAGACCGAGCTCCTGGGGCGCGAGTCCGATGAGCTGCCGGGCCTGCTGTGGGTGTCGCAGCGCGTCGACATCACCGACGCGCACCGTTCCGGCGTCGGCATGCCGCAGCCCACTCACGATCGACACGAGCGTGGTCTTGCCGGCACCGTTCGGCCCGAGCAGCGACACGATCCGCCCCCGGGGCACGTCGAGATCCACCCCGGCGAGCGCGACGACCTCCCCGTACGCCTTGCGTAGTCCCCTGATCTCGAGCATCTCGGCACTTCCGACCAGGACACGCTACTGCCCTTCGGCCACGCTCCGAAGCGGGCCGTGTGGGACACTCGCTGGTCCTGCCTCGGAGAACGGATGCCATGGAGTTCGTGGTCGTCGTCAACGCCAACGCCGGCAAGGCCGAACACGAGGCGGTCGGAACCGCGACGGCAGTGCTCTCGGAGCACGGTGACGCCGAGGTCGCCGAGACGGAGGACCCGAGTGAGCTCGAGCAGGTCGTGCGCGACCTCGACGGCCGCCAACTCGTGGTGTGCGGTGGCGACGGCAGCATCCACCTCGCAGTGGATCGGCTCCGGGCCGAGGGGCTCCTCGAGGACGTGACGCTGGGCTGGGTGCCGCTCGGCACCGGCAACGACCTGGCCCGGACGCTCGGCATCCCGCTCGAGCCCGAGGACGCGGCCGGGGTCATCATCGACGGGCGTCGCCGGCAGCTCGACCTCGTCGTGTCGGACGACGACACGATCGCCGTCAACGCGCTGCACGCGGGCGTCGGGGTCGATGCCGCCTCCCGGGCCGAGGAACTGAAGGACCGGGTCGGCGAGTTCGCGTACCCACTGGGCGCCATCGCGGCCGGGGTGACCGCCGACGGCTGGAACCTCCATGTCGAGGTGGACGGCACACCCGTCCGCACCGAACGGACGAGCAACGTGCTGCTCGTGGCGGTGATGAACGGCCGCACCTTCGGTGGCGGCACGGTCATGTCCCCCGACGCGGAACCCGACGACGGCACGCTGGACGTGGTGGTCTGCACACCGCTCGGCCCGCCTCAGCGGGCAGCGTTGGGCGTCGCGCTCCAATCGGGCACCCATCTCGACCGCGACGACGTCCACCTCGCTCGCGGTGAGGAAGTGGTGATCACCGGGGACGAGGTCGGCTACAACATCGACGGTGAGCTCGCGGGCGAGCAGTACACCGAGCGGGTCTTCCGCGTCGAGCCAGACCGTTGGAGCATCCTCGTGCCCTGAGATCGTCAGCCGTCGTTC
>JAWVZB010000006.1:0-48473 GCA_033722375.1 Nitriliruptorales bacterium | reverse complement strand
CGTCCCGTCGGTCGGGAGGTCGGTCATCTGCGCGGGATGCTCGAACCCGGGTTGCGGCCTCGATACAAGGGGGTGAGACGAGACCGGAGCTTCCCCATCGCCACCAAGACCGCCTCCCGGCGTGCGAAGACGGGCGCGTCCTCGAAGGGTGGCCGACGTCTGACCTCGCTGGACACCCTCCGGGGTGTGGCGCTGGTTGCGGTGCTGACCGGGCTGGCGGTGGCGGACATCTCCCGGCTGCCGGAACTGTTCCATCCGTCGCCCTGGCACGGCTTCCGCCTCGCCGACCTGGTCGCGCCGGTGCTGCTCGTGATCTCGGGCGGGGCGCTGGCGTCCAGCCGGATGCGGCACCGTGACACCCGTGCGGCCGCGCTGCGACTGGCCCGCCGGGTCGTGCTGCTGGTCGGCGTCGCGGTTGCCCTCGAGTTGCTGGCGGGAACGCCCCTGGAGGAGCTCTCGGTCGAGCTGGTGCTGTCCTCGCGGCTGGCGCAGCTCGCGGTGGCGTGGGTCGGCGTCTGGCTCGTCGCCGAGCTGCCCCGCCCCGCCCAGGCAGGGGCGGCGGTGGTGCTGCTCGCCGCGAACTGGATCGGCCTGAGCCGCCTCGCCCCGACCGAGCCGCATCTGTTCGTGGCGCTGCCCACGGTCGTGGTCACCGTGCTGGCCGGCTTCTGGGTCGGCGACTGGCTGCGGAGCCGCCCCGACGGGCCCGCGACCGGCGTGGCGCTCGCGCTCACCGGCATCTACGTCGGCGCGACCGGCGTGGTCGGGGCCCAGGTGCTGCCCCTGAACCGCACGCTCATGACCGCGACCTTCGTGCTGTTCGGTGTCGGCGCGGCGGTGGTGTTGCTGGCACTCGCCTACGTCCTCGTCACCGTGCTGCCGGGACGCCGGCTGGTGAGCCGGATCACCGTGCTCGGCCGGCACGCCTTCCCCGCCTACGTCACGACTGCCGCCGTGACGGCGTGGCTCGGGGCCGGCGAGCCTGGGAGCGCCTGGGCGCGTCTGGTCGACGGGTTCGCCGCCACGTTCGGACCCGAGCTCGGAGCGCTGCTCCTCGCAGCAGGAGTGGTCACCGGGGCGGTCATGCTCGTCGGGGTCCTGGACCGCCGCGGCCTCTTCCTGCGCGCCTGAGCTCCATGACAGCAGCGCGCCGGCGGGGCATGGTTCACTCGGCCCCACCCACCGTGAGCGTCGATGAACAACCCGCCTGACACCAGCTCCCCCGCGTCGCCCGACCTGTCGCAGCTGCCGCAGGTCGGGGCGCTCCTCGAACGCTCGGACACGGCCGCCGCGATCGAGCGCTACGGACGACGGGCGGTCGCGAACGCGCTCCGAGACAGCGTCGACGAGGTCCGCAACGAGCTGCTCGAGGGCGCCCGGCTGCCGACGGACGTCGAGATCGTGTCCCGTGCGGTCCGTCAGCTCGAGGGTGCACGGCGCCACCGCCTCCGGCGGGTCATCAACGCGACCGGCGTGGTGTTCCACACCAACCTCGGACGTGCCCCGCTCTCGGCCGCTGCCCGCGAGGCGATCGTCGCGGCCTCCGGCTACACCACGCTCGAGTACGACCTGGCCGAGGGCCATCGCGGCAGCCGCACCCGGCACGTCGGGGAGCTGGCGGCTGAGGCCACCGGCGCCCCGGCCGCCACGGTGGTCAACAACGGCGCGGCGGCACTGGTGCTGGCGCTGGCGGCGCTGTCGGCGGGGCGCGATGCGCTGGTGTCGCGCGGCGAGCTGATCGAGATCGGCGGCTCCTACCGCCTCCCCGACATCATGTCCGCGTCCGGCGCCACCATGCGGGAGGTCGGCACGACGAACCGGACCCGGGTCGACGACTACCGCGACGCCATCACCGCAGACACCGGACTGCTGCTCAAGGTCCACCGCTCGAACTTCGACATCGTGGGCTTCACCGAGACCGTGGCGGTCAGCGAACTGGCTGCACTCGCCGCGGAGCACGACCTGCCGCTCGTGTACGACCTCGGTTCGGGATTGCTGCACGCGCACGGCGGGGCGCTGCGGGGCGAGCCGTCGGTCGAGGAGGCGTTGGACGCGGGCGCGGACCTGGTCTTGTTCAGTGGCGACAAGCTGCTGGGTGGGCCGCAGGCCGGCCTGATCGCGGGCCGCGAGGAGCTCGTGGACCGGCTCCGACGCCACCCGCTGGCGCGGGCGTTCCGGATCGACAAGCTCCAGCGCGCCGCGCTCGAGGCCACGCTCGAGAGCTACCTCCGTGACGACCATCCCACCGACCTGCCGGGCTGGGCGATGCTGGACGCCGACCTCGAGGTGCTGGCCCGGCGCGCGCGGGCGCTCGCTGACGAGATCGGCGGAGCGACGCGGGCGACACAGCTGACCTCGGTGGTTGGGGGCGGGGCGCTGCCGACGACCGAGCTGGCGTCCTGGGGCGTGGAGCTCGACCCCGACGACGCCGAGTCGCTGGCCGGCCGGCTGCGTGCGCTCGACCCCCCGGTCGTCACCCGGATCGAGGAGGGGCGTGTGGTGCTGGACCTCCGCACCGTGGCGCCGGCTCAGGACGACGAGCTCGCCACGCTGGTCCGGTCCACGCTGCCCTGATGCACGTCGTCGCCACCGCCGGCCACGTCGACCACGGCAAGTCCACCCTGCTGCGGGTGCTGACCGGCATGGAACCCGACCGCTGGCAGGAAGAGCGAGACCGCGGGCTGACCATCGACCTCGGGTTCGTGTGGACGGAGCTCGACGGCGAGGACGGCGACCCGCTCACGGTCGCCTTCGTCGACGTCCCCGGCCACGAGAAGTTCATCGCCAACATGCTGGCCGGCGCCGGTGGGGTCCGCCACGTGCTGTTCGTCGTAGCTGCCGACGACGGGTGGTCGGCGCAGTCCCAGGAGCACCTCGACATCCTCGACCTGCTGGACGTCCACCGAGGCGTGATCGCGATCACGAAGACCGACCTGACGGGCGAGGAACGGGCGCATCAGGTGGCGGACGACACCCGGCAGCAGGTCGCTGGCACGGGCCTGGCCGACGCCCCGCTCGTCCTGACCGACGCGCTGGCGGGGCGCGGGATCGAGGAGCTCGCCGGCGTGCTCCACCAGCAGCTGGCCAGCGCCCCGCCCCCACCCGACCGGGGCCGGCCGCGCCTGTGGGTGGACCGGTCGTTCACGATCAGCGGGGCGGGGACGGTGGTGACCGGGACCCTGCACGGCGGCGGGCTGGCGACCGGCGACGAGGTCCGACTACTGCCGGCGGGCCAGCGGGCGAGGATCCGCGGGATGCAGAGCCTCGGCGAGACGGTCGAGTCGGCGGGGCCGGGGACACGGGTCGCGTGCAACCTCGGCGGGATCAGCACCGACGCCGTGAGCCGCGGCGACGCCGTGGTCGGCACCGCTGCGGACTGGCTCGTCACCGAGGCGGTGGACACATGGGTCCGTGCGCTCCCCGGCACCGAGATCGACCAACCGGGTGCCTGGCACCTCCATGCTGGCAGCGCCGAGGTGGTGTGCACCGTCCATCCGCTGCTCGACGAGCCCATCGCCGGCGGTGCCGAGGGCTGGGTGCGGCTCGAGCTCGATGCCCCGCTTCCCCTCGCCTCCGGCGACCGGTTCGTCCTGCGTGAGGCGGGGCGCCGGGCGACCGTCGGCGGCGGTGAAGTCGTCGATCCCGACCCCGGGGAGCGGGTCCGCGGTTCGGACCGGCGGCTCGAGCGGACCGACGCGCTCGAGCGGGTCCTGTTGAGCGACGACCGGCTGACCGAGCTGGTTGCGGCGAGCGGCGGGGCGCGCCCCGCCCGCCGCGCGCGGGCAGCGGCGCAGCTCCCTCCCGGTCACGAGCTGCCGGAGGCGATCCACGATCTCGGCGAGCACCTCGTCCACGAGGCAGCGCTGACGCGGTGGCGGGGGATGGTCGAGGAGCAGCTCCGGTCCCACCACGAGGCCGAGCCCGACAGCCCGGGGCGCGACCGGGTCCGGCTGGCGCGGTCGCTCGAGCAGCGCGGCTGTTCCCGCGATCTCGCCCCGCACCTGATCGACCACCTCGTCGACGCCGGGGTCCTGCACCGGTCGGGCAGCAACGTCGCGCTGGCCACCCATGCCGACCGCATCGATGCGGCTGCCGAGCAGCGGGCCTCCGCCCTGGTCGAGATCCTCGGTGAGGATCCGCTGTCACCACCGAAGCTCGACGAGGCCGCTGCCCGGGCCGGCGTCGGCTACCAGGAGCTCCAGCGGCTCGAGCAGGAGGGCCGCATCGTCCGCTGTGGCGAGGTGGCGTTCACCCGTGCGGCGGTGGACGACGCTGTGGCCCGGCTCGAGGAGCTGTACGACGAGGTCGGGGCGTTCACCGCCGCGCAGGCCAAGGACGCCTGGGGCACCACGCGCCGCTACGCGATCCCGCTGCTCGAACACCTCGACGCCGTCGGGGTCACCGACTTCGACGGACGGCTACGCGAGCTCCACTGACCGGCCGACGTCGGAAACCGCGATATGCGACGGTTTCCGTCGTCAGTCAAGGCGTCGTCGAGCGCCGGCGACACGCCCGCTGACAGTTCCCGGCACATGCGACGGTTCCTGTCACGAGACCTCGAGGACGGCTTCGATCTCGATGGGGCTGTCGAGCGGCAGCACCGGCACCCCGACGGCGGAGCGTGCGTGCACGCCGTCGTCGCCGAGGACCTCGCCGAGGAACTCCGACGCCCCGTTCGCGACCAGGTGCTGCTCGGTGAAGTCGGGCGTGCTCGCGACGAACACGGTGAGCTTGACCATGCGCACACGGGACAGCTCCCCGGCCGCCGCCTTGGCCTGCGCGAGGATGTTGATGGCTGCGGTCTGCGCCAGCTCCTGGCCGCGAGCGGTGTCGATGGCATCGCCGAGCTTGCCGGTGGCGGGCAATGACCCGTCCTCGGTCGGCAACTGCCCGGCGGTGAAGACCAGGTCTCCGCTGTGGCGGTACGGCTGGTAGGCCGCCGCCGGCGCCGGCGGCTCGGGCAGCGTGATGCCTCGTTCCTCGAGGCGCTCCTCGGGAGTGGCCATCAGCTCTCCTCCGTGCTCTTCGGGCGCTTGAAGTAGGCGACGTTGTCGGCGACCGTCACGAGCTCCCAGCCGTCCTCACCCCACTGGTTCAGGATCTGCTGGAGGGCGTGGCTGATGAGCGGGGCGGTGGCGTACTCCCAGATGGTCACGTGGTGGTCCTTGGTCGGTCACCACGCGTGATACCCCATGCCGCCGAGCGGCGCCAAACGGCCGGTGATCTATCCGGCCTGGCGCAGGTCCTTGTCTCCGGCGAGGATCCGGCGACGGTCGGCTTCGCCGAGCCCACCCCAGACCCCGAACGCCTCCTCGTGCTCGAGGGCGAACTCGCGGCAGGCGGCCAGGGTCGGACAACCCCGGCAGATCGCCTTCGCGGCCGCCTCCCTGGCCTCACGCTCGCGCTTGGGCTCGAAGTGGTTGGGTCCGAAGAAGACGGACGCGTCGGCACCGCGGCAGTGGGCGTCGCGATCCCAGTCAGGGCTGTCGAGCGGGATGAGCACCGGTCCCCCAAGGTGTCGCTCGGTGGTTCCGCGGTGACACTAGGACGTCACATCCGCCGTGACTAGCCCCCCGGCGCTTGCTGTGGACGCTGGTCATTTCGCCCAGAGCTAGCACCTTCGTCCCTGTCCCCTTCGTCCCCGGGACCATCAGCGGCGCGATGTGGCCCGACGAGCACGAGCGGCCCGTCGATCCCGGTGACGCGGATCGGGGTGCCGACGGTGACCTTCTCGTCGCCGGCGCCCCACCGCGCCCGCCACAGCGCCCCGTCCACGAACACGTGCCCCTCCGGGTCGAGCACCGATCTGACCACCCCCGGCCGACCCACGAGCTCCTCGACGGCGTCGGCCGCGGGACCGGCCTGCGCCCGCAGGATCGAGGTCATGACGACGACGAAGAAGGAGAACGCGACCACGGTCGTGGCGGCCACGAGCCAGCCCGACAGCGCGAGCGACGGGTGCTCGTAGAACCACCAGGAGCCGGCCGCGAAGCTGGCGGTCGCCGCCGCCGTGACTGCTCCGAACCCCGCCATGGCGGTGTCGACCGCGTACAGCACCAGCCCCAGCACGACCAGCGCGACCGCCCACCACGCCACCGGCAGCACCGTGAGCCCGAACGCCCCGACCGCCCCGAGGATCAGCCCCGCGAGGCCGGCCACGCCGAAGCCGGGCTGGAAGACCTCGAAGAGCAGCATCCCCAGGCCGACCACGAGCAGCAGGTACACGAACTCGGGGGTGGCGGCGGCGTGGAGCATCCGCCGCAGCAGCCCGAGGCTGTGGAGGCGGGGGCGCACGTCGTCGGCCAAGGTGGTCACGGTGCGTCCGTCGAGCTCCGCCCGGTCGAGCTCGGTCAGCAGCGGCTCGAGCCCGTTGGCGTCGATGACATCGAGCCCGAGTTCGCGGAGTCCCTCGACGTCGGCGGCTCCATCGAGCAGCTCCGGCGGAACGTTGGCAGCCGGCTCGGTGTCGGGCGCCGCGTAGTCGATCGGGAGGACCGGGCCGACGGTCGCGTCCGGGGCCACCGCGAGCGCGTCGGCTGCCAGCGCCAGCACCGCCGCCGCCCCCCGCACCTCGGCGTCGGTGCCGAACGGGCCGACGAACACCACGACGGGGACCTCGGAGCCGCGCACCACGGCCGCCAACGACGCGATGTCGACCGACACACCCCCGGAGCTGTCGAGCTGGAGCACCACGAGCTCGGAGCCGCGGGCGTTCGCGTCCGCGATGAGGTCCTCGATCGCACCCGCGACCGGCGGGTCGATGAACCCCTCGAGCGGGAGGATGTCGACGTCGCGGGTGGGTCCGGCGTCGTCCCCGTCCGCGTCGTCAGCCTGCGCCAGGGCCGCACCCGCCGCGACCATCAGCGCCGTCGCCACCGCGAGCGCGAGCACGACGGCACGCCGAAGGAAGGGTGGGAGGACGGACATGGCGGGAGCGTACCCAGGAGGGTCGGGCACCTAGATTGGGCACATGACCGACTCCCCGAGCACCCCACCGCTGCCGGACGGCTTCGACGAGCTGTTCGCGTCGAACCTCACGATCGTCACCGGCAAGGGCGGCGTGGGCAAGACCACCGTCGCCGCGTCGTTGGCGCTGGCCGCGGTCGCCTCGGGACGACGCACCCTCCTCGTCGAGGTGGAAGGCCGCCAGAGCTTCCCGCGCGTCTTCGAGACCCAGCCGTGGGACTACGAGGAGCGCGAGTTCCGGCCAGGGCTGTGGGGCATGGCGATCGACCCGAGCGAAGCCGTCTACGAGTACCTCGAGCTGTTCTACGGCATCAAGCACGTGCAGTGGATGATGGAGAAGTCCCACGCGATCGACTTCGTCACCACGGCTGCGCCGGGTCTGCGGGACCTGCTGCTGGTCGGGAAGATCTACGAGATCGAGGCGCGTCGGCGCTCGGACGGCCGCAGGGTCTACGACCTGATCGTCGTGGACGCGCCCCCGACGGGGCGGATCGTGCCGTTCCTGCACGCTCCCGAGGGCGTGACCGAGATCGTCCGCGTGGGTCCGATCAAGCGCCAGGCGGGCCAGATCAAGGACATGCTCGAGAACCCCAAGCGCACCCAGGCCCTCATCGTCACGCTCCTCGAGGAGATGCCGGTCCAGGAGACGCTGGACGGCATCGCCATGCTTGAGGACGCAGGCGTCGCGATCGGACCGGTCGTGGCCAATCAGGTCGAACTGTCCCGCCTGTCCGCCGACGAGGCAGGAGCTGTCGACAAGCTCGGTGCGGACGGCCTGGCGGACCGGGCCAGCCAGGGCGGCGCCGACCTCGACGAGCCCACCGCCGAGCTCGCCGTCGACCTCGCCGAGGCGCACCGCGAACGGCTCGCGCACGAAGCGAACCTGCGGTCACGGCTCGTGGCCGAGGGCCAACGCCCCGTCCTCGACCTGCCGGCGCTGCCCAGCGCCACCTTCGACGCCACGGACCTCGAGATCCTGTCCGACGTCATCGCCCGCCGCGTCGGCGAGTCCGGTCCGCGCGCCCGGGAGATCCCCGGCTTCGAGGAGCAGCTGTGACCGACCGCGACGACACATTGACCACACCGGTGGAGGACGCCGAGATCCTCGTGGCGACCGGCGCGGGCGGCGTGGGAAAGACCACCACGGCTGCGGCGCTCGGCGTCGCTGCCGCGGAAGCGGGGCGCCACGCTCTCGTGATGACCATCGACCCCGCCCGGCGGCTGGCCCAGGCCATGGGGCTGGACGAGCTCGCCAGCGAGCCACAGCAGGTGTCGCTGGAGGCCCCGGGGTCGCTCGAGGCGATGATGCTCGACATGGAGTCGACCTTCGACGCGCTGATCGACCGCTACGCGAGCTCCCCGGACCGCGCCGAGGCGATCCGCTCGAACCGCATCTACCAGACCCTGTCGTCGACGCTGTCGGGGACCCAGGAGTACATGGCGATGGAGAAGCTCTACGAGCTCCACCACCGTGGCGACTGGGACCTCCTCATCATCGACACCCCACCCACCCGCAACGCCCTCGACTTCCTCGACGCGCCCCGCCGCCTGACGAGCTTCCTCGAGGGCCGGCTCCTGCGGCTGTTGATGAAGCCCGGGCTCGCGGCGGGGAAGAGCTACCTCCGGGCGGTCAACTTCGGGGCGACCGCGTTCATGCGGGTGGCGGGCAAGGTCACGGGCTCGGAGCTGCTCAACGACCTCGGCGAGTTCTTCCGGAACTTCGAGGGCATGTACGAGGGGTTCAAGGAGCGGGCGGAGGAGGTGCGCCGTCTCCTCGAGCAGCCCTCGTCGCAGTTCGTGGTGGTGGCCTCGCCGCAGCCGCCCCCGCTGCGTGAGGCGAAGTTCTTCCTCGAGCGCCTCGAGCAGGAGGGCCTGCACGCCGCCGGGGTGGTGGTCAACCGTCTCCATCCCGAACCGACGACCGCCCCGCCCCCCGAGACACTCAGAGACGCAGCGAAGCGTCAGCCCGACGACCTCGAGGGCCGTGCGGTCGCCGGGACCCTCCACCTCCTGGCCGACGTCAAGGGGGTCTCGGAGCGGGAGCGCCGCAACGTCGGGGCCGCGCTGTACGGGCTCCGGCTGCGGGCGCTGGTCGAGGTCCCGCTGCTGCGGGGCGACATCCACGACATGGACGGGCTGCGGACGGTCGCCCGCCAGTTGACCGGCGAGCCGCCCGCCGATGCGCTGGCGGGGTGACAGCTAGGTTTGGAGCACGATGACCGACACCCCGCCTGACGACGACCTGCCCGGCGACGCCGATCCTCCCACCGAGGCTCCGTCGGAGGACGCTGCCGACGAGCCCGACGCGCAGGAGCCCGGGCCGGCCGGCCACGTCGCCGGCGGCCCGGGAGCGGCGCTGGCCGAGATCGCCCCGTCCCGACCGCCTCGCCCACCGAAGCGGACCGGGGTGTTCCTCGACCCCGACGACCTCCGGGTCCACGTCGGGGATCTGCTGCGCACGTTCCTCGGCGGCTACCAGGTGGACGCCTACGGCAACTACACCTTCACCCACGAGGACGCCCGCGTGTTCGTGACTGTTGGCGGGAGCCCCATCGGCCCGCAGGTCGGCGTGTTCTCGATCACCAACCTCGACGTCGACCTGACACCCGAGCTCGCGAACTTCCTGCTGTCCACGAACCACCAGCTCTCGTTCGGGGCGTTCTCCTACGACCACGACGCGTCTGCGGTCTGGCTCAAGCACACCCTGTTGGGCTCGACCCTGGACGGCCCCGAGCTCCAGTCTGCGGTGGCGGGCGTGGCGTCGGCCGCCGCGCACTTCGACGACCAGATCCGCGACCGCTTCGGCGGGCGCGCGTTCCATGACGCCCCCGAGGACGTCCAACAGCGCGCCCGGCCGCCCGAGCCGGACCCCGACAACTACCCGAGCGCCGGCGGCTATCTGTGAACGACCCCCGCCGGCGAGCGATCGTGCTGAGCGGGATCGCGGCGGTGACGGTGTGGCCGGGGATCTGGTGGTTGTTCCTGCTGCCGTTCGGTGTGCTCGCGGCCGGCTTCGCAGTCTGGGCCGCAGTCGTGGCCCGCACCGACGCCGATCGCGCCCGAACCCCCCTCGGTTGCGCGATCGCGACGTCGGTGGCGATCGCGCTGGGGCACGCGCTGACCATGACCCTCCTGGCCCTGCTCTTCTGGCTCGTGCACCTCGCGATCCTCGCCGGGGCATGGCTCTCGCTGGAACGCGCCCGCCAGCAGCATCGCGCAATCTGGGGTCAGGAGCACCAGACTCGCATGCGGCGACACCTCGAGCTCGAGAAGCGGCGCCAGGCTCGGCCCGCCGATGACGAGCTCAGCTACCTCGACGACGCCGTCGACGAGCACTGAGTCGAGCCGCCGGGGACCGCCCGGTCGTCGGCCGACCGTGCTCAACCGACCGCGCCGACCCGGCTCCGTCGCTCGGCGCGGCGCTGACGCTCGGTCAGGCCACCCCAGACGCCGAAGTCGACGTCGTGCTCGAGCGCGTACTCGAGGCAGGCGTCCCTGACCTCACACCGCTCACAGACCCGTATCGCCTTGCGCGCCTTGACCGCGCCCCGCACGAAGAAGCGCTCGGCATCGATCCCCCGGCACCGCGCGTCCTCGACCCAGTCCATCTGCATGGTGCCGACCCCTCTGCCCGCGTCCCGCCCCGATCACGCTTCGAGACCGTATGACCACGTTCTGCGCCCCGCTACCGCCCGAGTCGGTGGTTCTGGCGGGTTGGCACGGACTAGACACAGCGCCGGAACGAGCGGGAGCGTGTGCAGGTTCCGGGTGTGCGCAGCGTCCTCACCCCCATGCACATCGAGGGGGTCGGACGTACCCTCCGCCACCGGACCCCCATGTCGTGGACCGGCGTCGGACGCATCCCGCTCCGCACGCCCTGGAGGCTTTCGTGTGAGCGACTCACGCTTCGGCGCAGTGGTGCTGCGCCTCGTGCTCCTGGTGCTCGTGACCGCCGGCACCGGGCTGCTCGCCGGCACGCTCTTCTTGCCCACGGCGCTGGCGGTGACCGACGTGGTGTCGGCGGTCGAACGCGACGTGTTCGACGTGCCGGCACTGCCCGATGCCGAGGTGCCACCCGAGAACAGCTTCATCTACGCCGCCGACGGCAGCGAACTCGCCGAGATCAACAAGGACGAGAGTCGGATCCCGGTCACGCTCGACCAGGTTCCCGAGACCACGGTGAACGCGATCGTCGCCACCGAGGACGCCACCTTCTACTCCCACAACGGCGTCAACCACCGGGCGATCCTGCGTGCGGCGTTCACCAACCTCCGCGCGGGGGACATCGAGCAGGGTGGCTCGACCATCACCCAGCAGTACGTGAAGATGGCCTACATCGGCGTCGAGAACGCCGACATCAGCTACGACCGCAAGATCCGTGAGGCGCTCTGGGCGATCGAGCTCGAGAAGCGCATGTCGAAGAACGTGATCCTCGAGCGCTACCTCAACCGCGCGTACTTCGGGAACGGCGTCTACGGCATCGGCAAGGCCGCCGAGCGCTACTTCTCGAAGAGCGTCGAAGAGCTCGATCTCGCCGAGTCCGCGCTCCTCGCCGGGCTGATCCGCACCCCCGAGGGCAACAACCCGCTGCGCAACCCCGAGGCCGCCGAAGGTCGTCGGAACATCGTGCTCGACCAGATGGCGATCAACGGCTACATCACCCGGGCTCAGGCGGATGCCGCCAAGACGCTGACGGTGCCTGAGATGCTGAACCCCACGGCGCCCGAGAACCCCGACGAGCCCTGGTTCGTCGACTACGTCACCCGGCTGCTGTACGACGAGACCGTGGCGGAGACCATCGGCACGCATGAGGACGCCCTCGACGCGATGGGCGCCACCAAGCAGGACCGCATCCGCACCGTGTTCCAGGGGGGCCTGCGGATCCACACCACACTCGATCCGGACCTCCAGGAGCTCGCCTACCAGTCGGTCCGCGACCACCTGCTCACCGACGAGCCCACCCCCGAGGAGATCGCGGGCGCCCCGCTCGGCGGGATCGTCTCGGTCGAGCCGGGGACGGGAGCGGTCCGGACCCTCGCTATCGGACCGCGGGAGTACGGCAGCTGCCTCGAGGACACGGCGGAGGTCTCGGAGATCCCGGTCGACGACAACGGTCGCCTGCTCTGCCACAAGACCAAGACCAACCCGCTGGTCCCGGGTATGGGGACGGGCTTCGGCCGCCAGCCAGGCTCGTCGTTCAAGCCCTACGTCATCACCGCCGCGCTCGAGAAGGGGCTCCCCCCGGGCTGGCAGGTCGATGCGACCGGCCCCACCGAGATCCCCGGCTGCGACAACGGCGGCCCGTGGGAGGTCAACAACAGCGGCGGCAACGGCATCCAGGACATGTACTCCGGGGTGCGCGCGTCCTCCAACGTCTTCCACGCCAAGCTCATCAAGGAGGTCGGCCCGGAGAAGGTGCGCGAGGTCGCGGAGCGGCTCGGGATCAAGAACGGGAACCTCCCGGCCGAGTGTGCGATCGCGCTCGGGGCGGCCGACGTGTTCCCCCTCGAGATGGCCACCGCCTACGCCACGCTCGCCAACCGTGGCGAGTACTGCCCGCCGTCCTTCATCACCCGGATCGAGGACCGTGAGGGGAACCTGCTCTACGAGTACACCCCCGACTGCCAGCAGGTCGTCGACGCCGACATCGCCGACCGGGTGATCGACATCATGAAGGGGCCGGTCAACGCCGGGGGCACGGCGGGGTTCATGCAGGGCTCGCTGAGCCCGAACCCGGTGCGCGGCAAGACCGGGACCACCCAGGATTACCGCGACGCGTGGTTCGTGGGGTACGTGAAGCAGCTCGCCACCGCTGCCTGGATCGGCTACGACAGCCAGGTGACCTACGACTGCGATCGCGCCCCCGACGAGCGCTGCGACACCGAGCAGTTCACCCGTGACTGCTTCGGCGTCGACCCCGCCACGAACACCCGCCGCTGCAACGAACCCCGCTTCCTCCGCAACGTCACGATCGCCGGCGACCCCTACAGCCGGGTGTTCGGTGGGACCATCCCCGCCCCGATGTGGCGTGACTACATGGTGGCGGCAGCCGAGGCGTTCGAGCCCGAGGGCTGGCCGGCACCCGGTCCGCTGCCGATGGCGACCGTGCCGGACCTGCTCGAGGTCGAGTCGATCGCGGAGGCCGAGGAGCTGATCGAAGCCGCCAAGCTCCACCTCGAGACCGAGGAGGTGGACCACTGGGAGCCCGCCGGCACGTTCGTCGGCCAGACCCCCGAGGCAGGTGAGCAGGTCCCGGCGGGACGGCTCGTCGTCCTCCAGGTGTCGAACGGCGAGGGCGAGGCGCCAGAGGTGCCCGACGTCGTCGGCCTCAAGCAGAAGGAGGCCGAGAAGATCCTCACCGAAGCGGGCTACGAGGTCGAGATCGTGGTCGAGGAGACCTTCGAGAAGAAGGACGACGGCATCGTCCTCGAGCAGAGCCCCGAGGCGGGCGAGAAGTACGCCCCGGTCGAAGGCGCCAGGGTCGTGATCAAGGTCGGCGAGTACGTCGAGCCGGATCCGGAGCCGTCGCCGTCCGAGACCAAGACCGTGGAGCCGCCCGGGAAGGGACCGCCGGGCGACGACGACTCGAGCGGGGGCTGATGCACCCCGCGGTCAAGGCCGCCCTCGGGGTGGCGGCATCCGGAGCCGCGTGCGTCACCTACGGCGTCGTGGTCGAGCGGCACTGGTTCCGGCTCCGGGAGCTCGAGGTGCCGGACTCCGACTCCGGTCTGCGGGTGCTGCACGTGGCTGACCTGCATCTGACACCACCTGAGCGCCCCATGGAGCGGTTCCTCGACGGCGTGGCGGAACGCGCCTACGACCTCGTGGTGGCCACGGGAGACCTGCTCGGTGCCGTCGGCGCCGAGGACGTCTGCGTGGAGCTCCTCGGTCGGCTCACCCGGTGGGCACCGGGGGTAGCGGTGCTCGGGTCGAACGACGTCTACGCCCCGGCGTGGAAGAACCCCGCCCACTACTTCCTCCGCCCCGACGACCGCGTCTACGGCGCGCGCCTCGACACCGAGCGCCTGGTCGGTGGGCTCGAGGACGTCGGCTACTCGGTGCTGCGGGGCGAGACCGCCGTGATCGGCACGAGGAGCGGGCCGGTCGGCGTGGGCGGCATCGACGACCCCCACCTCCAGGGGCCGTTGCCGCCGGTCGGCGACCTGCAGCTCACCCGGGACGACGTGGTGGCCCGCATCGGTCTCACTCACTCGCCCTACACGGACGCGCTGGACCTCCTGGTCGATGCGGGCTACGACCTGCTCCTGGCCGGCCATACGCACGGGGGCCAGGTCCGCTTCCCGCCGATCGGGGCGGTGGTCAACAACTGCGACCTGCCGCTCGACCGGTCCCGGGGACTGTCGCGGTGGCGGGGCGCGTGGCTCCACGTGTCCCCGGGGCTGGGCACGAGCCCCTACGCCCCGTTCCGGTTCGCGTGCCGTCCCGAGGCGACGCTGCTCACGCTCTGACACGGACGGTACGCTCGCCCCGCTCCCGCTCGGGAGCGACCTCGGGATGTAGCGCAGCTTGGTTAGCGCGCCACGTTCGGGACGTGGAGGTCGCCGGTTCGAATCCGGCCATCCCGACCACCCCGACGGGTCACTCGATGTTGGTGACCCCGTCGGGCACCACCACCATCCGCGGCCGCTTCCGTCGGCTGCGCCGTCGGTGCACGATCTGGAGTGCGACGGCCGCGAGCACGAACCCGGCACCGATCAAGGCGAACCACGGCAGCGCGGTCGCGGCCTCGACCTCGTTGAGCAGCGGGAGCGCGACCTTGACCGCGCCCACGGCGAGGATGACGACCACGGCAGCCAGGGCGGAGAGCCGGAGTGCGCTCATGCTGCCTCCACCGACGCAGGCTCGTTCGCAGGAGCGGTCCGCAAGACCTGCCCGGTCCGGGCAGACACCGCCACGTCACGGGTCATCCACCGCTGCTTCCTGATCGTGAACAGCGCGGCCAGCTTGACACAGGCCATCGCGAAGGACATCAGGATGAAGAACGGCATCATCGTCAGGGCGTGATGGGGCTTGCGCTCGAGGTGCGGCAGCATCTTCGCCGAGCGGCTCACGAGCCACCAGATCGCCAGGAACGCTGCCAGGATCCATCGCGCGGTGACGAGCGCGTAGATCATGAAGGCAGGGGCGAGGAAGATCGTGAAGGCGCTGATCGCCTTGTCGAGCATCGCGAAGGCGAGGAACCGGCACCGGCGCCAGAGCCAGCCGCTCGTGAGTGCCCGGAGATCACTGCGCCAGGTGTTCCTCGCCCAGCGCAACCGCTGCTTGAAGAAGGTGGCGGCGTCGTCGGGGAACGACGACCACACGCGGGCGCTGCGCTGCATGACGGTGCGGTACCCGCGCTCCAGGACGAGCGTGGTGAGCCGCTTGTCGTCCCCGGACATGCAGGGGACCCCGAGGAAGGTCTCCTCCATGAACTCGTCGGAGATCTCGAGCAGGAGCTCGCGGCGGTAGACCGCGGTTCGTCCCGACAGGCAGCTGATGGCCTGGCCGGCGACGGTCTGCGCGGCGATCTCGTCGAAGTACCGGTAGTCGAGGTACATGTCGTTGAGGTGCTGCCACATCGTCGTGGGGCGGTCGACGTTCTGGCGGGTCCCCACGCCACCGACGGACGGATCAGCGAACGGCTTGCACACCTCTTTGGCGACGCGGAAGTCCCAGATGGTGTCGGAATCCACGAGCGCCACCAGCGGCGTGGTGGCGTGCTCCCAACCCTTCCGCAGCGCATCGCGCTTCCCCGGGACGTCGGTCTCGATCACGGTCACACCGAACTCGTGTGCGATCTCGATCGAGCGGCGGTCGGTGACGTCGATCACGCAGATCACCTCGGTGGCGCCGCTGTTGACCCAGGAGGTCAGGGCGTACCGGAACTGTTGGGGATCCTCCTGGTACACCGGCACGACGATGGACAACCGCTCACGGTGATCGTTCTCGACGGGCTCGTAGAGCACGGCCGGAGTGCGACGGATCAGCCAGCTGAGCCAACGCAGCACCCCGATCGCGCCCAGGGGGACGAGTAACGAGAGCTCCCACATCGGTGGCGGCCCTTCCGTGTGCAGCGATCAGCGTTCAGTTGTGTCCGTTCGAGGAGCCGTTCCCCGACGAGGAACCGTTCCCCCCGACGGAGACGAGATCGATCGTCCGACGTTGGCGACGGTCCGACCCGTTGGAGCTCGCTGCCTCGTCCGCGACGCGGCGCATCGTCTCGTTGACCTCGTCGACCGCCTCGAGGAGCGGCATGTCGATGTCCATCGTCTGCGCGAAACCGAGGAAGCCCTTGGTGTCCTTCGGTAGGCATGCGCCGCCGTAGGGGGCGCCGCCTCGGATGCCGTACTCGGGGTTGTACGACGCTTCGGCCGACCTCGCGACGGTGTCCGCCACCGCCTGGCCATCGATGCCGAGCGTCTTGGCCGTCCGCCACAACTCGTTCCAGAAGCTGATCTTGGCGGCGTTGAAGAGGTTGTGAGCCGCCTTCACCAACTCCGCGGTGGCGGGCTCGTCGAAGGTCCGGAGCTCGCCGCCGAACGGGGCGAGCAACTCCTGGAGACGCTCACGCGTGTTGGGGCTCCGCGACCCGATGACGGTCATCCGCGGATGGAGGAAGTCCTCGAAGGCCGAACGTGCCCGCAGGAACTCGGGGTTGCTCGCCAGCGCGAAAGCGTCGCCGACGCTGCCCCCGGTGGCATCCTCGAGGAGCGGCTGGACCAACCCCTCGGTGGTGCCCGGAGGAACGGTGGACCGCACGACGACGGTGTGGAACCCGTTCGACGTCGCGAGCTCGCGTCCGACGGACCGCACACCGGACTCCATGGCCGAGAGATCCCACCGATATCCGTCGTTGGGCGTGGGGAGCGTCAGGAAGATCACGGTCGGCTCGTCGGTGAGCTCGAGCGTCGTGCGGGCGTCGTGGCCCTGCTCGCGCAGATCGTCGACACGGTCCTGGTCGATGTCGACGAACTGCACCGAGTGGCCGTGATGGGCGAAGCCTCGACCGGTGGCGGTACCGACGACGCCGGAGCCGATGATCGCGATGCGCATGAGAGGTTCTCCAGGGAGGGGCAGGGGACAGAGGGCGGGCCCTCGAGGCCGAACGGCCACTGGCCGTGCGTTGGGTCACTTCGACGTGACCGCGCGTAACTCCTCCCCGCCGCGAAGATCGATCCGGGCATCGCCTCGCAGCCACCGTCTGTCCCCGCCCCCGTCGGTACGTTCGATGCCGTGGATCGGACTGCGGACATCGGCAGGGAACGGCGGCGCGCCGCGTCGCTGTCGATCGCGGTCAACGTCTTCCTGCTGGCCCTCAAGGCCATCGTCGGCGTCGTGACGGGGTCACTGGCGCTGTGGGCCAGCGCCGCAGACAGCCTCCTCGACCTGTCCGCCAGCTCCTTCGCCTACCTCGGCGTTCGGCTCGGGTCGCGGCCGCCCGACGACACCCACCCCTACGGCCACGAGAAGTTCGAGAGCCTGTCGAGCCTCATCCAGCTCGGGCTGTTGTTCGTCACCGTCGGCATCATCGTCGCCGAGGCGTGGGACCGCCTGACCGGCGAGATCGAGGTCAACGCCCCGCTCGCCGGCGTGGCGGTGATCCTCGTCGCCCTGGTGGTGGACTTCTGGATCTCCCGGCGGCTCAAGCGCACCTCCGTAGAGACCGGCGGCAGCGAGGCCCTGGAGGCTGACGCCCTTCACTTCGCGACCGACGTGTGGTCGAACATCGCGGTGATCGTCGGGTTGGTCGCGGTGCGGTTCGGGGCGCCGATCGCCGACCCGCTGGCGGCGTTCGTCGTCGCGGGGCTCGTGGCGGTGACCGCCGTCGGCTTGCTGCGCTCCACGGCCGGGTCGTTGCTCGACGCGGCCCCCGACGAGGGCACCGTCCGCGACATCACCGAGATCCTGTGCCGGTCCCCCAGGGTCGTCGACCACCACACCCTCCGGGCACGGACCGTGGGCTCGCGCATCTATCTCGACGTCTGCCTCGAGCTCGATCCCGACCTGAGCTTCGAGGCGGCCCACGATCTCTCGCATCGCGTCAAAGACGACCTCTACGCCGAGATCGAGGGGCTGGCCGACGTCGTGATCCACTTCGAGCCGGCGGGCCACCCGGAGCATCAGGACGAGGAGCACCACGCCCACGGCTTCGACGCCCTGACCTTCTCCGACCACCGGCACGAGGACTGAACCGTGGAGCTCGCCGACCTGCAACGCACGATCCGGGAGACCTACGGCGAGCAGGACCGCGACCGCGGCGTCCACGCCACCTTCGCCTGGTTCGTCGAGGAGGTCGGTGAGCTGTCACGGGCCTTGTTCCGCGAAGGCGAAGCGGAGCAGCGGCACGAGTTCGCCGACGTGCTGGCCTGGCTCGTGACCCTCGCGGACCTGTCCGGCATCGACATGGCCGACGCCGCCGAGCGCTACCGCAACGGCTGCCCGAAGTGTGGCCAGCGCCCCTGTGTCTGCCGGCGTGGAGCCACGTCCAGCGGGTGACGAACCATCCGCGATGGTTGACAGAACCACCCATTCGGAGTGCTCAACTTCGCCCCCGATGACGCCGATAAGAGATATGTGTCGCCCCAGCGGCATCTGACCGGAGGCCGACCGTGGAGCTGTTGCGTTCGATCAGTGGGCGTGCGCGCGCCCACCCGGAGGTCGCGGCGCTTCCCCTCGTCGCGCTGGCGCTCGTGTCGGTCGGCTTCTCGTTCTCGATCTCGATCCCGCTGTTCACCGGACTCGTCGTCGTCGTGGCAGGCGCGATCGCGCTTGCGCACCGACGCTGGCCCGGGAAGCAGACCGGCGGGGCGCTGCACGCCCGCATCATCGTCGAGGTGGCGGCGCTGACCACGCTCGTGTACGCCACCGGGTGGGGGCCGGCGCTGGCACTGACCTACGTGATCGCGATCGCCGACAACGTCCGCCACTCCGGCTCGCAGGCGACCCGCCCCGCCCTCGACTGGAGCTTCGTCGGGATCGCCGGGGGCCAGCTCGTGGTCCAGCTCGGGTGGCTGCCGAGCTTCATCGAGCTGCCTGCCGCACACGGTGTGGCGGTGCTCGGCGTCGTGGCGCTGGGCATCGCGGCGCAACGGATCCACACGATGACGAGCCGTGAGGAGGAGGCGCACGCCAACGCCGCCCGCAGCGAGCAGCGTTTCCGGTCACTCGTGGCGGGGTCGAGCGACGTCACGTTCGTGATCGACCCCGACGGTGTCGTCACCTACCAGAGCCCGTCCGCGAAGAGCGTGCTCGGCTACCCAGACGGGGCGCTCGTCGGCCGGAACTTCACCGACCTGGTGCACCCCGCCGACCTCGACCGGATCGCGCGGGCGATCGACGAGGATCTCGCCGCCCCGAACGGTCGGGCGCTCATCGAGAACCGCCTGCGGACCGTGGACGGGTCGTGGCTGCCGGTGGAGTCGAACTGCCGCAACCTCGTCGATGATCCCCACATCCGGGGGGTCGTGGTCAACACCCGCGACATCAGCGATCGCAAGGATCTCGAGGCCAAGCTCCAGCATCGCGCGTTCCACGATGGACTGACCGGGCTCGCCAACCGCCACCTGTTCCGCGACCGCGTCTCCCAGGCGGTCGCGCGCGGGCAGCGTCGCGACGACCCCTTCGCGGTCCTGTTCCTCGACCTCGACGGGTTCAAGAACGTCAACGACACGCTGGGGCACGCCGCTGGCGACGAGCTGCTGAAGGTGGTCGCCAAACGGATCGAGCGGGCCGTGCGGGACCACGACACGGTCGCGAGGCTCGGCGGTGACGAGTTCGCGGTACTGCTCGAGGACATGGAGAAGGAGTCCGACGCGGCCCGGGTCGCCGAGCGGGTCCTGAACGAGATCCGCCAGCCCGCGCTCATCGAGGGCTCGACCGTCCATGTGGACTCGAGCATCGGCATCGCCGTCTCGGAGGACGGTCTCAGCGGCCGCGACACGAGGACCGCCACCGACGAGCTGCTCCGCAACGCCGACATCGCCATGTACATGGCGAAGGGCGGCGGCAAGGGGCGCTACGAGATGTTCGAGCCGTCGATGCACGTCGAGGTCGTGGAGCGGCTGAAGCTCGAGCACGACCTGATGCACGCGATCGACCACGACGAGTTCGAGCTCCACTACCAGCCCATCGTGGGCCTGCACGACGGCACCATCGTCGGTGTCGAGGCCCTCATCCGCTGGAAGCACCCCGAGCGCGGGATGGTCAGCCCCGGGGACTTCATCCCCCTGGCCGAGGAGACCGGACTGATCGTCCCGATCGGCGAGTGGGTGGTCCGCGAGGCCTGCAAGCAGGTCCGCACCTGGCAGGAGATGTTCGTCTCCGAGGAGCCCCTCAGGGTGTCGGTCAACGTGAGTCCCCGTCAGATGACCCACGGGGACGTGGCCGCGGACGTCAAGAAGGCGCTCGCCGTGTCGGGGCTCGAACCGGAGCACCTCACCCTCGAGATCACCGAGACGGCGCTGATGTCCGATCCGGATGCCGCCAAGGAGGTCCTGCGGGAGCTCAAGTCGCTCGGTGTCCGGCTCGCGGTCGACGACTTCGGGACCGGCTACTCCTCGCTCGCCTACCTCCAGAACTTCCCCTTCGACGTGCTCAAGATCGACCGTCAGTTCATCGACGGTCTCACCAAGGGCAACCAGAACCCCGCCGTGGTGCGCGCCATCATCGACCTCGGCCGCTCGCTGAAGCTCCAGACCGTCGCCGAGGGCATCGAGCACGACGAGCAGCTCTCGCGCTTCCGCGAACTCGAGTGCAACTACGGCCAGGGCTACCTGTTCGCCCGCCCCGCCCGCGGCATCGAGATCGAGGCGCTGTTCAAGCACCGCCTCGGCATCGACCTCCAGCGGGTGGAGGAGAAGGCGACCCAGCCAGACTGAGGCGCGCGCAACGCTGCGTCGATCCGAGCTGGACGCGACGTTCGAACGCGTCCGGGTGGCCCCCGGACACTCGCTGGCCGAGCCGTAACCACGACCTCGGGCGTTCGTTCACACTGGTGACACCAGTGACTAGTTCGGGAGTGCCAGGTCATGCGCCGATCGGTTCTGTTCATCGCGCTGGCGGTCGCCGCCGCGCTCTCGCTCGCTGCTACGAGCGCTCCGGTGGACGACCCCCTGTGGGAGCACCAGTGGGGTCCGCGGCAGGTGAACGCCGACGACGCGTGGGCCACCTCGACCGGTGATGGCGTGACCATCGCCATCGTCGACACCGGGGTGGACCTCGACCACGAGGACCTCGCCGCCAACGTCACCTCGGGCAACACCTTCATCGACTGCGGCGACGACGGCTGCGGGAACGGCGACTGGGAATCCGGCGAGGACGGCGGCCACCCCCACGGCACCCACGTCGCGGGGATCGCCGCGGCGGTGACCGACAACGCGACGGGGATCGCCGGGGTCGCCCCCGACGCCACGATCATGCCCGTGAAGGTCCTCGACCAGTCCGGCTCCGGCTCCTTCGAGGACATCGCCCGCGGGATCCGCTGGGCGGTCGACAACGGCGCAGACGTGGTCAACCTGTCCCTGGGGGCACTCCCCGGTGTCCAGGCCTTCGAGATCACCGGCCTCATCAGTGACGCGAAGGAAGCCGTCGCCTACGCCCGCGCCAACGGCGTGGTCGTGGTCGCCGCCGCAGGGAACGAGGCCTTCCCGCTCTGTGGCAGCCCGTCCTTCAACGACGGGGCGCTGTGCGTGACCGCGACCGACGCCCGCGAGGCGCAGGCGTGGTACTCCAACGACGCGATCAAGCCCGACCTGCTGGCGGTCGCCGCCCCGGGTGGCGCCGGTGTGTACGCCGTCTGCTACGAGGAGGTCGTCTCGACCGTCCCGGCCGGTGAGGGTGGCGACTACTGCGGCTACCCCTCGAACCTCGCCTACGACGAGTACGCAGGGACCTCAATGGCCGCCCCGCACGCCGCCGGCGTGGCCGCGCTCGTCGCAGCACAGGGCTGCACCGACGACGAGATCCTGACCGCGCTGACGTCCACGGCCCGTGACCCGATCACCGGCCTGCGTGGGACCTGGGATCCGGCCTACGGCTACGGCATCGTCGATGCGGAGGCCGCGCTGGCGGCGAGCTCCTGCGGGACCTCGTCCAGCACCGACGGCGACAACGGCAACGGCAAGCCCGACAACCCGGGCAAGGGCAACGGCAACAAGCCCGACCACGCCGGCCGGGACCGCTGAGCCTCGACCCAGGCCGAGCACGCACGGCGCGCTACTCCGACAGGAGTAGCTCCGCTATCTGCACCGTGTTGAGCGCGGCACCCTTGAGCAGGTTGTCGCCGACGACCCAGAGGTTGAGGCTGTGGGGGTCGCCGATGTCCTCCCGGACGCGGCCCACGAGCACGTCGTCGACCCCTGACGAGCCGAGCGGAGTGGGATAGGCCAGCTCTTCGCCGTCGGCGCCGGTGCCGTCCTCGACCGTGAGCCCCGGCGCCCCGTCCAGCGCCGCCATCGCCTCGTCACGCGACACGGCCTCGTGGAAGGTCAGGCGGGCCGCGATCGCGTGCCCGACCACCACCGGGACCCGCACGCACGTCGGGGACACCCGGAGCGCCGACAGCGAGAGGATCTTGCGGGACTCGTTGACGAGCTTCCACTCCTCGTCGGTGTAGCGCTCGTCGGAGAAGCTGCCGCAGTGCGCCAGGACGTTGAACGCGATCGCCTTGGAGAACACCTCGGCATCGACCGACGACTCCGCGTCCATCCCGGCGGTCCGCAGCGCGACGGGATCCTGGACCAGCTTGCTCGTCTGGTCGATCAGCTCGGTGATGCCCTTCTGCCCCGCCCCGCCCGCGGCCTGGTACGAGGTGGCGACCATCTCGGTCAGCCCGAACGCATCGTGGAGCGGCTTGGCGGCCACCATCAGCACCATCGTGGTGCAGTTGGGGTTGGCGATGATGCCGGCGGGCCGGTGGGTCGCGGCGTCGGGGTTGACCTCGGAGACGACCAGCGGAACACGGTCGTCCATCCGGAAGGCCG
The DNA here is from genome assembly GCA_033722375.1 of Nitriliruptorales bacterium. Taxonomy (GTDB): domain Bacteria; phylum Actinomycetota; class Nitriliruptoria; order Nitriliruptorales; family Nitriliruptoraceae; genus JAWVZB01. Next base: position 25,524 of record JAWVZB010000006.1, on the reverse strand, counting down.
ACGAGTTGTCGACCACGACGGCACCGTGCTCGGCCGCGACCGGCGCCCACTCGCGCGAGATGTCGCTGCCGGCGGAGAACAGCACGATGTCGAGGTCGGCCAGCGCCTCCTCCGACAGGGTCTCGACGGTGACCTCGGTGTCGCGCCAGGCCAGGCGCTTGCCCTCGGACCGTTCGGAGGCGAAGAGGCGGGGCGGTCCCTCGAGGGGGAAGTCGCGCTCGTCGAGCAGGCGGCGCATCTCCTCGCCGACAGCACCGGTGGCACCGACGACGCCGACACGGAAGGTCTGGTCGCTCACGTCACGCCTCCTCGAGGTCCTGATCTGCACCCAGGTCGAACGCGGTGTGGATGGCCCGCACCGCCGCCTCGACGTCGTCCTTGCGGACCACGACCGAGATCCGGATCGTCGACGTCGAGATCATCTCGATGTTGACGCTCGCGTCGGACAGGGCACTGAACATGGTGGCAGCGACGCCGGGATGGGTCTTCATCCCGGCACCGACCAACGACACCTTGGCGATCTCGGGGTCGATGGTGAGTCCGGTGGCACCGAGCTGCTCGAGCAGCGGCTGGAGCACCTCCTCGGCCTGGTGGGTCTCGCCCCGCGGGATCGTGAACGAGATGTCGGTCTGCCCCGCCTCGGAGACGTTCTGGACGATCATGTCGATGTTGGTGCCGGCGTCTGCCAGCGCCGTGAACATGCGTGCTGCGACCCCGGGCTGGTCGGGGACGTGCTGGACGGTGACCTTGGCTTCGGAGGTGTCGTGGGCGACACCCGAGATGATCGCATCCTCCACCTGTCTGTTCTCCTCCGGACCGACCCAGGTCCCTGGCGAGTAGCTGAACGAGCTGCGTACGTGGATCTCCACCCCGTGGTTGCGCCCGAACTCGACCGACCGCACCTGGAGCACCTTGGCCCCCTGCGCGGCCATCTCGAGCATCTCCTCGTAGGAGACGAAGTCGAGCTTCTTGGCGTCGGGCACGATCCGCGGATCAGCCGTGAACACGCCCTCGACGTCGGTGTAGATCTCACAGACGTCGGCGTCGAGCGCAGCGGCCAACGCCACCGCCGTGGTGTCCGACCCTCCCCGACCCAGCGTGGTGACGTCCTTCGTGTCCTGGCTCACGCCCTGGAAGCCGGCGACGATGACGATGTTGCCGGTCTCCATGGCCTGCCGGACCCGGCCCGGGGTGATGTCGAGGATCCGGGCGCGCCCGTGGGACGAGTCGGTGATGATCCCCGCCTGCGAGCCGGTGAACGACTTGGCCGGGACGCCGAGCTCGTGCAGCGCGATCGCGAGCAGCGCCATGGAGATCCGCTCGCCGGCCGTCAGCAGCATGTCGAGCTCGCGGCCCGGCGGGTACTCGGCGAGCTCCTCGGCCATCCCGACGAGCTCGTCCGTGGACTTGCCCATGGCCGACACGACCACGCACACCTGGTTGCCGGCCCGGAAGGTGCGGGCGATCCGGTCGGCGACGCGCTTGACGCGATCGACGTCACCGACGGACGTGCCGCCGTACTTCTGCACCACCGTGGGCACGCCGGGGACTCCTGTCGGGGGCGAGCAGCGATGGTACGCGGGCCCTCGACGCGTCCCGGCGCACTCCGGTAGAACGGACACCGCGAACGATCGGAGGTGGCGGCATGGTGCTCAGGGCGATCTCGCGTTCCGTCGCGGTGCTCGGGGCGTTCACGCTGGTCGCCTCGGGGTTCTTGCCCTGGTCCGAGGACGGGGTCGTGGCGCTCGACCTGCGGGCGGTGGACTGGGAGGTCGGGGCGCAGCCCACGGTGGCGCTGGTCCTGATCGTCCTGGCGGCGCTCCCCGCGGTCGCGGGGGTGGCGTTCGACGCGGTGTGGCCGCGGCTCGTGGCCGCGGCCGGTGCCGGCGCGCTCGTGCTGTGGTGGCTCGCCGACGCGGACGGGGGGACGCTGACGAGCGGGGTCTGGACCGCGCTGGCCGGCGCGGTCGCGCTACTGCTCTCGGCGGGCCTCGGCCCGGCCCGTCGCGAACGCCGTCGTTCCTACGACGATCGCGATCACGAGCGCGATCCGGGTCACGAGGCCCAGGTCCACGCCTGAGGGCAGCGGCTCGGACACCGGACCCGGGTCGAAGACTGCCGCGGCGACGACCCCGAACGCGTCGACATGCGACGGGGCGTCACCGTCGACGTCGATCGCGAGGTCGTGGTCGAGGTCGCCGGCCGCGACGTCGAGCCGCACGTAGGTCAGCCACGACGCCGTCGGGACCCACTCGGAGTTCTCGTCGGAGCGCAGGTCGTCCAGCAGAGCGGCGGAGGCCGGCTGGCTGTAGCGGACCTGGATGCCGGGGCGCCCCGCCGGCAGCAGCGTCGGCTCCTCGGGGGTGAGCAGGTAGACGTCGGCTTCGACGCGGCCCTCGTCGGGCTTGTCGAACGCGAGGATCTTCAGGGGCACCCACGGGTCGTCGGTGGGGATCGCCAGGTGCACCGGCGTGCCGTCGCCGACGCCCTGGTCGAACTCGTCGGCACGGTCGACGTCGAAGCGGGCCGCCATGAAGTAGGGGCTGCGGTCCGCGTAGAAGGCGAGCAGCTCCTCCGCGCCCTCGCCCAGGTCGAAGCCGTTGTCGTTGGCCCAGTTGAGCACCTCGTCGCCTCCGCCCTTGAGGATCGTGACGTCGAGGGCGTCGATCGCGACCTCTTGCAGCACCTCGGCGCGCCCACCGGCGGTGTCGGCTGCGGCCTCCGCGGCGAACAGCGGCTGCGGCTGGGTCTCCTGCGCGAGCCGTTGGAGCGTCCAGCTCCCCGCCTTCTCGACCGTCGTGGGCTCGCCGGGCAGCGGCACGATCGACCCGAAGGCCGCCCCGCCCCCCTGGAACTCGAACGAGGTCACGTAGTGCTCGACGCCGTCGACGTAGGCGGCCAGCGTCGCGGTCCGCACGAGGCGCACCGCCCCGTTCTCGGCGACGAGGAAGCCGCAGGCCCAGGCAGGTGCGGCGACCAGCAGCAGCAGTGCGGTCAGGAAGGTGGTCGCGGTGGCGCGGCGCATGAGATCCTCTCGGTCCGTCTCATGCAGTGCGACGTCAGCCGTGACCCCGAGGTTCCATCGCTGGTCGAAGCCGTCAGGCGTTGACGTCGCGGCGCCCCGCGAACGCCCGTCCCAGCGTGACCTCGTCGGCGTAGTCGAGGTCGCCCCCGACCGGCAGTCCGCTGGCGAGCCGGGTGACCTTGACCCCGAGCGGCTGGAGCAGCCGGGTCAGGTAGCTGGCCGTGGCCTCGCCCTCGACGTTGGGGTTGGTGGCGATGATGACCTCGGAGACGGATTCGTCGTCGAGGCGCTGGATCAGCTCGCGAACGTGCAGGTCGTCGGGGCCGACGCCGTCGATCGGGGAGATCGCCCCGCCCAGGACGTGGTAGCGGCCGCGGTACTCGCGGGTCCGTTCGATGGCGACGAGGTCGCGGGGCTCCTCGACGACGCAGAGGAACGCCTCGTCGCGCCGCGGATCGCGGCAGACCCGGCACTCCTCCTGCTCGGAGACGTTGTAGCAGCGGGCGCAGAAGCGGATGGTCCGCTTGACCCGGATGATGGCGTCGGCGAGCCGCTGGGCGTCCTCCTCCTCGGCCTGGAGGAGGAAGAACGCGATCCGCTGGGCGCTCTTCGGGCCGATCCCCGGGAGCCGTCCGAGCTCGTCGATCAGATCCTGGACGGCGCCTTCGTACACGTGCGGAGACCCTTCGCGAGCAGCACATCGAGCGTACCGACGGGGTGGCTCAGGACGGTGGGGGGTGCTCCTGGATCTTCTCGGCGTCGAGCTCGCCGGTGACGAGGTCATCGATCTCGGACGCCGCCGCATCGACGTCCACCGGCTGATCGCCCGCGGTCTCGGCCTCGCGGACGGCGACCTCCTCCTCGACCGTCGGCCCGTCGGTGGCAGGGTCGTCGGCGGTGACGACCGGCGGCTGGGGACGGCTGGCCTCCCCCTCGACCTTGGCGTCGACGCGGAGCCGCTGCCCGAACGCGCGCTCGAGCGCGTCCCCGAGCACGCTCGCGAACTCGGACTTCGGGGCGTTCTGCGCGTGGAAGCTCGCGTACCGGGGCCCGTACTCCAGCGTGAGGATGCGGTTGCGCAGCTTCACCGGTGTCGCCGGCTCGTAGATCGCGTGGACGCGGCGGCTCTCCTCCTTGACGATGTCGAGGATCGCGGGCCAGCGCTCGCTGATGCGGTCGATGTCGAGCTCGCCCCCAGCCACCGGCTCCTCCGGCGCGGACTCCGCCGCCGGCGGGTCGGGATCGTCCGGCGACCCATCCGCCGCCTCTGCTTCAGCGGGAGCTGGCTCGTCCTCGGCTTCCGGCTCGGGCGCGGATGCCTCTTGCTCCTCGGTGTCGGTCGCCCGCGGGGAGGGGGTCGTCTGCTCCTCGCTGACCGCTTCGGTGTCCACCGCCTCGGAAGCCGGCTCGGCGGCACGGGTCGGTGTCGACACGGTCCCACCCCCACCCGCCTCGAGGCGGGCCACACGGTCGGCGAGGCCGGCAACGTCGCCGCCCAGCTCGGGGACCGCGAGCTTGGCGAGTGCGAGCTCGAGCGGGAGGCGGGGCGGCCCCTGGCGCATCTCGGCGACGGTTCCCTCGAGCAGGTCGAACGCACGCAGCAGCGTCTCGCGCGGCAGCAGCCCGGACTGGTCGGCCAGCCGGGAGCGTCGGTCGTCGGTGGCGTCCACGAGGTCGGGGCGGTCGGGAGCGACCTGGAGGACGAGCAGGTCGCGCAGGTGCTGGAGCAGGTCGAAGGCGAACCGGCGCAGGTCGTGGCCGTCGTCGACGAGCTGCTGGACCAGAGCCATCAGCGCCCCGAGATCCCGGTCGGCGACGTGCTGGACGGTCTCGAAGGCACGCTCGACGGGGGTGTGGCCGAGGACCGTGAAGACCTTCTCGGCGGTGACCTCGGTACCCGCGAAGCTGAGCACCTGCTCGAGCACCGACAGCGTGTCGCGCACCGAGCCGTCGCCCGCACGGACGACCGCCTCGACCGCCTCGTCCTCGATGGTGTAGCCCTCGTCGGAGACGACGCGGCGGACGTGCTCGGCGACGTCGGTGGCGGCCACCCGGCGGAGATCGAGCCGCTGCACCCGCGACATGATCGTCGGCAGCACCTTCTGGGGGTCGGTGGTCGCCATCGCGAAGATCACGTGGCCCGGTGGCTCCTCGATGAGCTTCAGCAGCGCGTTGAACGCCGCCGTCGAGGCCATGTGGACCTCGTCGAGGATGTAGACCTTCCGGCGCCCCTTCGCCGGGGCGAACAGCGCCCGGTCACGCAGCTCACGGGCGTCGTCGACACCGCCGTGCGACGCCATGTCGAGCTCGATGACGTCGACCGAGGAGCCCTGGGTGATCTCGACGCACAGCTCGCACTCGTTGCAGGGCGCCGAGGTCGGGCCGTGCTCGCAGTTGACGGCCTTGGCGAGGATGCGGGCGGTCGAGGTCTTGCCGGTACCGCGGGGGCCGGTGAACAGGTACGCGTGGTGGAGCCGGTCCTCGTCGATGGCGTTCACGAGTGTCTGGGTGACGTGGGTCTGGCCGACGACGTCGTCGAAGGACTGCGGGCGGTACTTGCGGTACAGCGAGACGTAGGCCACCAGCGCTCCCGGTGTGGAGGTTCCCCGACCCGGCTGATGGTAATGGCCGCCCCCGACACGTCAGCCCGACGCCGGATCTGCGCGACCCGCTACCCTGGTCGATCCGCCGCGGGGCCGACGTCCCGGGCGGGGCGTGTTGACGGGAACTCCCCGGTGACGTCCCCCGGTGAATCGGGTCAGGGCCGGAAGGCAGCAGCCCTAAGCCGTTCTCGGACGGGTGCCGGACCGAGGTCCCCGAGTGTCCCGCCCGGGGTGCCGGCCCCGCGTCCCCGTGGGGCCAGTTCCTGCTGTCCCACCGCTCGAGCCGTCCTCCGCGGGTCGACTTCCTTCCCGGTGGCGCCGATCGGAGCAGCGCGGTACGGTGACATGTACCGGTCCAGCCACGGGCGTCTCGCGATCATCAGGATCGAGTCCATGGCTGTAGATCAGATCGAAGGAACCACGCGGGGGACAGTGTTGCGCGTGGCCATCCTCCATCCCGAGATGTTCGTGCGCGAAGGTCTCGCGGCGCTCCTGACGGGCGCTGGCGAGGAGCTCGTGGGCGCCACGGACGACGATAACGGGCTCAACCTCACCGAGGCTCCTGACGTGCTGCTGACCGCCGTCGACCCCGAGCGCTACGAGAAGGCCGCCATCCGTTTCGTCGAGCAGCATCCCGAGACGCCGGTTCTGGCGCTCGGGTCCGCGACCGGCAACGGCGTGAACCGCGTGCTCTCGAGCGGTGCAGCGGGGGTCGTGCCCGCCACGGCGGCCGGCGAGGAGGTCCTCGCGGCCGTCCGCGCCGTCGCCCGGGGCTGGCTGGTGCTCCCGGGCGCGGGCTACCGCGACACCATCAAGCGCTTGGCCGCCGTCCGCTCGGCGCTGGCGGAACTCGATGACGAGCAGGCCGACCTCCTCGGGGGTCTCGCCGAGGGGCACACCATCGCGGAGCTGGCGGAACGCCTCTTCGTGTCCGAGCGAACCGTGAAACGGCGTATCGCAGAACTGCGCGGCAAGCTCGGCTGCGAGACCCGTGAGGAGCTCGTCGCGCTCTACGGCGCCGCGATGCTCGATGCCGAGGAACAGCCCGCCTGACCAGGCGGGACACGCGAGCGCGGACCGCCTACGGTCCGCGCCGCGGAGGTCACCTGTGGAGCTCGACGTCATCGCCGGAACGTGGGCGGTCTGCCGTCTCGCTGCGGACGCCCCGCTTCCGCGCTGGGTGGAGCTCGATGCGGGCTTCGTCTCTGTCACACGGACCGCCACGGAGCTGTCCATCGTGACCGCGGACGAGGCAGTCCCCGACGGCGTCGCCGCCGAGCGCGGCTGGCGGGCGCTCGCGGTGCGCGGCCCGCTGGACTTCTCGCTGACCGGGGTCCTCGCCTCCCTGGCCGCGCCGCTGGCCGACGCCGGGATCCCGATCTTCGCCATCTCGACCTACGACACCGACTGGCTCCTCGTGCCCGGTGCGCGGCTCGATGCTGCCGTGCCGGTGCTGGAGTCAGCCGGCCACACGGTCCATGGTCAGCCGCCGACATAGCGACGGAAGGTGTCCGGGGCGACGTTCGACCCCGTGACGACGGCGGCGACACCCTGACCTTCGAAGCGCTCCGGCGCCGCGGCCACCGCCGCGACCCCCACCGCTCCGGCCGGCTCGGTCACGATCCCGACGTGGCGATGGAGCAGCCGCATGGCCGCGACGACCTGGTCGTCCTCGACGGTGACGACGTCGTCGACCGTGCCCTCCATGTCCCGAACAGCTTCGGGGATCGGCACGCGCACCCCGATCGCGTCGGCGATCGTGTCCACCGCCTCGCTTTCCACGACTCTCCCCGCCCGCCAGGACCGGGCCATCGCATCGGCTCCCGAGCTGACCACGCCGATGACCTCGGTGCCCGAAGCGACGGATCGGAACCACCGTCCCATCCCCGTCAGGAGCGCCCCGTTGCCGAGCGGCACCACGACCGCGTCGGGGGCCGCGTCCCGGGCGAGCAGCTCCACCGCGATCGTCGCTGCACCCTCGCTGATGGCCGGCTCGCGACCGTCCTCGACGAACAGGGCCCCGGCCGCGTCGGCATCGCGTCGGGCGCGCGCCTTGGCGGCGTCGAAGTCGTCCCCGTGCAGCCGCACCTCGGCGCCGAGTTGGCGCATCCGCTCGACCTTGAAGGGGTCGGCGTGCTCGCTCGCGTAGACGACCAGGTCGCGACCGTGCTGCCCCGCCGCGTACGCCATGGCCTGGCCGAAGTTGCCCGCGCTGGCGCACACCAGCGGGCGGTCGTCGTCGGCATCGGCGAGACGGGACAGCAGGTAGCTCGCGCCCCGCCCCTTGAAGCTCCGGAGCGGGTTGAGGGTCTCGACCTTGAGCGTCAGGCGGCAGGCGAGGTAGTCGGACAGCGGGGCGTACTCGAACTGTGGAGTGTCACGGAAGACCGGGTCGATGACCCGATGGGCCGAGGAGATGGCATCGAGCGACAGTCGGTGATCGGGTCGGCTGGCGGCTGGACTCATCCGTCGGGGGACGGTCCCGCCGGGAAGACGCAGAACTCGTTGCCCTCCGGGTCCTCGAGGACGGTCCAGGCGAGGCCACCCTCCTCGACGTCACGCAACCGGCTCGCTCCGAGCCCGGTCAGACGCTCGACCTCGACCGACGGGTCCGCGGCGACGAGGTCGAGGTGGACGCGGTTCTTGGCGACCTTGGACTCGGGCACGGACTGGAAGTAGAGCGTGACGCCCTCCTCGTCGGGGTCACGCAGCAACGACCAGGGCCCATCGGCCCGGTTGTAGCCGAGCGCCTGGGACCAGAACGTCATCTGGGCATCGACGTCGTCGCAGTCGATGGTCACGTAGCCGATCCGGGCCAATCTGCCTCCGTTGTCACGCCGCCGCGACCCTACTGCCGACGCTCCACGGGGCTGCCCGGATCTTGCCGTGGTGGTGCTGCGTACGCCTCTTGTGATGTTCCGTGGCAGTTGTTGCTACAGAGTGAGCTGACACCTGCCGATACACGACTGTGGGCGGCAGACAGGACGCGATGCGAGGGCTGCGGGACACCACCGAGGACGTACTCCGGCTGATCGAGCGCGGACCGGCCTGGCTGGCGATCGCCCTCACCGCGCTCGCGCTGGCCGGATGCTGGTGGATCGCGCTCGAGTCCGGCTCCCAGATCGCCGTCACCCGCCACTGGTTCTACGTGCCGGTGGTCTACGGCGCGATCCGCTTCGGTGCGCTCGGGGCTGGCACCACGGCAGTCGTGGCCGGGCTCCTGTCCGGACCGCTCGTCTTCACCGTCGACGGCACAGACCCCGCGTTGTGGGCGACCCGCACCGGGTTCTTCCTGCTGGTCGGGCTCCTCGTCGCGGGGCTCGTGACGGTCGTCCGGGAGCGGATCACCACCACGCTCCAGGCACTCGAGCGGGAACGGGAGCTCGCCGAGCAGCGCGCCGCCCTGATGCAGACGGTGTCGCACGAGTTCCGCACCCCGCTGACCGTCATCCGGGGTGTCATGGAGACGTTGCAGCAACGGCCCGACGCGGTGGCCGACGCCTTCCGGCCGCTGATCGCGAGCGCGGCTCGCGCCGAGCGGTCCCTGAGCGAGATGGTCGCGGTCGTCCTCGCGGCCGCCGACGCGACCGAGCAGATCCAGCACCTCCAGCAGGAGCCGGTGGCGATGCCGGCCCTGCTCGAGGACGTCACCAGCTCGCTCGCGCACGGCGCGCACCGGGTCGTGACCGATGTCCGGCCGGGGGCGGAGCGGATCGTCACCTCCCCCGCCCACTTGCGCCTCGCCCTACGCGAGCTCGTCACCAACGCCCTGCGGTTCACCCCGCCGAGCGAACCGGTGGAGGTGTGGGTGGCCCGGGAGGAACCCCACGTCAAGATCCGGGTGCGCGACCACGGCGAGGGCATCGACCCGGCTGACGTCGATGCGGCGATGCAGCCGTTCGTGCAGCTGGATCCCTCGACGACGCGGCAGTTCGGCGGACTCGGCATGGGCCTGTTCACCGCCCGACGGTTGACCGAAGGGCTGGGTGGTGAGCTGACGCTGCGCCCCGCCCCGACCGGCGGCCTCGACGCGATCGTGACGCTGCCACAGCAGCGGGCGTCCGACCACCAGCTCGAGCGGCGACCACAGCGGGTCGACAACAACGTGTGAGAACCAGCCGCCCGGTGGGCTGGAGCGGAGGGTGAGGGATTTGAACCCTCGAGACCCGTGAGGGCCTACACGCTTTCCAAGCGTGCGCACTCGGCCAGACTATGCGAACCCTCCAAGTGCGCCCCGACCGCAGCCGGGGCGGGGCGCAGGGTACCGGCCGTCTCGGGGCCGGTCAGGCGAGGTCGGGGAAGGCCTCGACGACGCGGTGACGCAGCCGCTGCATGCCCGTGATCCAGCGGTCGTGGTCGCTGCCGCGCCGGGCGGCGTACTCGGCGACCTCGGGATGGGGCAGGATCAGGAAGCGTTCATCGCGGAGCCCCTCGACCACGACGTCGGCGACCGCCGAGGGCTCCATGGCGTCCTCGGCGAGGAAGCCGGTGGGGTCGTCCTCGAGCATCGGGGTCTTGACCCCCTGGGGGCACAGCGCCGACACCCCGATCCCGTCGGGGCCGTGGGCGATCGCGAGCCACTCCATCACCGACAGGGCAGCGGCCTTCGAGGCGGCGTATGGCGCGGCGAAGATGTGGTTGAGCAGCCCGGCCGCTGACACCGTCCCGAGCAGGTAGCCCGCGCCCCGCTCGAGCCACCCCGGCAGCAGCGCGTGCGCGGCGTGGACGTGCGCCATCACGTTGACGTCCCAGGCGCGCTGCCAGTCATCGGGATCCTCGCTGAACTGCTCCCCGCCGGGGACGCCGGCGTTGGAGCAGTAGAGGTCGATGCGGCCGTGATCACCGAGGACCGCGTTCACGGCGCCGGTGACACCGTCGCGCGATGACAGGTCGGCCTGGACGGCGGTCCCCCCGACCTCGTCCGCGACCCGGTCGGCCCCGTCCCCGTCGAGGTCGACCACGACGATCGCCTGCGGGTCCTCGTCGGCGAAGCGGCGGCACAGCGCCGCCCCGATCCCACTGGCCCCGCCGGTCACGACGACGACCTTGCCTGCGAGCTCCACGGCTGCACCTCCCGGTGGTCGCCCGGCACGCTACCCGCGGGGCGGGACCGACCGGCACCGACAAGGTCTCAGCGGGCGGACCAGCCCATGTCCATCACGACCGGGGCGCCGGTGAACGCGGCGCCGGTCTCGCCGGCCAGCATGCTGACGACGCCCGCGACCTCGGACGGCTCGATCAGCCGCTTGAAGGCGTGGGGCTCGAGGATGACCTCCTCGATCACGCGCTCCTCGGGGATGCCGTGCGAGGCGGCCTGATCGGCGATCTGGCCCTCGACCAGCGGGGTGCGGACGTAGCCGGGGCACACGGCGGTGGCGGCGATGCCGTCCTCAGCACCCTCGAGGGCGAGCACCTTCACGAGCCCGACCAGGCCGTGCTTGGCGCTGATGTAGGCGGTCTTGTACGGCGAGGCGACGATGCCGTGGACCGAGGCGACCGCGACGAACCGTCCCGCCCCGCTCTCGCGGAGCGCGGGCCAGGCCTCGCGGGCCAGCAGGAACGGGCTCGTGAGCAACAGCGCGAGCATCGCGTTCCACTGCTCCACCGGGAACTCCTCGACGGGGGCGACGTGCTGGAACCCGGCGTTGGGGACCACGACGTCGAGCCGGCCGAAGCGGTCCAGCGCCGCAGCGACGCTGTCACGGTTCCCCTCGACGGTGGTGAGGTCGGCCTCGAAGGGCTCGCCGGGGCCGTCGGGATCGGGCTCGATGTCGACCGCGAGCACGGAGCACCCGTCGTCGGCCAGCCGCTGCGCGATGGCGCGTCCGATCCCCGACGCCGCGCCGGTCACGAGCGCTGCCCGGTCGCCGCTCACGACGTCTCTCCACCCCACCGGACGACGGTCGCCGCCCAGGTGTAGCCGGTACCGGCGGCCAACAGCAGGACGTGGTCGCCGTCGGCCAGATCGCCCGCCCGGGCGGCGCGGTCCAACCCCAGCAGCGGGTCGACCCCCGACATGTGCCCGGTGTCGTCGAGGTAGACCGCGCGGGCGGGGTCGACGCCGAGCCGGTCGACGAGCGCGTCGTGGATCGACCGCTTCATGTGGATGCCACACAGGTGATCCAGGTCGGCCAACTCGATCCCGGACCGCTGGCAGGCGACCTCGGCGACGCGGACGAAGTTGTCCATCGTGACCGGGTCGAGACGCTCCTTCATCCCAGCGGGGTCGGGCACGTCGAGCATGTGGCGGTCGGCGTCGACGGTCTCGTGCGAGGCGGGCTCGACGCTGCCCCCGGCGGGGACGTAGACGTCCCGCGAAAAGCGGCCGTCGGTGATCATGTGCGAGCCGAGGACCTCGTTGGTGGTCTGGTCCGCCACGAGGAGCCCGGCGACCGCCCCGTCGGCGAAGTTGAACGTGAACCGAGCACGCTCGTTCGTGTAGTCGATGAGCTGTGACTCCTTGCAGGCCGCGACGGCCAGCACGGTCGTCAGCTCCGGCTCGGCGACCAGCAGGTCCTTGCAGACCCGCAGCGCGACCGGCGTGCCGCAGGAGACGTACTCGAGCTCGAGGCTGAAGGCGTTGGTGCAGCCGAGCCGGTGCTGGATGTCGGGGGCGGCCTGCCAGACCGCCCGGTCCTTCCACGTGGAGCCGTAGTACACGACCGCGTCGACCTCGGCCGGGTCGACCTCGGCGTCGGCGAGCAGCCGCTCGGCGGCGGCGACCGACATGTCGGTGACGTGCTCGTCGGAGGCGGCGATGTGCTTGCCACGCAGCCCGAACTTCTCGACGATCACCCATTCGGGGATGTCGCTGGCGGCGGCGATCTCGGCCGCCGTCATCCAGCGCTCGGGCAGGTAGCCGGCCGTGGCGCGGATCCCGACGGGGGTCACGCGTCGTCCTCTGCGCCGAGGCCGCGGGTGATGAAGCGGTACATCTCGTCGAACACGGCGTCGGGCACCGCGTCGGTGTCGCCCCACAGGATCCAGCGCATCCCGACGATCTCGCCGATGCCCATCAGCATCCAGGCGAGCACCTCGGGATCGGCATCGACGATCTCGCCCTCGCCCATCGCATCCCGGAGACCGTCGATGTAGCCGGTGGCGATGCGCTCGTAGTGGCGGTGCAGGGCCTCGGGCGAAGCGAACTCCGCCTGGCGGATGATCCGATACAGCGCGGGATGCTCGGCGGTGAAGCGGAAGAAGCCCCGGAACCCGAGCCGCTCGCGCTCGGCGCGGGTGGTGCCCTGCGACGCGCCTTCGGTCATCGCCCGACGGACGCGGTGGTTGAGGTCGTCGACGACCTCGTCGAACACCTGCTGCTTCGACTCGAAGTAGAGGTAGAAGGTGCCCTGGGCGACGCCGGCGGCCTCGGTGATCTTCACGATCGAGGCGTCGGGGTAACCGAGCTCGGCGAACACCTGCTCGGCGGCGTCGAGGAGCTGGCGGCGGGTGCGCAGGCCCCGGGCGGACAGCGGCCGGCCGCTGGTCGCGAGCGGGGCGGGGCGGTCCTCGACCGCCCAGCGCTCGTCGGTCTCGCGGTCCACGGTCACGTCTCGCCTCCCGCCGCGTCGGTTTCGTACCGCTCGCGCAGCTCGGTCTTCAGCACCTTGTTCATCGCCGATCGCGGCAGCTCGTCGACGAAGCGCACGTCCTCCGGGACCTTGTACTTGGCGAGGCGGTCCGCACACAACGTGAGCAGCTCGTCCCCGCCCACGTCCGCGCCCTCACGGGTCACGACGAACGCCACGCCGACCTCGCCCCAGCGCTCGTGGGGGACGCCGGCGACGGCGGCCTCGACGACGTCGGGGTGGTCGTGGAGGACCGACTCGATCTCGGCCGGATAGACGTTCTCGCCACCCGAGATGAACATGTCCTTGACCCGGTCCTTGATGCGGTAGAAGCCCTCGTCGTCGCGCTCGGCGACGTCGCCGGTCAGGAGCCACCCGTCGACGATGGTCCCGTCGGTGGCCTCCTGGTTGCGCCAGTAGCCGGGGAACACGTTGGGGCCGCGGACCACGAGCTCGCCGGTAGCGGGCCCCTCGACCAGCTCGCCGCTGTCGGTGTCGCGGAGGTCGACCTCGACGTGGGGGTAGGGCTTGCCGGCGTAGCCGAGCTTGCGCCGCGCGTCCTCGGGGGGGACGCACAGGACGTTCGGGGCGGCCTCGGTCAGCCCGTAGCCCTGGACGATGTCCACGCCCCGCTCGCCCCAGATCTTCAGCACCGCCTCGGGCATCGGCGCCCCGCCCACGACCGCCAGCCGCAGGCTCGACAGGTCGGCCTCGTCGAAGCCGTCCTCCTCGGCGGTGAATAGGTAGGTCGCGGGGACCCCCATCATCGTGGTGATGCCCTTGCGGGAGATGAGCTCGAGCACCCTGGCCGGCTCGAAGGCCGGCTCGAGGACGACGGTGGCGCCCTTCCACCACGCCAGCAGTGGCTGCACGTTCCAGCCCCCGACGTGGAACTGCGGCAGCACCTGGAGCACGACGTCGGTGGTGGCGACGTCCGAGGTGCGGTCGAAGCTGAGGTTGGTCCAGAAGCAGTTGGCGTGCGTGAGCAGCGCCCCCTTGGGCTTGCCGGTGGTGCCGGAGGTGTAGACCAGCAGCAGGGGGTCGTCGTCCTCGACCTGTGCGTCGCGGGCGTCACCGGCCGCGCCAGCCAGGTCGTCCAGCGCCCCGCGGTCGAGCTGGATCCGCTCGGGGGCGACCGACGCCTCGTCCAGCGACGCGGTGGCGAGGTCGGCCTGCTCGTCGTGGACGAAGAACAGCGCCGGATCGGCGTCGTCGAGCTGGTAGGCGAGCTCGGGCGGGGCGAGCCGGTGGTTGAGCGGGGCGAGGATCAGCCCGGCCTTGGCGCAGGCGAACAGCAGCTCGACGTGCTCGGGGCGGTTGCCGGTCAGGCTCACGATGCGGTCGCCACGGCGCAGGCCGCGGGCCAGCAGGGCAGCCGCGAGCCGCTCGGAGCGGTCGTCGAGCTGTCCGTAGGTGGTGGTGTCGTCGAGGAAGTCGATCGCGACCCGGTCGGGGGTCACGACCCCGCGGTCGCGGATCCATCGTCCGATCACGTGCGCGTCACCCATCGTCGGCTCCCTCCCGTGCCGGCACCAGCCGCCCGAGCAGGCGTCGCAGCCGGTCGCCGACGGCGGTGTCGCGCAGCCCGGCGATCCCGCCAGGGAAGAACATGACCAGGACCACGAACAGCGCCCCGAGGATGAACAGCGGCTCGGACAGTGGGCGGCTCAGGACGTCGGGCAGGTCCTGCACCGTGGCCGAGTTCGACAGCGACACCAGCCGGTTGTTGAGGTAGGTGTAGAGCACCCCGCCGAGCACCGCACCCCACAGCGTGCCGGTCCCACCGAGCACCACCATGACGAGCAGCGTCAGGGTGAACGTCGCGGCGGTGATCCCTGGGTGGGCACCGCCGACCAGCAGGACGTAGACCACGCCCCCGAGGGCGGCGAGGAACGACGACACCACGAACGAAGCCAGCTTGAAGCCGTAGGGTTCGAGCCCGATGACCTCGACGCGCTGCTCGTTCTCGCGGATGGCCTGCCAGATGCGGCCGGGGCGCGAGTCCACGGCCCAGCGGCTGACGACGTAGACGAGCACCGCGAACCCGAGCGCGAGCCAGTAGACGTACTTGGTGTTGAACACGCCGACGAAGATCCCGGGGAGCCGCTGGTAGGCGAGCGCCAGCCCCTCCTCACCGCCTGTCAGCCGCAGCGGGTCGCGCATGACGAAGATGTGGCCGGCCTGCGCGAACGCCAGGGTCACCATGGCGAAGGCGATGTCGCCGACGCGGAGGCTGATGGCGCCGAGGACGATCGGGACGATCAGCCCCACCACCATCGTCAGGCCGACAGCGGCCAGGAGGCTCCAGCCGAACTCGGTGACCGCGATCGCGGTGACGTAGACGCCCAGGGCGAAGTAGAGCGCGTGGCCGAACGACAGCAGCCCGGTGAACCCGAACAGCAGGTCGTAGGTGAGCGCCAGCGCCCCGAATACGAGGCACAGCGCCAGGAGGTTGAGCACGCCGGGGCTGGACAGCTCGCCGCTGAACACGACCGGGATGCGCACCGACATGAACGGCAGGGCGGCCAGGACGGCGACCACGACGATCGCCGGGATCGCGCGCGCCCAGCCGGAGCGGGCGGCTGTCTGCTGCCCCGGGTCGCTGACGGGGTCGCGGCGGACGGTGTCGAGGTCGTCGCTCACACCGCGGCCTTCCCGGCGAGCCCCTGGGGACGGACCAGCAGCACGACCGCGAGCAGCAGCACCACGATGAGGTCACCGAGCCCCGACAGCCCGAAGTCGAGCGCGTAGAAGTTCGCGTACTGCTGGAGCAGCCCGACCAGCACGGCGGCGATCGCGGCCCCCCGGAGCGAGCCGAGCCCCCCGATGATGACCACGATGAAGGCGAAGATCAGCAGCCGCCCGCCCATCTCGGGATCGATCACCCCGAAGTAGGCACCGGTCAGCGCCCCGCCGAGCGCCGCCGCGATGCCGCCGATCGCGAACACGAGCGTGAACGCCTGGGTGACGTTGATGCCGAGCGCGGTGACCATCGGCCGGTTCTCGACGCCGGCGCGGACCACCAGCCCGTAGCGGGTGTGTCGGAGGAACAGCCGCAGGCCCACGTACAGCGCGACCGCGGTCCCGATGGCGACGAAGCGGCTGTTGGGGATCGCGGCCCCGAGCACGCTCGTGGTCTCGCCCATCCAGGTCGGCGAGGGGAAGGTGCGGGCGTCGGGGGTCCAGATCGCGCGGATGAGGGCCGTCCCAGCCAGGGCCAGCCCGACGGTGACGAGGATCTGTCCGACGTGGTTGCCGTAGAGCCGCCGGATGAAGACCAGCTCGACGAGCGCGGCCACGGCCGCCCCGACCAGTGTCCCGAACGCGACCGCGACCACGAACCGCAGCGTTCCCGAGCCGATGAAGGTCAGGCGCTCGGCGATCCACCAGCTCATGTAGGCGCCGACGGTGAGGAACACGCCGTGGGCGAAGTTCAGGACGTCCATCAGCCCGAAGATCATCGACAGCCCCGAGGCGACCAGGAAGTACAGGCCGGCGAGCCCGAGTCCGGTGATGGTCAGGAGGACGAAGGTCGTCACGTCGCGCCTCCTTCGTCGTCCGACGGCTGCTCGGTCACCCCGCCGGACGAGGCGACGCCGAGCAGCTCGCGGGTGCGGTCGGGGTCGTCGAGCAGCTCCTGGGCGCTGCCGCGGTAGACCACCCGGCCCTGGTCGAGCACGATCGCGTCCTCGGCGAGGCGGCGCACGACCTGGAGGTTCTGCTCGACGAGCAGGCAGGTGGTGAGCTCGCGGATGCGCTCGAGCACCTTGGCGACCTCGGTGACGAGGTTGGGAGCCAGCCCCTTGGTGGGCTCGTCCACCAGGAGCAGCCGGTTGTCGTTGAGCAGGGCGCGGCCGAGGGCGACCATCTGCTGCTCGCCCCCCGACAGCGTCCCGGCAGGCTGGTCCGTCCGCTCCTGTAGGCGCGGGAACAGCTCGTACACGAGGTCGTAGCGGTGCTCCCCGCCCCGCTCGGCCAGCCGGAGGTTCTCCGAGACGGTGAGCTCGCTGAAGATCTCACGGTCCTCGGGGACGTAGGCGATGCCCTTCTGCACGATCTCGTGGGTCGGCAGCGCGGTGAGGTCGTCGCCGTCGTAGCGGATGCTGCCCTGCCGCGCGACGAGCCCGAGGATCCCGCGCAGGGTCGTGGTCTTGCCGACGCCGTTCCTGCCGAGGAGCGCCGTGATCCGGTGCTCGGGGACGTCCAGCGAGACGCCGTGGAGGACGTGCGACTCGCCCAGGAACACATCGAGGTCGGCGACCTCGAGCAGCGCGCGTCCGTTGCCGGTCGTCACAGCGACTCCCCGAGGTAGGCGGACTGGACGGTCTCGTTGGCCATGACCGCATCGGGCGTGTCGCAGGCGAGGAGCTGACCGTGGTGCATGACCGCGATGCGGTCGGCGAGGTCGACCACCACGTCCATGCGGTGCTCGACCATCACGACCGTGCGACCCTCGTCGAGGATCTGGTGGACCACCCCGATCAGCTCGGGGACGTCCTCGACGCTCATGCCAGCGGTGGGCTCGTCGAGCAGCAGGACGCGGGGGTCGCTGGCCAGGACGATGGCGAGCTCGAGCTTGCGCTTGTTGCCGTGCGACAGGGACCCGGCCAGCGCCTCGGACTGGTCCGCCAGCCCGGCCGACTCCAGCGCTCGCCGCGCCCGATCGACGGCCTGGTCGCCCCGCCCGATCCGCTTCCAGATGGCGTAGTTGTCCCCGAGGTGGGCCTGGGCGGCCAGCCGGACGTTCTCGAGCACGGACAGGGCGGGGAAGATGCTCGTCACCTGGAAGCTGCGACCGAGCCCGGCCCGCGCACGCTGCGACGGCGGGTCCCCGGTGATGTCCCGGCCCTCGAGCTCGATCCGGCCACGGGTCGGCTCGTAGATGCCGGTGAGCAGGTGGAACAGCGAGGTCTTGCCGGCACCGTTGGGCCCGATGACGGCGAGGAACTCGCCGTCACGGACGTCGAGGTCGACGTCCTCGACGATGCGCGCACCACCGATCGTGAGGCTGAGGTCGTGCGTCGCCAGGATCGTGCCCGTCATCGGCTCCCTGTCCGGCCGGCTGCGGGTGGAGGTCACAGCAGGTGTCGCAGATGCTGCAGCGGGGGGTGGAGGTGAGGGTGGTGAGGGTGGCGGCCTGGAGGGGGTTCGGCCGCCACCCTCGGGGTGTCAGCCCTCGTCCTCGAACGAGCCGGTTGGCGGCGCGACCGTCTCCGGGTCGAGCGTGTCGACCGGGGTGGCCACGACCTCGCCGTCCTGCTGCTCGAGCGACGCCTGGAACATGGGCTGGAGCATCGCGTGATCCTCGGCACGGACCGTCTGCTGACCCTTCGGGGCGTCGAAGGTCCAGCCCTCGAGGGCGCTGATCATGCCCTCGATGTCGGTGGCGTCACAGCCGACCTCGCTGATCGCGCGGACGACCATCTGGGCGCCGACGAACCCGTCGGGGGTGAACAGATCCGGGGTCCCGTCGAGGTTGTCCGCGAGGTACTGGTTGACCTCGTTGTCGGGGGCCTCGGCGAAGTAGTGCGCGAGGAAGTCGATCTGGCCGGACACGCCACCGAAGGTGGTCTCCCAGCTGGCGCGCTGGTCGAGCCCGGTCACCACGGTGGTGGCGTCGAACACGCCCTGCTGGTCGAGCGCCTGCCACATCGACGACGCGGTCTCGCCAGCCCAGGCGACGAACAGCAGGTCCGGCGGGTTGTCGGTGACCCGACGCGCGAAGGGGGTGAAGTCGGTGGTCTCCGCGGGGACGAGGATCGAGTCGACGGTGGCACCTGCGCCACCGAGGATGGCGTCGACGCCGGCGACGTTGGCCTGGCCGAACGCGGTGTCCTGGGCGAACACGGTCACCGTCTGCCCCTCGACGCTGTCGAGGAAGTTCGCGGCGGTCATGACGTCCTGGTAGGTCTGCCGGCCGCTGCGGAACGTGTTGCGGTTGAGGCCGGTGATGGCGTCAGCGGCGGCGGGTCCGGAGATGTAGAGGATGTTGTTCTGGGCGGCCAGCGGACCGACCTGGAGCGCCACGCCGGACACGACCGTTCCAGCGATGATGGTGGTGCCCTCCCCGATCTGCTCGGTGACGATCGAGGTGGCTTGGGCCGGGTCACCGGTGTCGTCGAGGTAGGTCACCTCGACGGGGCACTCGCCGTTCACGACGCCGGTGCCGTCGGTGGCGTAGTCGAGGCCGACCTCGAAGCCCTCGACGTACTGGTTGCCGTAGCTCGCGAGCGGCCCGCTGGTCGATGTGACGACCGCGACCTGGACCGGGTCGCCGGTGGCCTCACCGCCGGTGGGGCTCTCGGTGTCGGTCGGTGCGTCCGTCTCGGTGTCGGTGTCGGTACCCGTGTCGGTCTCGCCGTCGCCGTCGCCGCACGCCGCCAGCACGAGGCTGAGGACGGCCAGCACGGCGAACAGCAGCCGACGCTTGCGCGTGGTGAACATGCTCGCTCCCTGTGGTCGCTCCGGATCCACCCGGCCCGCCTCCCGCGAACCTGACAGGTGGTTCACCTCACATGTTTCCACCTCGGGACGCCCGCTGTCAAGCGCCGGTGTCAGCGGGCGTCCGCCGGGGAGCCGAGGAAATCGGTCACGAGGGCGACGAAGTGGTCGGGGCGTTCCCAGAACAGCAGGTGCCCGGTGCCCTCGACGATCTCGACCCGGCTGTCATCGATCAGCTCGGCGAGGACCGCGGCGTTGCCGGGGGCGACCACCACGTCCTGGTCCCCGTGGAGCACCAGCGTCGGGGCGGCGATGTCGGCCAGCCGCTCGCCGCCGTCGTAGCCGGTACCCGCGGCCGCCTGCGCCTGCCAGCCGGCCGGGTCCTGAGGGTTCGACGTGCGGTGGTGGAGGATGCGCTCGACCACCTCGGGGCGCCCCGCGACGGTCTCGTCGGTCAGCGCGTTGGCGATCGCTTCCCGCAGCGCCTCCTCGGGGGCCATCTCGGGCATCCTCGCGATCAGATCCTGGGTCACCTGCGGCATGGGGTGAGCCCGCTCGCCGCCCGGCGTGGACGCCACGAGCACCAGGCGGTCGACACGATCGGGGGCCAGCAGCGCCAGCTCCTGGGCGATCATCCCGCCGAGGCTGGTGCCGATGACGTGGGCGGCGTCGATGCCCGCATCGTCGAGCACGGCCAGCGCATCCCCCGCCATCTGCCGGGCCGTGTAGGGGCCCTCGGGCACGTCGGACTCGCCGATGCCCCGGTTGTCGAACAGGACCACACGGAGGCGACGCTGGAGGTCGTCCACCACCGGCTCCCACCCCCACCGGGCGTAGCCGAGCCCGTGGATCAAGAGCACCCAGTCCGCTGCGGCGGGTGCGTCCGCGTCGCGCACCTCGTAGGCGATCCGGACCTCGTCCTCAGTGGTGGCGAACCGGGTCTGCATCCCTCGACCTCCGGCAGGAACTCGCGCTTGCGTCGTGGAACAACTCTACTAACGTTGCCCAGAACATGACAGGTGGTTCAGTCATCAGAACCTCGCGTCTGCCGCTCCTCGTCGCGCTGGCCCTGGCGCTGCTCCTGGCCGCCGGAGGCGGCGCTGCCGCCGACTCCCACGTCACCGCAGCCGAGGTCGACGCCGTCGTCGAGCGCATCCTCGACCTCCCCTACGACCCGGGCTACACCCCGACCGGGACCGACAGCGCCTTCGACGGCGACGACTACCCCGCCGCCTTCCCGCTGACCGACACCAGCAGCGGCACCTGCTGCACCGGCCCCGTCCCCGATCAGCAGCCGCTGGCCGACCTCGCCCCGCCCTTCGCCGCCTTCCCCGAGGAGTTCGAGCTCGTCGAGCTCGAGAGCTACGACGGCACCCCCCTCCACGCCTTCGTGTCGATCGTCCCCGGCGCCCCAGGTGTGGTGGTCATGCACGGCTTCAACACCAACGGCAAGTACTCGATCGTCCGCTACGCGGCGTTCCTCCGCGCCAACGGCTTCTCGGTGATCGCCCCCGACCACCGCGACATGGGCCGCGAGTGGGAGCGGGGCGGCTCGTGGCACCCCAGCGGCACGCGCCGGGGCCAGTCGATCGGGTGGAAGGAGTCCGAGGACCTGCTGGTCGCGGCCGAGGAGCTCCGGCGGCGGGGCGCCGAGCGGATCGGCGTGCTCGGGTTCTCCGAAGGCGCGCAGAACACCATCCTCGCGCTCGGTCGCGACCACGAGGGGCTCGTCGACACCGCGCTGACCTTCAGCGGCCCCGCCGACCAGGCCACCCAGGCGACACGCGAGGACGCGGCGACCGCCGCGCTCCTGACCACGGTGGTCAACAACCCCGACATCTGTGACTACCTCACGACCGTCGGGCAGCTCGAGGAGTTCCGCGCCACACCGAACTTCATGTTCCGCCAGGACTCGGCCGTCGATGCGCTGGACGGTGTCATCGGCAGCGGCGTGGACGTCCCTGCCCTCCACTTCTACGCCCAGGACGACACGCTGGTGCCGCCCTACCACGCGACGATCCTCGCCAGCCGGACCCTGCAGATGCCCACCCAGCGGACCGTGCTGGTCGAGGCCGGCAACCACGCCTACTTCTACGACCGCTGGTGGACCCAGGCCGCAGCGCTCGAGTGGTTCCGCACCTGGCTCGACCCCGACGGCGACGACACGACCGCCGAGCCGACGGTCGCCCAGCCCGCCACCGGGACGCCGCTGCACGAGCAGACGGTCGACCTGTCCGGCACGACCCGCGAGCAGGGCGACGCCGAGCGACGGAGCCAGGACGTCTGCGCGGCTGTGGACGACCCGGTGGGCCCCACCGCCTTGCTGGTCGCCGAGGGTGACGGGGACACCTGGCACCTCGACGGTCGCCGCTCCTACTCGGGCTGGGACGACCACGAGCTGGTGTCGTGGTCGCTCGACTCGGGCGACGGCAGCCAGGCCTCGGGCGCCGACGTGCTGGACGCGACGCTGAGCCACACCTACGGCGAGCCCGGCACCTACGAGGCCACCCTGACCGTCACCGACGACACCGGCCGCCAGGCGACCACGACCCACACGATCGAGGTCGCCGGCGCCCCGTCCGACGACGGCGGGGCGGAGGGTGGCACGTCCGGCGACGGCGGCACGCTCCCCGACACGGGGGGCGGGGCGGCCGCGATCGGCCTCGCCGCGCTGCTGGTGGCATCTAGGCTGCAGGGAGGACCCGCGAGGAGGCGACGACGGTGAGCGTGACCCTGGACCCTGACCAGCTCTTGGACGCCGAGGACGTCGAGCTCGGGACCTCCGACTGGCTCGAGGTCACCCAGCAGATGATCGACCAGTTCGCCGACGCGACCGGCGACCACCAGTGGATCCACGTCGATCCAGAGAAGGCCGCGAACGGGCCCTTCGGGCAGACCATCGCCCACGGCTACCTCACCGTGTCGCTCCTGCCCCAGCTCGTCGGCGGGATGGTCGAGGTCCCCGACTCGAAGATGGGCATCAACTACGGCATCGACAAGATGCGCCTCACCGCACCCGTCCCCTCCGGCAGCCGGGTGCGCGCCCAGGCCAGGCTCAAGGACGCGAAGGAGAAGGGCGGCGGGATCCTCTACCGCCTCGACGTCCAGGTCGACATCGAGGACCAGGAGCGCCCCGCGCTCGTCGGCACCGTCCTCTACATGGTCTACACCTGACGGGAGACAGCGAGCGGGAAGGCCCGTTCGTTGACTGCACGCACGCGTGCGGTGAACGAACGGACGTGGGGGAGCCCGTACCCGTACCGCCGAACCAGACGGTGACAACAGTGAGTGGCCGCCGAGTGCAGAGCGTGACCACCAGCCAACAGACCGCAACCGAGAGACCGGAGAACGACCATGTTGAGCTCCCTCACCAGCCTCCTGGGCGGCACCAAGGCCGCCACCACGATCGCGGGCCTCAGCCTGGCCGTCGCCGGCGCAGGTATCGCTGGCGCCGCCACCCTGCCCGACCAGGCCGACAACGGCGACGTCCCCGAGGACGTGCCCCCCGTCGAGGCACCGGCGGATGACGACGTCGACACCGACGCCAACGACGGTGAGGGGCCCGACGACAACGCCAGCGACGTCGCCAAGGCCGTCCACGACTTCATGGGGGACACCGACCTCGAGGGCTGCGAGTTCGGCCTGGGGGTCGCTGGTGCGGCGACTGACGCAGCCGGCGCAGACGCGGAGCTCCCCGAGGAGTGCGGCGACGACACGGACGACACCTCGTCGACCACGGGTGAAGACGCCGCGGACGCCGGTGCGGACAACGCCGACGTCGCCGAGGACAGCCTGGACGACGCCGATGACGCCGCGGACGACAACGACGGCGACAACATCCCGGACGACGTCCCCGCCGACGACGGCCAGAGCGACGCCTCGACCGACCACCCGAACCAGAACGACAACCCGGGCAGCGACGCTCGCCCGTGACCTCCACCCCTGACGGATGAGTTCGCCTCCAACCTGAGCTCCTCCGACCACATCGGACCCCGGCAGCCCCGGGGTCCGATGCACGTCCGGGGAGTTACGTTCGTCCGACCGACCACCCCAGAGGCGCCGTGACGATCGGTCCCGAGTTCGACGACGTGCTCGCCGCCGCGCGTGCCGGCGGCGAGTGGGCGTGGACGCGCATCTACAACGACCTGTCGGGTCCGCTGCTCGGCTACCTCCGGGGCCACGGGGCGGAGGACCCCGAGGGGCTCGTCGGCGAGGTGTTCCTGCGTATCACCCGCTCGCTCGAATCGTTCGAGGGCGACGAGGACGGCTTCCGCTCGTGGGTGTTCACCATCGCCCACCACCGGCTGATCGACGAGCGCCGCAAGCGCTCCCGGCGCCAGACCACCCCGATCGACGACGTGCGCCCCGGCAACGACCTCCCACCGGTCGAGGCCGAGCCCGAGGCGCTGGACCACCTCACCACCGAGGAGATCCGCGCGCTGTTCGACGCGGTGTTGACCGAGGACCAGCGCGACGTGCTGCTGCTGCGGCTGGTCGGCGGGCTCACGATCGCCGAGGTCGCCGAGATCGTCGACCGGACCGAGAACGCCACGAAGGCGCTCCAGCGCCGCGGGCTGCGGTCCCTCGAGCGCCACTTCGAACGGAACCCGGACGACCCGTACCCCTACAGCCCTCCCGAACGGTTACAAGAGTGAGATGACGAACCACGACGATCGCGCCGACGCCCTCGACCGGCTCCTGACCGGCGAGGCGGATGATGGTGCGCTCTCGGCGTTCCTGGCTCAGGCACGCTCGTCGCTGACCACCCCGGCCGACGAGGACACCGCCCAGCGCCACCTCGCCGAGATCGTCGAGGTCGCCCAGGAGCATGCCCACACCGCACCCGCACCCGCCGCCACCCCCACCACACGCGTGGGCCGGTGGCGCCGCCGGGCGGCACAGGTGTTGGGCTACACCGCCACCAAGATCGCGTTGGGCGTGGGCGTCGCTGCGGCGGCAACGGGGGGGCTCGCGGCCACCGATTCGCTCCCAGACGCCGTCCAGGGCCCGGTCTCGACCGGCGCCTCCTACATCGGCGTGGACTTCCCGCATCCGAACGACGACCTCGAGGGCTCCGCGGTCGAGGACCTCCCGACGCTCCCCTCCGACGACGGCTCCGAGCGCTGGGACGACACCCGCGGCGCGGAGGTCGACCCGCCGGCTGATCAGGCCGACGTCACCGACGACGTGCCCGCGGACGAGGCGCCCGTGGACGAGGTCCCGGCGGACGACGACGCCCCGCCCGCCGACGAGGCCGACACCGGCACGGACACGGCCGACACCGCCGACGAAGAAGCGCCCGTCGACACCGACGCCCCACCGTCTGACGAGGACGAGGCCCGCGACACCGCTGACGACGCGGCCGACCAGGGCGACACCCGCACGCCGTAGCTCAGTCGAGGGCCTCGAGCGCCCCGATCAGCCGTTCGATCTCCTCGCGTGACGTGTTGTGCACGAAGCTGACACGCAGCACGCCGTCTTCGGGGTCCACGCCCATCGCCTCGATCAGCCGGTAGGCGTAGAAGTGGCCACCGCCGGCCATGACCCCGTGCTCGGCCAGCTCCGCGGCCAGCACCGCGCCGGGCCGCGGGCCTGCGATCGAGACCGTCGGCATGCGCGCCTCGGCATCGGTGGGCCCGAGCACCCGTAGGTCGTCACGTCCGTCCAGATGCTCCAGCAACGGGGCGAGCAGCTCGGTCTCGTGGGCGCGCCACAGACCCGTGAGCCGAGCCATGCGGTCCTCCGGCGGGAGCTCGTCCCCGACGTCGAAGTGGTGGGCATCGAGCGCTTCGAGGTAGTCGACGATCCCCGCCAGCGCTGCGACCTGTGCGTGGTCGGGACCCGCCGGCACGAACCGCTTGCCGACGATCTCCTCGTTGAAGAAGTG